>JAAUQE010000246.1 GCA_012032425.1 Leptolyngbya sp. RL_3_1 | reverse complement strand
TAGCTATCCGGTGATTATGGCCAACAAGTTCGGCGGGGTCATCTTTCACGAAGCCTGTGGCCACCTGCTGGAGACCACCCAGATTGAGCGGGGCACCACCCCTTCATCGACAAAAAGGGCACCAAGATCGCCCACGAAAACCTCACCGCCTGGGATGAGGGCCTTTCCCCCCGACGCCTTTGGCACCATCGACATGGACGACGAGGGGATGCCCACCCAGCGCACCCTGCTGATCGAGAATGGGGTGCTGAAGAACTTCTTGAGCGATCGCGCGGGCTCCATGCGTACCGGCCATCCCCGTACCGGCAGCGGTCGCCGCCAGGGCTATACCTACGCCGCCGCTTCCCGGATGCGCAACACCTACATTGCTGAGGGTGATTTCTCCACTCAAGAGATTTTCGACTCCATCGAGAAGGGCATCTACTGCAAGAAAATGGGAGGCGGCAGCGTCGGCGCGACGGGCCAGTTTAACTTCGGGGTAGATGAAGCCTATCTGATTGAAAATGGCGAGATCACCAAGCCCTTGAAAGGCGCGACCCTGATTGGCGAAGCCCAGGACGTGATGCAGCGCATCTCCATGTGCTCCAATGACCTCAGCCTCGCCCCTGGGTTCTGTGGCTCTGTCAGTGGCAGCATCTATGTCACCGTCGGTCAGCCCCACCTGAAGGTGGACTCGATTACGGTAGGTGGACGGTAGGGATAGGCTCGTGACCAGACTTGAACGGGTTGCAAGATCCCGGCCTATCGCCACCCCCCTTGCTAAGGGGGGCAGGGGGGGGATCTTCTGGCTGTTGAGGATGTCCAATGCTTACGACGGGGGCAGGGCAGTGGTGAGCAGTTCCCATGCTTGGGTCATCAGTGATGCGAACCCTCTATTTTTTAGTACCCGGCACCAGCGGCAAATACCGCTGCGGGGGCCTGTTTGCTGAGCTAAACACCTTGGCCCTAGCTCAGCAAATTTGCCCCGCTGAGGTGGTCACCTACCAGCAGCGGGAGCCGGATACGCTGTTTTTGGCGGATGTTCTGCAAACTCGCAGTTCAGATCGCATTTTTGTGGTGAGCTGGGGCTTTCAGGTCCCCAAGCAACTGGCCAAGCTGAAGGGGGAAGCGGTGGTTTACCACGCCCACAGTGCCGGTTATGGCTTTCGCATCCCCGCCTCGGTACCGATTGTGACCGTCAGCCGCAATACCCTCGGCTACTGGGGCCAGCACTGTGCCAACGGTGCCCTGTACTATTTGCCCAATGTGATTGGGGCGGAATTTAGCGATCGCCACCTGCCCCGCGATATCGACGTGCTGGTGCAGGCCCGTAAGTCGTCAGAATATATGCTGACCCAACTGGTGCCCGCGCTGCAAAAGCATTGTAACGTGGTGCTGCTGGACCATTTTGTAGAGGATTTAGGCGAGCTATTTAACCGGACCAAGGTGTATCTCTACGACTCTGCCGAATATTGGGCGCAGTACCGCCTCACCGAAGGGTTTGGGCTCCCCCCCATGGAGGCGATGGCCTGCGGCTGTCAGGTGTTTTCGAGCGTTAACAGTGCCTTGGCCGATTATTTAGATCCCGGCTTTAACGGCCAAAAAATTGGCGTCTATTCCACCACCTACGATATGGAGCGCATTCTCGCTGCGGTGGCCAATCCCCATCCAGTTCAATTACCAGCAGCGTTCTTTGACCCCTATCGCCGGGACAAGGTGCTGCGCCGGTTGGACCAGATCTTGATCGAAATCAACCAATTTTTTGATCATGCCGCCCATCATCCAGGGATGTGCCCGACCTGTCGGCGGTGCGTCTCACCCGTCTCCGCCTCCAGCGCACTTGGGGCAAAGTGATGCAGGTGCTGCGCCGCTCTTAAGACCTGATGGGGGCCAGTGAGGCTGACCATTACTGGGTTTCAGCATCCCCAACTCTTCTCTGGGGGGACAGGGGCAACTAGACTAGGTAAGGATCACTAGCCCAGGGGTGCCGTGGCAGAACCAGGGATGTCGATATCAACCGTTGCGTCCTTCTCGCGGCAAGAGCTGCGGGACCTGGTGCGATCGCAATTAAAAATGCTCTTGGAGCAGGATAACTTTCAAGGGGCTAAGGCCCTCTTAGTGCCGGTTCAGCCCGCTGACATTGCCGAAGCGATCGAAGGGCTGCCCGAAACCATGCAGGCGATCGCCTTTCGGCTGTTGTCGAAGGATGAGGCGATCGAGGTCTACGAAAACCTCGACTCCAGCGTTCAGCAAACCCTGATCGAAGACTTCAAGCGCCAAGACGTGCAGGACATCGTGGACAAAATGTCCCCCGACGACCGGGCGCGCTTGTTTGATGAACTGCCCGCCAAGGTGGTGCGCCGCTTGTTGACCCAGCTCAGCCCCCAAGAACGGCAGGCCACTGCCCTGCTGCTGGGCTACGAGGCCGATACCGCTGGGCGAATCATGACGCCCGAGTACATCGCCCTCAAGGAAGGCTGGACCATTGCCAGGGCCTTAGAGCACATCCGCAATCGGGCGGAGATGAGCGAGACGGTTTATTACCTGTTTGTCACCGATGTGGCCCGTCGCCTCACCGGAATTTTGTCTCTGCGCCATTTGGTCATGGCCCAGCCGGAGCAGACCATCGGTGAGATCATGACCCGCGAGGTGGTTTCGATCCAGACGGATACCGACCAAGAGGAGGTGGCGCAACTCATTCAGCGCTATGACTTCCTGGCGGTGCCGGTGGTGGATACGGAGCAGCGGCTGGTGGGCATCATCACCGTGGATGATGTGATCGACATTTTGGAAGAAGAGGCCACCGAAGACATCTATGCCCTAGGCGGGGTGCAGTCGGGGGGGCGACAACTACTTCCAGACCAATCTGCTGGCGGTGGCCCGGAAGCGGGTGGTGTGGCTCTCGGTGCTGTTGATTACCAATACGGTCACCACCTGGGTGATTCGTAGCCAGCAGGAAATTTTGGAGCAGGTGGTGGTGCTGGCGGCGTTTATTCCCCTGCTGATTGGCACGGGGGGGAATGTCGGGGCTCAGTCTTCGACGGTGGTGATTCGCGGGATTAATACCAACGAGCTAGAGAACAGTGAGGCGTTTAAGGTGATCCGGCGGGAGGCGATCGCCGGGGCCTTTCTCGGCATCATGCTGGGGGTGGTGGTCACGGGCTGGGCCTATCTGCTCCAGGGCAATTTGGCGGTGTCGATTATTGTCGGGGTGAGCTTGGTGGCGATCGCCATCTTGGCCTCTACCGCTGGGGCGGCGCTCCCGTTCTTGTTTAGCGCGATCGGCTTCGACCCGGCGCTGATGTCAGCCCCCTTCATCACCACCATTGTGGATGTGTTGGGGGTACTGATTTACCTGAATCTCGCCCGCCATCTCTTGCAAATTTCCGCCTGATTATCCAGGAGCGATCGCTGGAGGGCAGCACAACACCAGCCCCTACAGCGATCGTCTTTCCTCGAAATTTCCTTGTAACTTAAAACGTATTCGCGCTTTAAGAACCCACCTTGCTGTCCCGGACTAAGGGCACGTCATGAATGGGGCAATGGGGAATCGCTTGCGCCACCGTCTGGCGGTACCAATCACGGTGACAACTCGCCACCGGACAGACATATCTCGGGCTCTGGATTTTGCTGGTTTTTGCCAGTAAGGGATAGTAAGTGCGAAGGATCGGCAAAATCTGGTCCGCTGGTCGCTGCTCCTCCACATAGAGCCGCAGCCATTCGCGGGTCATCGCCTCTTGCTGCAAAAGGTCCAGCAGCTTCTCGTCACGGCTGACCCTGCCGTCAGGTTCGAGCAACATCGCCAGTTGACGGTCCATCGATTGGGCCATCGGCACCGCTAACAAGTCTGTTAGGTAGGGGCGAATGGCCTGGGCGGCATCGAAGACCGCGTTAGCAGAATACATAGCAAGCAACCCAATCAGAGTAATCAGTGAAGTTTAAGGTGATGACAGTCAACCTCTTCTCCATGGTGGCCAAGATTGCCCCCTCATCGCCCTCCAGCCACATAATCTTTATGAACCGGACTTCCTTTCTCCATCACCCCTAAGCCCTGCGGGCAGGCTGCGCCTTTCTTGAATGCCTTTAGGCTATACACCTACCCCTGTTAAGGTGCTCAAATGTACTATCAGTCGATAAAATGTAAAGCGAGTACAGTCAAGTGATAACAAGGGTTTGAGCCAAAGCGCTTGGCACTAGCAAGCGCTTTGAGTGATGATAAACGCTATTTTTGAGCAATTTGTAGCAGCCAGTCCAGTGAGCGTGATGGTGCGCGCCACCATGGAGCGGATATTTTCAGACAAGAATCTCAATGACTTGTTTGAGGAAACCGCCGAGAAACAATACACCCGAGAGCTATTGTTTTCGAGCGTGGTAGGGCTGATGAGCCTGGTGGTGAGCGGGATTCACCCGTCAGTCAATGCGGCGTATAAAGCATTAGAGAAGCAAATCGGGGTTTCAAAACCGGCCCTATACGGCAAACTTAACGGCCTGGAGCCACCGATTAGTCAGGCGTTAGTGCGCTACAGCCACCGAGAGCTAGCGGCCGTGGTCAAGACTCTGGGATTGTCTGGCGGAAGCCAACTCCCTGGGTATCGACTCCGAATCGCAGACGGCAATCATCTGGGTGCCACCGAGCATCGGCTGGCACCCCTACAAGCCACCCGCTCAGGGCCGTTGCCAGGGCAATCGATTGCGGTGCTTGACCCAGAGCAGCTTCTGGTAAGCGATGTCTTCCCTTGTGAAGATGCCCATGCTCAGGAACGGTCGTTGCTCCCAGAGATGCTAGAAACCGTCAAGGCCCACGAGGTGTGGATAGCAGACCGCAACTTTTGCACCCGTGCAGCGCTAATTGACATCGACCAACGGCAAGCCTATTTCATTATTCGAGCCCATCAGAATCTGCCCTGGGAAGCCCTAGAACCGTTGAAGGCAGTAGGGTCGTCGCCCTCAGGCGATGTCTTTGAGCAGCCGGTGAGCGTGACTCATCAAGGCCAGTGTCTAACCTGTCGTCGAGTGGTGGTCAAGCTTTCTGAGCCCACCCGCCATGGTGATACTGAAGTGGCTATCTTCACAAACTTGCCGAAGACCGTGGCCGATGCCGCTAAAGTCAGTGCACTCTACCTGGAGCGCTGGACGGTGGAAAAGATGTTTCAAGTCATCACCGATGTCTTTTCCTGTGAATTGAAGTCGTTGGGCTATCCGAGAGCGGCGTTATTTGTCTTCTGTATGGCGGTCGTTGCTTTTAACCTGTTATCAACTGTCAAAGCCGCGCTCAAAGCCGTTCATGGCGCAGGCAAAATTGAAGCGGGTCTATCCGATTTCTATCTGGTTGAAGAAGTTCAGGGCACGTTTCGCGGCATGATGATTGCTTTACCAGAGCCTCTTTGGCAACCCTTTGCCGTTATGCCGGTTGAAGCTTTTTCGGTGGCTTTGAAAGGCTGGGCCACTGCCATTGACCTGAAGCGATTCAAGTCTTCGCCCAGAGGCCCAAAGAAGCCGAAGCAGAAAGCCCAATTTGACCCGAAGCATCCCCATGTCTCGACCGCACGGCTTCTGAAGGAAAAGAAGAACAAACGTTCACCTTAACAGGGGTAGGGTAAGACCCCTAATGTGGCGTTTACTGAGAAAATGTTGGCTTTTAATTGCTTTTTCCACGGATGTGATTTTCTTAGGCTCA
>JAAUQE010000054.1 GCA_012032425.1 Leptolyngbya sp. RL_3_1 | reverse complement strand
AACCGTCATCAAAATAGCCTCTGCCTGCTTCGTACTGAGGGGTATCCATGGTGGCGACAAAGTCATCCCAGGTGGTTTTTACCCAAGTGTCTGTCGGTATGGGCTGAGAAATCGATAGGACCGTAGCAGTCAAGGTCAATGAAGCGTCAACGTTATCAGGCTTCTCAGTTTAATCAGAGGCCTGACAATTTTGCGTAATTTCATGCTCGTCTCGGGTGGTTAGTTGCGTCACGCCACCCTAAGCGCCCCCACGTTGCGGTGTGCGTTGAGCTGAACCACCGGATGGCCATGAACACCAACTCGATCAAACGATTCACCACCACCACCCTGCACCTGGGTTTAGCCAGCCTTGTGGGTTGGGCGGGCAGCGCGATCGCCCTAAGCTCCCCCGTTGCGGCCCAAGTAGACACCCGTACATTTGAAACCTTTGCCGACTGGTGTATTCACAAAGAGAACCTGACGCCAGCAAGCCGCCATACCGTCACTGTGTTGTTAGAAACAGCCGGAACGGCAGACTGTGAGGCAGCAAACTATGATCTCACCAATCGGTCGGCATTATCGATCGGGGCCATTACCGACGTGACTCCAATCGCGAGTCTGAGCAATCTGACCGAGCTATCCCTGTTTAACGGCCAGATCACGGATGTTGCCCCCCTGGCTCGACTCACCCATCTAGAGAGACTTTACCTCTGGGAAAATGCCATCACGGACGTGACCCCCCTGGCACAACTGCCGCAGCTCACAACCCTGTCCCTTGCCAACAATGCCATTACAGACATCGAGCCGTTAGCCGCTTTGCCCAACTTGGTCTGGTTGAACCTGGATGGCAATCGCCTTCAGGACATCAGTCCCTTACGTCATTTGAGTGATCTGACCCACCTGGCCCTAGAAAATAATCAGATTGACGATATCGGGCCATTGGCTCACTTCGCTGATCTCGAAGCGCTCTTCCTGAATGACAACGCCCTCACCGATGTGACCGCCCTGGCTGGCCTGACAACCTTGAAAAATTTAGTTTTAGAGGGGAACCAAATTACCGATGTGAGCCCATTGGCAGGGCTCGTCCAGTTGACCTCCCTCAACATCAGCCATAACCAGATTCAAACGGTTGCGCCCTTAGGGGGACTCACTCGTCTCGGTGAACTGGCGCTCAGTGGAAACGACATTGCGGACTTGACCCCACTGGCTGGGTTAACCGATTTGGTCGAGCTTTACCTGAACGAAAACGCGATCGCCGATATTACTCCTCTCACAGGACTGACCCAACTGTCTTGGTTAGCGCTGGCCGATAACGCCATCGTCGAGGTCTCACCCCTAGCTCAGTTAACACGTCTGCTCGGCCTTGATCTGAGCAATAACCCTCTACGGGAAGCGGCTTGCCCGATCGCCCAGTCAGACCATTGCCAGATTTGAAAGCTGGCTTGGGGAACCGGGGCGCAACCCGCCACCGTCATTTCCTGACACAATAGATGCGACCTAGCCAGAGCAGATTTTCCATGCGATTCACCCCTTGGCTCCTCACCGGTTTGATTGTCGGCACCCTGATCGCTACGCCCCTACCCCGCCTTACCCCCGTTGCCCAAGCCCAAGCCGAGGCCGACGATCGCCCCGCCGGAACACCGCCGCCCCTGCCAGAGGGGTTCAAAACCTACAGCTTGCCAGGGGTTTTCTCGATTCAAGTGCCTGAAGCCTGGGTCGCCGAAGGCTCCGAGGAGGATCGCTACGCCGTAATTACCAATTTTGAGGGCGATCGCGAAGGCACGCCTGAGGACCTCAAAACCGAAGTCTGGTTTACCGAAGAAACCGCCGACGCTGCCGTCAATAATGCCATCCAAGACATTATTAGCAACGGCTACGCCGTTAGCCGCTACCGCCCCGTAGAAGTCAATCAACTGCGGGCCTTACGCCTGTGGCTCGTGGATCTGCCCCTCGACTATCCCAACCAAGTCATTACCTACATTGGCTACGGCACCTATGGCACCGCCATCCTGGTGACCCATTACCAAGCCCGCGACAACGAAACCACCGCCTTGATTGAGCAAATTCACGATTCCTTTGGGCTGCTGTTCCGTTAACCCCGCTCAGGGTCAGGCCACTGAGATTCAGGCCACTGAGATACAGTGAGCAAAACCAGCGGACGCAGCAGCAAAGGCAAGGCGATGGCACAGGCGAAAATTTTAATCGTGGTCCACCAAGAAACCTCTAACCCAGGACTGGTGGGCCAAAAGCTGAACGCGCGGGGCTACCCACTGGACATTCGTTGTCCGGCCCTCGGCGATCCCCTCCCCAGTACCCTGAACGATCACGCCGCCACCGTGGTATTTGGCGGACCGATGAGTGCCAACGACGACACCACCCTGCCCTTTATCCATCAGGAACTGCAATGGATCCCCATCGCCCTCACCTCGGGTAAACCCTATTTGGGGATTTGCTTAGGGGCTCAACTCCTGGCTCGGGTCTTGGGGGCTACGGTTGCCCCCCATCCTGAGGGCATCAAAGAAATCGGCTATTACCCGATCGCCCCCACCCAAGCGGGTTGCGATCGTTTCCCTCGACCAATGCAGGTTTATCAATGGCATCGCGAGGGGTTTGAGCTGCCCACAGGAGCCATTTCCCTGGCCAAGGGACAGACGTTTACCCATCAAGCTTATCGGTATGGCGAGGCCGCCTACGGGTTGCAGTTCCATCCTGAAATGACGACCGCCCTAATTGATGACTGGACCACGCGCGGGGTAGACCAACTGACGGAGCCTGGTGTCTATGGCCGAGCCCAGCATTTTGAGCAGCACCAGCAATTTGGTGCTGCGATTGACCAGTGGCTCAACAGCTTCATCGACCAGTGGCTCGGGCAGATCAACTGGGCAGAGCAGATTTCAGCCTCGGCTGTGGAAAACACCCCTGATCTGTGGAAAAACTGGGGAAATACTGGGGATAAACCCAGCGAATTGGGGATAATGCTAGGCGTATCGGGGGCTTGGCAACAGGATTGATGGGAGGTGCCTAGATGGGGATGTCTAAATAATTCACCCCGCTAACCCTGATAACGGGGCACACTAGGAATATAGGGATACCTTC
This sequence comes from Leptolyngbya sp. RL_3_1, assembly GCA_012032425.1. GTDB lineage: Bacteria > Cyanobacteriota > Cyanobacteriia > Phormidesmidales > Phormidesmidaceae > PCC-6406. The sequence goes on along the minus strand of JAAUQE010000054.1, from coordinate 15,215 downwards.
CTTAAATCAAGCCCAACCTGCACGGATTTGAGAGGATTGCCCTGTAAGGTATGGTAGCCGCCAGTCCGGTTAGGACAAGGCTACGAGCCATTCTGCGGCTGCGCCAAAGCGCCCATCGGTTCTAGCGGTCCTCAGCAAAGGGGCCGCGATCCATTTATCCACAGTATTTAGGAGAGCAACCCAGTCATGGGAGGGCATCGCGGCTATCAGAGCACACGTTGGATGATCATGCTGTTGGGGCTGGCGCTGGTCGGCTGCCCCGATCCCCGACAAACAGGCTATTCAGCAGCGGAAACCTCGGCAGTACCCGTCGCTGCAACCGTCACTCCGACCGCAGACGGTCTTGTCCAAAACGCCGTGCCCTATGACATCTGTGCGGACCTAGCCAATTGGGTGCGTCCCGCCCCAGAGGTTCAGCAACAAACCCTACAGCAGGATCCGCGTTACAGCAATGACCTAGAGACAGAACCCCTTCGCACCTTATCTGAGCAGTTTTGGACGCAGCCGGTAATTACTTTCACCACCTATGGTCTCAGTGCGCGTTTAGAACCGATGAACCTGAGTGGGGTGTGGACCGCCACAGACCAAATTGAGCCCTGCTATACCGGCGATCGCCCCCTAGCGATCAATCAAGGGGACTGGGCCGAAGTCTGGATCATCGGTCATCGCTTATCGGGGCTGGAATGGTCGAATGGGCAGTATCAGCTCACGGTCGAACCAGCCTCCAAAGGGTTGCAAGTGGTGCAGTTTGAGCGCCAAGAAGCCCAAGCGGTCCTCACTGTCGTGGCGACGACCTCCGGCGGGGAACCCGTCCCAGCGATTTCTGGAGACTGGTGATCCCTACGTTCATTCATTCATCCAAACGAAAACATTCAAGCAAAAAGGTGACTTGGGCTTAAATCAAGCCTAGGTCACCTTTTTCAATAAAAATAAAGCAAGCTTGCTCAAAGGCGGTTAGCACAGAACAGCGTTATTTACGCTGTTCTTCAGAATCGGCGAAAAGCCTACCTGTTGGAGGTCTTAGCTTTTGAACTTTGCCTTTTGTAGGGCTTGCCCTTCCCGTAGGGTATTCCGCTTGGCGGCACTAGCCCGCAGCTGGGGTGAGCCAACCGGCACTCAAGATCACCGTCAATCCCATAAACAGCACCGTCAAAGTCCAGGTGGCGCGATTCAAAGTAATTTCGGCGCTCTTGGTGCTGGTAAACATCTGGGCTTGCCCCCCAGCGCACCCAGTCCATCGCCCTTAGGGCTGTGCAGGATGACCAAAATCGTTAGCCCAATGGCTGATAAGGTCCAGATGATTTTGGCAAGGGTAATAAGCGTCATCTTGGCAGGAAGGTCAATTCTGTAGGGGTGAGGGCGGCAAAAGCACACCTGATCATAACACCCGGTACGCTAACCCTTGCTAAACGGCGTTAGCGACTCAGCCGGACTGGGGTGCGGTTGGCCTTCACCTCAACTTCAATCGGCACCAACATTGACTTACCCGTCATCTCCACGGGCTGAGGCAGGTTTAAAATCTCTAATATAGTGGGGGCGATATCAGCCAAGCGGCCATCTTCTCGGAGAGTGACATCCGTGCCATAGCCAGGGACTTTGAGCTTCTCACCCTCTACTAGAATAAAGGGCACCGGATTCGTGGTGTGAGCCGTCCAGGGTTTGTGGTTTTCGTCCCACATATATTCGGCATTACCATGGTCGGCAATGATGATCGCCGTGCCGCCAGCGCGGCTAATGCCTTCTAGTAAGCGACCTAGCTGATAATCGACCGCTTCTAGCGCCACGACGGTGGCGTCGAGGTTGCCGGTGTGGCCGACCATATCAGGGTTGGCGTAATTAATCACCACTAGGGAATAAATTTCTTTGGCAATTGCGGCTAAGGCCGTATCGGTGACTTGGGCCGCCGACATGGCCGGAGCGTTGTCATAGGTAGCCACCATGGGGCTCGGCACCAGCTCCCGATCTTCCCCGGCCAAGGGCTCTTCCAACCCCCCGTTGAAGAAGTAGGTGACGTGGGCATATTTCTCAGTCTCGGCGGTGCGGAACTGTTTCAAGCCGTGATCGGCAATCACTTCACCGAGGATGTTGTTCAGGTTTTGAGGGGTAAATGCGACTTTGACCGGCAGGGTACTGTCGTATTGGGTCATGGTCGCAAAGGTGAGGGGCTCAATCAGCGATCGCTCAAACCCATCAAAGTTGGGATCTACAAAGGCGTGGGTGAGCTGGCGGGCGCGATCGGGCCGGAAATTAAAAAAAATCACCCCATCGCCCGGTTCAACTGCCCCAGGGGCTAAGCGGACCGGCGACACGAATTCATCGGTAATTTCTTCGGCATAGGCGGCCTTCATCACCGCGACTGGCGACAGGGCTGTGCCCTCGCCATCTTCAGTCATCACCCGGTAGACCTTTTCGACCCGGTCCCAGCGATGATCTCGATCCATGGCATAGTAGCGGCCACTGAGGGTGACCATGCGGCCAAACTGATGAGTCTCAATATAATCTTGAATGGCTTGCACCGATTCGTGTCCAGCGGTTGGCTTGGTGTCACGGCCATCGGTAATCACATGGATACAAACCTCTTCAATATCTTGCCCCTTAGCCATGTCCAAGAGGCCAAAGAGATGATTGAGATGAGAATGGACGCCCCCGTTGGAGCAGAGCCCGACTAAGTGCAGCTTACTTTGGCGGTATCGCACGGCCTGACAGACTTCCAGCAGCCGTTCATTTTCTTGAAGACTACCATCCTCCACCGCATCAGAAATTCTCACCAGCTCCTGAGGCACCACCCGTCCGGCCCCAATATTCAAATGGCCCACCTCTGAGTTACCCATCTGACCGGCGGGCAAGCCCACATCCTTACCTGCGGTCTGAATCAGGGTATGGGGATAGGCCGACCAAAGACTATCCATAACGGGAGTTTTGGCTGTGGTGACCGCGTTACCGTCCTGATTTTCTCGGTACCCCCAGCCATCTAGGATAACGAGCACCATCGGCGGGACAGGCGCTGGTGTCATAATCTAAAAAATCCTTGAACGCACACACGTTGAGGCAAATCATACCACCCAGGTTTTCACGCTGTTTCAAGCTAGCCCTAGGGGTGATATCCCCTCTTGAATTTTGATTATTCAGGAATCTAGAACGCTTTGCAAGCCTTGCGCCATAAGCGATGCAACCTAGACACATGCAACCCCAGGCAGACCTATTGTCAGCGATTATTTTTTGCGATTGATGCCCTGAGTACAAGTCATTGATTTTATGAGAATTCCTGTAAATTTTAATCGCGTTCAATGAGAAATCGAGATGCTGTGAGGGCTAAAACTGAGATTCAAACTTGCGGCTGGTGGGCCACAGAAAATGACTGAAAGTCTTATAAAGATTGATTTGCAATGGCTTTTGAGCGGGTTGAGGCGACCGATGAAGCGTCAGTTAAAACACTTCAGTTCATAACCTGTTAGCGACAAAAATGAGACACCTTGGGGATAAGGATGATTCATTGGGCAAAGAAAAAATCTGACCTGCTCCATGGGCCACTGCAAGCGTCGCGACAAGGTTGAACAGTTGTAACGAAATCTCTACGCAACGGCTGCGCCCTCGTGACTGTAGCCCATACCGACAGCTTTGCAGTATGGACTAGATCGCTCACCGGCGGTGGGCGGCGGTGGCAAAGGCTTGGCAATACTGCCGGTATCCCCCCGGAAAAACCACGTTAAGCCGCAAGGGGTCTTGATGGTCCTGGGGATCACCGGGGCCAGCCGTGACGATATCAATACCGTTAATCGTTTCGAGCTTGAGCGCCCGACGATTTTTGAGTTCTCCCCCACTACTGTCTACATAGGTCACGACGTTATCTTGTCCAAATGCCTCACCAATGGCTTGGATCAGCAGGAGGAAATTGCGATCGCTCCCCCCCGTTTCACCACCGCTTGGCCCTCGACCTCGATCACGGCGCTGGTCACCGTGTCGCCGACCCCGACTAAAACCGGCATGATGGCCGGATCAAAATTCCCCTGCACCAGTTCTAGTAAGGCCCCGTGATCATGGGGAGCCTGACGCACATTAAAGTCAGGTCCGAGGGGGTATGAGCCAGTCTTTGCTCCGTAATAGCGATTCAGCAAAGCCAGGACCCCGGCCTCCTTAATTGCCCCCCGCAGCATAAATTGAAAGTCAGTTGTGCCTGACTCTTCCGCTTGGCTGAGCCAGATCACCTCCTGACCATCGCCACCGCGCCCATGGTTGGGGGCGTAATGGACAAAAAAAGACGCGCCGAGCCCCTGCTGCTCCGCCTCCTGTAGCAGCGCCTTCATCAACCGGGCCATGGCGTTTTGCAGGGCGACATAGGTAGCGAGATCGCCCCCGATGGCCTGGTGAAAAGTATTCAGGTTGGCGGTGGGAGACGCGACATTATCCAGCACGGAGGCTTGAATACAGTGCTCTAGTTTCTCCGCATCCATAGGAAGGTCGTGAGTCTGGGCAAAGGCGGTCAGCGCCTGCCGGATGCGTAGCGGCACCTGCTGGAGAAACGCCAATTCCGCCGCAGTCACCCCCGGATGGGAGACGGTGCCCTGCCGATCTTGCCACTGCACACCCCCGGCGGCCAAACCCGGTAAATAACGCCCAAGCTCCGGGGCAGCCGCACCAGCCCAAGCCTGATCGACAATCCCGTTTACCCCCCGTCGACCGATATGCTCCCCGTTGGTCAGCACATAAAAGTGACTCTCGAAGGCCGCAGTGGCTTTGACGTAGCCCAGATCAATCTGGCGGGTGAGGGGATCATTCACGAGCCCCATACAGACCCCATCCAGATCCTGGATGATTAGCAGGTTAGCGGTGTTGGCTAAGCGATCGATCCAGCGGCCATGGTCAAGGGAATAGCGGGCTTGGCTGAGGGAGGAAGGCTGAGTTGTAGAAGCAGGCATGGCGGTAAAACGGATGAAACTAAGGCGGCGGTTTCAGGCTACCAATGATTCGCGTTAACCGTCTTTGGGTTCGTGCTAACGCTCAAATGCCCGCTGGACTTTGCCAAGGGGCGGGCGCTGCGTTATTTTTGCCAGGTCTCCCGGCGCAGTAGGGGGTTGACGAGATCGTTGAGCCCTTCCCCCACTAGAGATAATCCTGTCACCATTAGGGTCAGGGCCAAGCCTGGGAACAGGGCCGTCCACCAAATTCCGGTGGGTAACGCATCCAGGGCTTGACGAATATCGGCCCCCCATTCTGGGGTTTGTTCAGGCAGGCCCAGCCCCAAGAAGCCCAAGCCCCCCAGAACTAAAATCGCATCGGCAGCATTCAGCGTAAACAGTACCGGCACACTCTGAACCACGTTCAAAAATAGGTAGCGACTCAGCACCGTCCAGGTGGAGGCCCCCATGGCTTGGGCCGCTTCGATAAAGAGTTCAGTTTTGACGCTGACGGTATGGTTGCGAACCACCCGATAGTACTGGGGCACATAGGCAATACTGAGGGCGATCGCCGCATTCACCACCCCGCGTCCTACCACAAAGGCCAGGGTCACTGAGAGCAGCAGTCCCGGCAAGGTGTAGATGGTATCCATCAGAAATAGCAGCACCCGGTCCAATCTCCCCCCCAGGTAACCACTGACCATCCCCAGGGGGACCCCCACCACCACGCTCATCGCCGTTGCCAGCAGCACCACCTGCCAAGCGGCGCGGGTCCCAAAGATCGTTCGCGACAGGACGTCGTAGCCCTGGCGGGTGGTGCCCAGCCAGTGCCCAGCAGTAGGGGGCTGGTGAATCGGGTTGGTTAATGAGGCCGTGGGATCCAGTAACAGGCCCCACTGTTGTAAAAGGGGGGCGCTGAGGGCGATCGCCATAAAGCCCCCCGTCATCAAAAGGCCCAGCACCATAAACAGGGCGGAGATATTGGCCCCTTGGCCTTGCGGTTTCAAGAGCCGAAAAAGCGAGCGGCTAGGGGCCAGTGGTTTCGGGGTGGTCATAGGTGCGGCTAATTTTGAAAGTCTTGGGGACCGGCATAGCCTGAGGCTTCGGCCAAAGCCCCTAAGGCTTGGGTGCCGCCATAAAACTGACCATTAATTTCCCAGGTGGGGAAACCCGTCACCCCGGACTTCGATTGACAGAGTGCCGTTTGCGGATTTTGGCCATCGGTCGCGCATTCCACATAGGGAATGATTTTGGCAGCTTCTTGGCCAAACAGTTGCTTTTGGTCATGGCAGTGGGGACACCAGTAGGCCCCATACATGGCGGCACCGCTCTCGGCCAAATGCTCCGCCAACTGGATTTCAGAGGGACCAGAAGTGGTGGTAACTGGCGGGCCAGCCTCCCCTGGAATACTGGATTCGACGGTTTGGGGACTATGAATCGGGGCGTAAACGGCTAGCGTGCCTGTAATGGTAATCACCGCCACAATCAAGCCAGTGAACACCAATTGACCGCCATCGTCCCATCGCCGCCCGACGACCGTTAAGGCCAGCATGGATACCGAAAATAGGGCCGAAGTGATGCAATAAAGGCAAGCGGCCTTGAGCTCAAACGCCAGCAGGTACATCAGGTAACCACTAAAGGTCACCATGGCGATCGCTCCCACAAAGAGCAGCGACCAGCTCCAATTCGTGAGGGTGGTGCGGAGTTCTTTGTGGGTCTCCTCACTGACGGCCAAGGGACCGAGGGAGAGGGTCGCCATGGCGAGATATCCCAGACAGCCAAATACGGTCAGCGGGACGCCAAAAATCAGGGCATAGGGGCTAGACAAGACGCGATCGCAGGCATCGGTGGGGCAAGTCGCATTGCCGCCCATAAACTTCACCACCGTCAGGTAGAGGGTGCCCAAGGCCCCCATTAAGGCAATCGCCCCAATCATCCAGCGAGACCAGCGATGAATCCAAAGGGTTTCTTGGCGACGGCGTCGCATAGGCCCGGTTCTCCCACGTGCAGTCAGCAGTATATTTCTAACCTATTCTGCCTCACCTATTCTGCCTCATTGAGTTCGTGGTCAACAGGGGAATGAGTGGGGTGATGAGCTAACGATGGGGTGGATTACAGCCTCACGGGGACCGTAGATCGATCAATAACGTGGGTTTCAGGGGCTTCCCGAGCTTGGACCCCCGCTTCTAGGGCTTCAATAAATTGGCCAACGCGAATCGGATCAATGGGCTGGTTAATATCCCCCTTACGCTTCAGGGAGCTGGCCACAATCACCCCATCTGCCGACTGAATCAACTGGGCAATGTTCGACCAGTCAGCCCCGCTGCCGATGAACACCGGCATCTGCCCAGCCGCTGCCTTGGCCAGCTCTAGGTCCTCTAGGGTGGGTGGACGACCCGTGGCCCAGCCTGACAAAATCACCCCATCCGCTAAACCCCGTTCAAGGGTTTCTTGCACTGATGTGGTCAGGCTCGGGGAGCCGAGGGGGCGGGCATGTTTCACCAGCACATCCGCAAAAATTTTGACATCGCTACCCAGTTCCCGCCGATAGCGCAGCACCTCATGGGCTTGGCCTTCAATCAGCCCTTGATCGGTAGCCATCACCCCCGACAGAACATTGACCCGAATAAACTGTGCCCCGACACAAGTGGCGATCGCCAAGGCACTGTGGGCGTCATTGCGCAGCACATTCACCCCGATTGGCACGGTCACCAACTGCTGTAAGCGGTAAACCACCAAGCTCATCGCACTGACCACCGCCGGATCAACCCGTGATTTAGGGAAGGGGGCATCAAAGAAATTTTCCACAATGATGCCATTGACGCCGCCCGATACCAGGGCGGTGGCCTCTTGCTCAGCCCGATCAATCACCGCCTGTAGATTGCCTTGCCAACGGGGGGATGTCGGCAAGGGCAGCAAGTGCACTACCCCCAAAACCGGCGTTGAAGTCTTAAACAGGGTCGTTACGCTCACGGGGAAAATCTCGGGGCCATGACTTTAAGGAGGCTAGTTAAGCTCAAAACTTGACTAACACTCCCTTCAATTTACCCCAAGGGCCTCCCCTGTTTTTGGGGAATTGGGCGATCGCTGGCGATCAGCCCACCCCCTAATTTCCTCACCCCCGTTGCCCGCTCAATCCGACGCCGCCAGGTGGCCTCACCATCGCAACGCGATCGCAGCGCCCGCGCCTGCATCAAAGCAGTACTATGGAGGTTTGAGACACTGCCATCCCTGCTGTAACCCTGTACCCTATGACCACCCCTTCACCAACCATTGCCATCACCCATTTGGGCTGTGAAAAAAATCGGGTCGATACCGAACACATGCTGGGATTACTGGTGCAAGCCGGATACGCTGTGGATTCCAATGAGGCGTTGGCCGATTACGTCATCGTCAACACCTGTAGCTTTATTGACGCGGCCCGCCAAGAATCGGTCAGGACCCTAGTGGAATTGGCCGAAGCCCAGAAAAAAGTGGTGATTACGGGCTGCTTAGCCCAGCACTTTCAGGAAGAACTGCTGAATGAAATCCCGGAAGCAGTGGCCTTAGTGGGCACAGGCGACTATCACAAGATTGTCGAGGTGATTCAGCGGGCAGAGGCTGGGGAGCGGGTGAATGCCGTCTCGAATGAACTCACCTACATCGCCGATGAGACCGTGCCGCGCTACCGCACCACCAGCGAAGGCACCGCTTATCTGCGGGTCGCCGAAGGCTGCAACTACCGCTGTGCCTTTTGCATTATTCCGCATCTCAGGGCAATCAGCGATCGCGCCCCATTGAATCGATCGTGGCCGAAGCCCACCAACTGGCCCAAGAGGGGGTCAAGGAGTTGGTGCTGATCTCCCAAATCACCACCAACTACGGTGCCGATCTATACGGCAAACCTCAACTGGCGGAGCTGCTCCGTGCCCTCGGAGACGTGAACATTCCCTGGATTCGTATGCACTATGCCTATCCCACCGGCCTCACCCCAGAGGTGATTGCCGCGATTCAGACGGTGCCAAATGTCTTGCCCTACCTCGATTTGCCCCTACAGCATTCCCATCCTGAGGTGTTGCGAGCCATGAATCGTCCCTGGCAAGGGCGCGTCAACGACGACATCATCTACCGCATCAAGGACGCCTTGCCCGAGGCCACCCTCCGCACCACCTTCATTGTTGGCTTCCCTGGAGAAACCGAGGCCCACTTTGAGCATCTGCTCAGCTTTGTGGAGCGGCACGAATTTGATCACGTTGGCGTCTTTACCTTCTCCGCTGAGGAAGGCACCCCCGCCTTTGATCTCCCCAACCCAATTCCCCAGCACACCATGGATGAACGCCGTGAAGCGCTGATGATGGCTCAACAGGCCATCTCGCTCAAACGCAATCAGAGGCAAGTTGGGCAAAGCGTACCGGTCCTCATTGAGCAAGCCCACCCCGGCACGGGCCAGTTAGTAGGTCGCTCAGCCCGTTTTGCCCCTGATGTAGATGGATTGGTGTATGTCAAGGGCGAAGCCCCCCTGGGACAAATTCACACCGTCCACATTGAATCAGCCGATGTTTACGACTTACAAGGGTCTTTAGTCCCTGCTGCTGAACTGATCACGGCTATCTAAACCCTGGCTACATCCAAACCCGTCGTTTGCCCTAAGGTACAAACACTAGTTTTCAAGTTGGATGTGGTTTAGAAATGCTCAGCCCTAACCCAACTGCCATTACGGTGTGTATGAATGCATACCGTGCCCCCTGGGGCAACGCCTAGAATAGAAGCATACAAGCCTCACCCTCAGGAGGTCGCTCACCCATGCTAGTCGTGATGATGGATGAACAGTTGCTGTCGCCCGCCGCAATCTGCCCGACTTGCCTGATGGCCGATCAGGCGGGCAACCCCCGTTGGCACCATGGTCGGCTGCGCTGTGGTCGGCTGCTAGCCGACAACCATGATGGCCAACCGCCCCAATATGAATGTCAAATGGGGTTCCGCATTGCCAATATTGAGGCATAGGCGAATTCGGGTTATCCATATCGACCATGGCGTTCTCAGTTAGCATTTAGAGGTTCACATTGAGAGTCATCTGTATTCTCGACCTGCAATAACGGAGATATAAGGTTCCCATGACCTGGAATGGTACAGCAACAGCCCAAGAGCGCTTTTTCGGTTCCCTGCCTTATTTGCTTCCCTTAATGGAGGTGTCGTTGTTGGCGCTGTCCTATGCGGCGCGCTTTGGGATTGGTCTATTTGCCCAGTTTCCTGTTTTCAGCCTGATTTTGGTGCCCCTGTCACCGTTGCTTCGCATTTACACCGGGTTTCCGTTTGCGGGCTTGATTGTGTTTATCTTGCTGTTGACCCTGGTGGTCCGTAACAGCAACATCAGTTATTTCATTCGCTTCAACACCATGCAGGCGATCCTGCTGGATATTCTTTTGATTGTGGGTCAAATGATTTTGAATCTGGTCTTGCAACCCGCTTTAGGAACCGGATTGATTTTAGACACGCTGCTAAATGTGGTGGTGCTCGGGATATTAGCGGCAGTCGCTTACTGCGTAGCCCAAACGGTATTGGGCCGCGATGCCGAAATTCCCACCCTTTCCGAAGCGGTGCGCCTGCAAGTGCGGTAAGCCCCTCGGGCGTCTTCGTTGCGATGACCCGCTACGGTTTGGCAATTGGTACTGCGGGTTGAAAACGGGCCTGAACTGTATTTTCCAATGCGCCAATGCCTTCGATTTTGACCCGGACGCGATCGCCAATTTTCAGCGGCCCCACCCCTTCTGGGGTGCCTGTCAAGATTACATCTCCTGGCAATAGGGTCATGATGCGGCTGATGTAAGCCACTAAAGCCTCGGGCTTGAAAATCATCTCCGCGATTGATCCATTTTGGACCGGGGTTTTGGCATCATTGAGGAAAGTTTGTACCTGGGCCTCAGGGCTCAGCTCTCGTACAATCCAAGGGCCTAGGGGGCAAAAAGAGTCAAACCCTTTCGCCCGCACCCACTGGCTGTCCCGGCGCTGCAAATCCCGAGCGGTGATGTCATTGGCAATGGTGTAGCCCCAAATCTTTTCGCTGGCCTCAGCTTCCGAACAATCAACACAGCGATCGCCCATGATCAGCGCTAATTCCCCCTCATAGTCAATCTGCTGGGACTGGGGAGGATAGAGCACCGGCGCGAGGTGAGCGGTCACTGCGGTTGAAGGCTTCATAAACAATAACGGCTCCTCTGGCAGGCCACCCCCCATTTCAGCCGCGTGGGCGGCATAGTTTTTACCCACGGCGACAACTTTTGAAGGGGCACAGGGTGCCATCAGTTGGTAAGCATCTGCCGCAAGCTCAACATCGGTGACTTGGCCTTGTAACCAAGGCGGTGCATCTAGCACCTGCACACTGTAGTCAGGCTGGAGCAAACCATAATGGAGTTGCCCCGATTGCGACTGAATGCGGACATAGCGTTGCGCCATAGGAATCCTTGAGAATATAGCTTTGGCCACTTTGCTGAAGACACCTAAAATTGGTCTGATGCTCAGCACGGCGGCAAAGTGGCTCGCAGTCTTGTCCTAGTCGGACTGGCGACTGCCATACCTGGTATGATTGTAAATCCTTGCTTTTAGCCTGCTACTCCCAATTGACGGAGCCTTATAGGATTTATAACTATTAGGTATCCAGGCAAGGGGAGAAGTTGTAGCAAAAGCCACTTGTCCACAAGGAGTGCCCATGGGTCAGTTTATGTACGAGACGATGTATATTCTTCGCCCTGATTTGAGTGAAGAAGTCGTCGATGAAGCGATCGGTCAGTACCAAAGCATCATTCAAGAACAGGGTGCGGAAATTTTGGAAACCCAACATCGGGGTAAGCGTCGCCTCGCCTACGATATCCAGAAGCACCGTGAAGGCATTTATATTCAGATGAACTATACCGGTCCTGGCAAAACCGTTGCTCCTTTGGAGCGGGCCATGCGTCTGAGCGAAAATGTTTTACGCTATCTGACCATTAAGCAAGACTTAGACGAAGTCGCTGAGGTGGATTTAGATGCCTCAGCGACCACTGATGCGCCCTCTACACCTCCTCCCGGCGCGGCCTAGTACCGAAGGATTGGGCCCTAGTCCTACTGTTGCTGAGAACCGGGGGGCTTAGGGGGCTAGGAGCCGGAATAGTCAATTAATTTGCGCCCTTGGGGACTAGGTATTTTCTGCTTAGGTCCTGAAATGCTTAGAACGACTCAAGCTTAAATGATCTCCACTGTTAGGATTTTGCAACAGTGGAGATTATTTTTTTGAATTGTCCCACTTAAATTTATGCCACTTATATTAAGTGGTGCTAAAGTAGCGGCAACACAAGCCGAATCAGGTGTGCTTTGGCGGTTTGAAGGTTTTGTTTTGAATTTTGGAGTAGCGTTGTGACGCAGGCGGTAAACCCATCCTACTCATCCACTCAGGTTGAAGTGGCGCGATTGCAAGATGAGTTGCAGATGCGAGATGATCTCGTCCAGCAACTGTCTCAAGAGCTTTTTCGGCTGGTCAAAGGCAATACGGGCTTTATGCCCAACCCAGTGACTTCTGAACAACATCAAGCTGAGGTCAGAGGGCTACGTGAGCAACTGCGTGGGGTTGAGCAACAGGTTGCGTTTTATCAGGAGCAGCTTGACGATCGCAATGCGGAGACGCTACAGCTTCGCCAGACCGTTCAAGAACTCACTGACCGGACTCGCATGTTAGAGCAGGTCGTTCAAGAACTCCCCAAGGTCTATCGGCAAAAGTTTGCGGAGCGACTGGACACCGTTCGGCAACGGGTCAGCCATCTCCAGCAAGAAAATCGTCAACTCCAATCGGAACTGCAAAGCGTGAGCTATCGCCTTGCCGTTAGAACCCGGCGATCGCAGCAGCTAGATTTGCCCAGCTTTGGCCAAGTGACCTTGCCGGGGTTTGGGACACCGTAAGGTACGAGTTATGGCGCACCGAGGCTGTAGCGCACGCCCAGGTTACAGCGCGCCCAAGTAAACCAGCGCAGCATGGAGCATCGCTGCCACCTCCGCTCGGGTAGCAGGCTGGTTAGGACGAAGTTCGGTTTGATCGGGTTGGCTGCTGATAATGTCAGCAGTGACTGCGGCGGCAACTTTTTCCTGAGCCCAGTCAGGGATTTCTATGCGGTCTGCATACTGAGGTAAGACCATTGCCGGATCAACCGGTTGAAGCTGTAGTCCAGCGGCGATCGCCGCAATCACCTGAACCCGAGGAACGGTTTGTTCAGGCTGAAAGACCGCATTGGGGTAGCCCTGCATGAAGCCCATCTTGACCGCTGCTTGAATCCCATCTGTGGCCCAATATGCGGTCGGAATATCGACAAAGTTGGTTGGGGCGTCGGTTCGTTCAGGCAAATTAAACGCCCGAGCCATCTGGGTGGCCAGTTCGGCTCGGGTCATCGCTTGATCCGGCCCAAAAGTGCCTCCGGGAATCCCGCTAAGATGCCTCGGGCCGTCAATGCGTCAATATATTGCTTCGCCCAGTGGTCTGAAGATAGGTCTGAAAACGCCAGCGGTGCCGTCGGAGCAGGGAGCCCATGGCCTGCCCGTTGGTCTGCGGGTGGAACCGAGGCCGCAGGGACAGTCAAAGGCTGCTGCCCGACGACTGGCTCTGCATTTGAGCCTGAAGCATTCGAGTTTAACGGGGATGTGGTGGCGTTAGGCGCGTCCGCTGACAAGGATAATTGTGGCCAGATTAGTCCCGTGCGCCTGCTGACGCTATCCGAGGCCTCTAGGGCAGGGTCATTTGGGCTCCGTTCCCGCGTTGGCTCCGGTGCAGCGTCTGTTGGGGTCTGGTTTGGGAATCCTTCAGTAACCTGATCAGAGCGATTGGCGGGGACGATTGACCGGCGACGCTCGATGAGGGAGCGGGCACTCTCCAACCCATTGGGTTGAAATATCGTCCACCCTAACAGGCTGCCCAACGCGCCTAGGGCAATGACAACAGCCACCCAAGCATCGTCACGATCAGCGGGAGGCGGGGGTTGAGGGTTCTGATGAGTCACTATTAAGGCACCTAATGTGAGCTTTAAAGCGGTAAAACGGCGACGGGGGAAAACCCGCAGCGTTAGGAGTGAAACTTTGGTGACATTTTTGCAGATCCCAACCGGTTTAAACTAATTAACTCATCCAACTTGAAAACTTGAGTCTTTACCGTCGGACAAACGATGGGTCTGGATGTGGCCAGGATTCATGCAGATTTTAGACGTTAAGGATTGTAAAATTAAGATCTTCGCTGGAGTTTTTCCTGTTGTCGAAAGCTGGTTCCCAATAGATTACTCGTATGAGACCTCCCCATTGGATTAGTGCTTTCGCCCTAACGGCTGGGCTATTGGTTAGCTTTGGCGTGATCAGTGAGCGCGCCTCCCAAGCTCCGCTTGCCCCAGACAGTGAGGACATTGCCTCTGCCGGTGGGGTTGCCCCGAAGCGCTCTACGCTCCAAGCTTTGAGGGCTGCAGCCGAGCCTTTTGCCCATCTGCCGGCGATGAAGCGGGCGGTCGCGGCGACGCCAGCCACGCTGCCTGATGGCACATTACTCCAATCAGCGAAGGTGACAACGACAAGCCTAGGTCCCCTCAAGATTGGCATGACCCTGGAGGAAGCTGCCGATGCGTTAGGGTTACCGCTCATTCCCTTGGGCAGTAATTTGAGCGGCGAGTGTGCCTATTACCGACCCGATACTAGTGATGCCACGATTGGCCTGATGGTGGTGAGTAACGCGGTGATTCGCGTCGATATTTGGGCCGGGAGTACGATCAGCACCGCCAGCGGTATCCAAGTGGGCGCTACGGAGGCGGAGGTACTGGAAAAATATGCAGGGCAAATTGAGAGCGCTCCCAACCCTTACACCTCTGGCAAGGTGATGACCTTTACCCCCATTGATCCCGGTGAAGACCTGCATCGGCTGGTGTTTGAGACGGACCAATCGGGGCGGGTGATTCAGTACCGAGCGGGGCAGTTTCCGGCGGTGACTTGGCCCGATGGCTGCGCTTAGGGACAAGCGGGTAAATAGCGTACCGCTTTCCCAGGGCGCAACGCCTTGCGCCCCTACCCCAGAAACTTTTGTGCCTGGTATGTTTTTGCTTGCGGATCCCTTAGGTCCTGTTAGGTTCTAGGCCCTGTTAGATTAAGGGCGTCGGTCGATCGCTTGAATAAATGCCTAACCGTCTTGCCCAGGCTCAAAGCCTCTACCTCAGAAAGCACGCCGAGAATCCGGTGGATTGGTGGCCGTGGTGTGACGAGGCTTTAGAGATCGCCCGTCAGCAGCAGCGGCCATTCTTTTGTCTGTGGGCTATTCCAGTTGCCACTGGTGCACGGTGATGGAAGGGG
>JAAUQE010000245.1 GCA_012032425.1 Leptolyngbya sp. RL_3_1 | reverse complement strand
CGGCATAGACCCGCTTTTTGAGCGATTCGTCCAGTTCATGGGCGACGGTGACATGGGCCAGGGTAGCACCGTTATCGGTGCCGCCCCCAGCGGGGAAAAAGGCTTCTAATTTCAGCTCACCAATTTCTGAGAGGGTGGCAAATCGGGAGGCAACCACGTCGCGGTAGCGCTTGGTGGCCTCGCCCTGGTGGATGCGATCGCCACAGTTGGTATAGGCCAGGGTGGTGACGACGCTGGGCAGGCTCATGTCGGCACCGCAGGCTTTCATATCCGTAGGGCTGCCCGCCGCAAATTGCAGCTCATCTCGCAGGAGCTGTAGACCGTTGATCAGGGCATAGCGATCGCTGACAATTTCGTTGAGGTAATTGTGATAGGCATTGCGCTCCATCCCAAAACCTGCCGCCAATTGCCAAAACCGATCCACCCGCTGCTGGGTGGCTGTCGCATCAAAAGGCAACGTCATGATTAGCCCGCCTCCTCATCCCAGCGTCCTGATCCAGAACGCCCGAGTCCAGAATGCCCATCATCCACCCATCCACTCAGCTACCCAGGTCAACCAACCGGGATGAGATGTCCCAGCCCCTCGCGGGTCTCTTACACTGAAACTATCAGCATACGTTAAGGGGATGGTATGGGCTTTCCGGTGCGATTTTTGTTAGATGGATACCGTCGGCTATTGACCCACCCCCGCTACGGCATTTGGGTGCTGTTAGCCAGCTTTGCCTATTTGCTCAGCCCGATTGATCTGTTCCCTGATTTGGTGCCGCTTTTGGGGCAGATTGATGATGTCGCCTTGATCATGCTGATGGTCTCCGCCGGGACTCAGTGGTTGACCCAGCGGATGGCCCCAGCCGCTACGGAAGAGACGGGGACAAATACCGGGCCAACGGATCGCCATACCACCCAGCAAACCATTGATGTGGATGCGGTGTCGGTGGACGAGGTTTAGGGAATAGGGAATAGGGAATAGGGAATTAAGAGCAGTCCGGTTAAGACAAAACTGCGAGACACTTTACCTTCTGCCTTTCCTAACTGCCTATGCCAGCGGTTGCCAATTGCCAGACACGATAAACGCTGCCCAAAAATAGGGGTGGCTGTAGCGATCGTGGCGATGAATAAAATCCAGTTGCACTTGGCGCAGGGCGGCACTACGGCCTGCGCCCGCTAGCAGGTATCGGTAATAGGCGGTCATGGCCTCCTGGGTGGCCTGGTCATCCACCTGCCAGAGGCTCATGACCAGAGTCTCAGCGCCAGCGATGGTCATAGCCCGTCGCAGCCCATAGACCCCTTCGCCGGTGGTGACTTCCCCTAAGCCAGTTTCACAGGCAGACAGCACCACCAGTTGGGTGCCATACAGGTCTAGCCCTGCTGCTTCTAAGGCGGTTAAGGCTCCGTCTTCGTCGCCGCTAGCCCGTTGATTAAAGCCCGCCAAGGCCAGCCCCGATCGCAACAGCGGATTTTCGAGGATGGCTTCAGAGGCTGGGGCTACGGGCAAATCCTGTAATTCAGTGGCGCTGACTACCCCTAAACCGCGCGTGTCCGCAGGGGGCACCGGCGGTAAATCTCCTAGGAAAAACCCGTGGGTGGCGATGTGCAAAATCTGGGGACCCTCGACCTGCTTCAAGGCATTTTCGGTGGCAGCAGCGCCGGTGAGCAGGGTGGCTTCGGGTAAGAGGGCGGCGATCGCCCTGCCCTCCGCCGCCGTCCCTGGCAGCGGCCCAAATTGAAGCTGGGCTAACCCTGCCCACCCCTGTCCCCGCTCTCCCTCTGGGTGTGAGGCGGTAGCCCCCGCTTGGTTATAGTCCGGATTGGTGAACAAGATCGGCGGCTGGCGGCTCTCTACTTCCGTTTGCAGCCGCAGTAGATCCCGCCCGGAGGTGAGGGTGGTGATTTCAAACTGCTCGATTAGGTCGCGATCGCTCGGCGTCCGTAATGCCTCAAAGGGGATGCGATTGAGTTGTCCCTCGGGGGCGATCAAGAGCCGCTGCTTGCCGGTTAAGGCAGGCAAAATCGGATCGAGGATCAGGGTTGCCAAGGCGCGACTGGCCGCCACTGGCGACTGGCTGCGGTCCACCAAAGTCCGGTGAAAGCGTTCCACCGCTTGATCGATCGCCTCTCCCTCCCCCAGATCTTGCCAAGTCACCAAACCACCGGCATCCAGCACGTATACGCCATAGCGGGATGGCCCAAAGTTTGCAAACCGGCGCATCGGCAATGACGGGGCGATAGCGCACCAGCTCTACCAGAGCCGTATCGGCAGGAATCGCCGCCTGCACAGCCGCCAAGGTAACTGGCGTTCCCTCCGCCCGAAAGAGGCCGCTACGCTGACTGAGGCTAGCCTGTAGATCCTTTTCTGTGGTTTGGAGCTGGGCCAATTTGAACTGGTACTGATCGGGGTCTTGGTCGGGTAAATCGCCATAGCGGAGGGTGGCAATTTGACGCCGGGTATCTACCAATTGATCGAACTGCTGCTGCTCCGATGGGGTGAGTCGCTGGCGCAACAGTTGATGGCTACGGGCGGTCATGTCGAGGGAGCGACCTTTACGACGCAGCACGGTCTCTAGCGCCAGTTGGGCCGCATCCCTATTCTCTGGCAGGGTTTGCAGGCTGAGGGAGAGGGCCATGTGCAGGGTCGAGGCGATCGTATTCAGGTAAGCCTGTTGCTGATCGTCTGACAGGGCGGTGAGGTTATCGATCAGGTTCCGCTCTTCAATGGCTAAGGCAGATTCTAGGGTGCGATCGCCTCGGGATAGCGTCGCTGCTGCCAATACACCGAGGTCAGGTTCCCTAGGGTCAAAGCCACATCGGGGTGGTCCGCCCCCAACCGCTGCTGCCGAATGGCTAGCACCTCGCCATAGCCCCTTGCCGCCGCCGCCGCCCGCCCCTGATAGGCAAAGAGGGTGGCCAGGTTGCTGAGGCTATTGGCCACGTCAGGATGGGTAGGTCCCAATTGGCGCGGCGAATGGCCAGGGCCTCGGTGAGCAGGTCTTCTGCTTCGTCCTGACGCTGGGGCTGGAGGGAATACAGCGTCGCCAAGTTATTCAGCGCGGTAGCCACACTGGGATGGTCGTGGCCTAACTGCTGCCGCCATCGGGCCAACGCCTCTTGATACAAGGTCTCGGCTTCCCCAACGCGGCCCTGGGCGCGGTAAAGACGGGCCAAGTTATTCAAACCCGTAGCAATGTAAGGATGATCATCCCCCAACTGCTGCCGCCAGGTGGCTAAGGCTTCGGTGAGCAGCGGTTCGGCTTCACCATAGCGGCCTTGGTGGCGATAAATTAGGGCCAGCTCATTGAGGGCTGTCGCAAAGTCAGGGTGAGCCCGCCCCTGCTGCTCTTGACGAATTTCTAAAACCCGATGCAACTGGGCTTCGGCGTTCCCATAGCGCCCTTGTAAGCGCTCAAAGCTGGCTAGGTTAAACAGGGCCGTAGCTACGTCAGGATGATCCGGCCCCAAATTTTGCTCTAGGGTTTCTAGAGTGTCTTGATAAAGGGGTAAAGCCTCCCCATAGCGGCCCAGGGCCTCATACACTGTGGCCAGATTATTCAGCGTTACGGCCAGGTTTCTGGGATCTACTTCGGGTTGTTGTCGCAGCATGGCGATCGCCCGCTGAAACAGGGGCAATGCCTCGGTCTGCCGCCCCTGAAATTGGTAAAGGGTGGCCAGATTATTCAGGCTGGTGGCCAGTTCGGCATCATCCGAGTCGAGCCGCTGGTGCAGGGTCAGGACATCCAGCAGCAAGGGCTCAGCCTCCCCATAGCGGCCCAGGGTCTGGTAGAGCACCGCCAGATTATTGAGGCTGGCGATTACATCCGGGTGGGTCTCGTCTAAATGCTGGCGGAATAAGGTGACCACGGCTTCGGCGGCAACAACCGCTTCGCCATAGCGCCCAGCCTCATACAGCTCGATCACGCGATCGCTGAGCTTATGGGCGCGATCCAGCTCATCCCCAAGGGTTTGGGCCAGGGAAGCAGTCGGCGACGCCGAGATTACTTCAAGTAACGGGGCGTTGGGCTGAGCTCGGCAACCGAATGCCGCACAGGCTTTAGCCCCATGAAGGGGAGCCGTGAACAGCAAGCTGAGGGTTAGTGCTAAGGCAAAGCGGGACAGCCGCATGGCAGCACCAAATGGGGCACATCCGCTAAGATACCGCCTGAACCGCGCATTCTCCTGAATTCGGTACAAGCCTTTTGAAGGCTGGCAGGGCTCTGGGTCTTAAATCAGCTTGATCGCGCGCAGGCCAAAGAATAGCACTAGGGCCATGCCAACAAATCCCCCCAGCAGAACGACGTAGCTTACGGCACCAGCCATACTTCCAGACTCCTTAAAACAAGATGTACTCAGTATTAGACCATGTTCTTGAGACCGGCGGAAATGGATGGGCGTCAGGGACTAGCTGGAGGCTTGAGCCCCATGGCTGCGGGGGTTGTCGCTGCGATCGCCCCCCAAGGGAGCCGCCTCTAGGTCAGAGGTTTCCCCCTGATGGTCGCCATGGGGCAGGGGCGCTTGGTTGATCAAAGCCTCTAAATTACCCGCCAAATGGAGCGGGGCTGTTCTCCGATCGCCATGGCGACCGTCTCGCTACTGTCATCCAAATAAACAAAGTGGGGAATCCCATCCACCCGGTAATGGAGCATTTCTGGCAGCCACTTATTGTTATCCACATTCAGCATCACAAAGTTGACCTGCTCCCCATAGGTTTTTCGCAGGTCGGCCATGTCCCCCGCCATCGCTTGGCAGGAGGTACACCAGTTGGCGTAGAACTCCACCAGGGAGGGTTTGCCATTGGTCAAAGCTTGCTCCATGGGGGTGGCCTCTGCCGCCAATGTAGCCAACGAAGCCGTTGGGGTTTGGGCACGTAACCCCAGGACAATCAGGAGGGAGAGGGCGATCGCCACCACGACCACCAGCAAATTGCGCAGTTGTGTGCCCAATGAGGGGCGATCGTTGGCGTCGTCTGCGGGGGACTGCCCAGGGGAATTCGCGGTCATGGCTGTAAAATTGCTTTTCCCCGATCATAACCCGCTGATTCAGGGCCGAGGCGTTGAGTCAGCGGGTTGGCCATCGTCGATGATGGGTGAAGATGATCCCAGCCATGGAGTTGTGTAGACCCAATGTCTAAGCGTAGCCCCCTCATCCGTCAAGGTCTGCCGACTGATCACGAGATGCTGGCGGCACTAGCGGCCCGCACCTTTAGCGATGCGTTCACCATCGATAACCGCCCCGAAGATATTGCCGCCTATGTGGCGCAAGCCTTTACCCCCCAGCAAATGCTGACAGAACTCACCCAGCCCGAATCGGTGATTT
The DNA here is from genome assembly GCA_012032425.1 of Leptolyngbya sp. RL_3_1. Lineage (GTDB taxonomy): Bacteria > Cyanobacteriota > Cyanobacteriia > Phormidesmidales > Phormidesmidaceae > PCC-6406. The sequence goes on along the minus strand of JAAUQE010000245.1, from coordinate 364 downwards.
TGCTGGCCTGTGATGCCGCTACACCCGCTGCACCTGCCTTGGGCTATGCGCGACTAGTCACCAATAGTGATCATCCCCATCTGCAAGGGCAGCAATCCCTGGAATTGAATCGCTTGTACGTTGAGCAAGAGGCGATTGGCCGTGGCTATGGCGCGGCCTTGATGACCGCCAGTTTAGAGGTGGCGATCGCCCACCATTGCGACACCCTCTGGCTCGGCGTCTGGGAACATAACACCCGCGCCCAGAAATTCTACGAACGCTGGGGATTTAAACCCGTCAGCACCCAAACCTTTGTCTTAGGAGAAGAGGTGCAAACCGATTGGGTCATGGCACGCCCCGTGAATTTACCAGATGAAGCGTTATG
>JAAUQE010000244.1 GCA_012032425.1 Leptolyngbya sp. RL_3_1 | reverse complement strand
GGAGCTGGAGGATTTGGAGCATCGGGAGATCTTTATCCATGACCAGCGTAATGCCATTAAGCGGGCGCTGAATCAAGGGCGGCAAGAGGGACGAGAAGAGGGACGAGAAGCGGGCATTCGTCAGGTGGCGAAGCAAATGAAGGCTGCGGGCATGGCGATCGCCCAAATCGCTGCGATCACGGGTTTGCCCCCTGAAGCTATCGAAGCCCTTGAAATCTGAGGGAAACCGCCCTCAAGGCTGGTCTTTTGACCATCGCGCAGCAAGCGTGTAATCGAGCGGAGAAACTTGTGGCTCGACCCAGGGCTTTGAGAATGGAGCCAGATGAGGGGGGATGAGGGGGAATAAGGGGGCGAGATTGCCTGCCACTCCTTGAGAGGTGAGGCTGAAACTATCTTGGGTTGCGGGATGTAACAGCGCGATCGTCAACGGTCTAATGAGAAAAATTGCATCATAGGAGCAGCGTGAGTGGGGTTTATGAACCCAGTTCTAGATGCTTGGGTTGGTGCGATCGCCCTTGCATTGCTGATAGGGTGAATGGGCGGGCGATCGCCACCTTAGCGCCTCCAACCCAAGCCGCTTCGATACCGATGCCCTTGGGTTTTTGAGCCCCATAGTTTTTGATGAGAACAGACATGCCATGGTAGCGGTGCAGACCTTAGAGACCCCCACAGTATTTCCCCTAGCTGCCGTTGTGGACCAAGATGCGATCAAGCTGGCGCTGCTCTTGGCAGCGGTGGATCCAGGGCTGGGGGGCGTGGTGATTGCCGGACGGCGGGGGACGGCCAAGTCAGTGATGGCGAGGGCACTGCACCAACTGTTGCCCCCCATTGAGGTGATTACCGGTTCTTGCTGCAATGCCGATCCCAGTGAGACCCAAGACTGGGACGACGACACCCGCCAGCGCTTTGACCGCATCACGAATCTGGCTGATCTGCCCACTCAGGTGGTGCCCGCTCCCTTTGTGCAAATTCCTCTGGGGGTGACTGAGGATCGGTTGCTGGGGGCCGTGGATGTGGCCAAGTCAATTCAGGCGGGGGATACGGTGTTTATGCCCGGTCTCTTAGCCGCCGCCAATCGAGGGGTCCTCTATATTGATGAAATTAATCTGCTGGATGACCAGATTAGCAACCTGCTGCTGGGGACCCTGACGGAACGGCGCAATCAGATTGAGCGGGAGGGGATCAGCTTTCAGCACCCCTGCCAGTCGCTGCTGGTGGCCACCTACACCCCGACGAAGGCCGCTGCGGGATCACCTGCTGGACCGGATTGCGATCGCCCTCTCTGCCGACCGCGCCCTAGACCTAGAAGGGCGAGTCGAAGTGGTGGAGCAGTCCACCCAGTTTGCCAATGATCCCCAGACCTTTTTAGCCCGCTACGCCGACGACATTGATGCCCTAAGAACCCAGATCATCCTGGCGCGGGAATGGCTTAAAGACGTGCAGATTACCCGAGAGCAGGTGCAATACCTGGTAATCGAAGCCCTGCGGGGGGGCGTTCAGGGCCACCGGGCTGAGCTATTTGCGGTGCGGGTGGCCAAGGCCCATGCCGCCCTAGAGGGGCGGGCCACGGTCACAGCGGATGATTTACGGGTGGCGGTAGAGTTGGTGATTTTGCCGAGGGCGATCGCCATGCCCCCCCCCCGACGACGAGCAGCAACCCCCGCCCCCACCGCCCTCCAACAACGACCTCAGAAGAAGATTCCCCTGACGATCAAGACGACGAAGAGGACCAGGAGGACAACGAAGATCAGGAGGACGAAGATCCCGACCAACCGGAAGATCCGCCCCCCAGCCTACCGGAGGAGTTTGTCTTTGACCCCGAGGGGATCATCCTCGATCCGTCGCTGCTGCTGTTTGCCCAATCCTTGACCCGTCAGGGCAAGTCCGGTAGCCAAAGCACCGTCATTTCAGAAGATCGGGGCCGCTACATCAAGCCGATGCTGCCCCAGGGACCGGTGCGGCGGATTGCCGTGGATGCCACCCTGCGGGCTGCCGCCCCCTACCAAAAGGCCCGCCGCGCCCGACAACCCCATCGGCGGGTCATCGTCGAGCCGGCAGACATTCGCGCCAAGAAACTGGCCCGCAAAGCTGGCTCCCTGATTATCTTTGTAGTGGATGCCTCTGGGTCCATGGCCCTGAACCGGATGCAGTCGGCCAAAGGGGCGGTGATGGAACTGCTCACCGAGGCTTACCAAAATCGGGATGAGGTGGCGTTGATTCCCTTTCGGGGGGAGCAAGCCGAGGTGTTATTGCCACCCACCCGCTCCATTGCCATGGCGCGGCGACGCCTAGAACGGATGCCCTGTGGCGGTGGCTCCCCCTTGGCCCATGGTCTGACCCAGGCGGTGCGGGTGGGCACCAATGCCCAGCAGTCGGGGGATATCGGCACGGTGGTAATCGTGGCGATTACCGATGGGCGCGGGAACATTCCCCTGGCTAGATCCCTCGGAGAAACCATAGAGAGCGATCAGAAACCCGACATTAAGCAAGAACTGCTGGACATTGCCAGCCGCATTCGCGCCACGGGTTTCCAGCTCTTGGTGATTGATACGGAACGGAAGTTTGTCTCTACTGGTTTTGGTCGGGAATTAGCCAAAACGGCTGGAGGTAAATACTATCAGCTACCCAAGGCCACCGATCAAGCGATCGCAGCCATGGCGCGGGGGGCGATCGCCGATCTCAAGGGTCAGTAAGTATAAAAGCGGGTGAAGACCCCCTTACCGAACCGGTAAATCACCGATAGCGTATTGCTAAGGGACCCCTTTACAATCAGGTGTTCCCGCTGACCGTGCACCCTACCCTAATGCCGCTATTCCATGGAGCGTACCCCTATTTCATCTGAAACCCATCGGGTGCTGGCGGCCATTGTGGTCACCGATGCCGTCAGCTTTAGTGCCCGCATGTCAGCGGATGAAGAAGGCACCCTGAAGCTGATTCAGCGGGATCTGAAATTAATGGCAGACCTCTGCGAGCAAGCGGGGGGACAAGTCTTAAAGTCCACGGGGGATGGCCTGTTGTTATCGTTTTCCAGTGCGGTTCAGGCCGTGAGCTGCGGTCAAACCATCCAAACCCAACTGGCTGAGCTGGCGACGGGGCGATCCCCCCAAGACTCTTTACAACACCGCATTGGCATTCACCTCGGCGATATGTTGTTTAGCCACTCCGACGTGTTGGGCAACGGGGTGAACATTGCCGCCCGTCTCCAGACCCAATCCGTACCGGGGGGGATCTGCATTTCCCAGACCGTCTATGACGTGGTTAAAGCCCGCCTGGATTTAAACGCTCAGTTTCTAGGGCCGCTCCACCTCAAAAATATTCCTGAACCGGTGGCGGCCTATCAGATTCCCCCGATCGGGGTCGCCCCTGAAGAAGCGGTAACGGGAGCCGATCCCCTCGATACTGCGGTGCAAACCCTGAAGCAGGATCCCGATCTGCGGCGGGTCAAGAAACTTCTGTTTGGCACCCGCCAAAATGTCTGGGAAAACGATCCGACGGTCTTAGCCAGATTTGAGCTGCAAGAGTTGCTAGAAACCTTGCTAGAGCACTATCCCACCCTAGACTACCTGGAAACCGCCTTCAATAGCATTGTGGCTCGCCTCAATCGTCAAACCAGCTACCTCGCCGTGGCGGGTCGGATTTTGATGGCTGTGCAGCCAGTCTACGATCATCGCCATCGCCAGCAGATTCCACCTGCCTCCGCAGACCAAACGATTTTGGGGGCACCCGCCGATGCCACTGCCATCACCGATGGGGAATCGATTTATCAAAAAATTGCCCTCCAGCTCACCGCCTCTCCCCAAGCCGTGCGCATTCGGAAGTTACTGCATGGGGTGGTCAATAATCGCTGGGAAAATGACCCGGCCATCTTGGCTCAGCAGAATATGGATGGGCTGGTGGCCAGTGTTTACAAAATTGCCCCCACGGTAAAAGAGCTGTCTTACCACCTAGATCGGATTGTCAAACGGCTGAACCGTCAAGAGCACTATGCCCGCATTGCCGCCACGGTGGTGGGGGTTTTTCAACAACTCTACGGTTTAGATGAGGGCACCGTACTCGCCAATGTTGAGGATAAAACCACCCTCAATGTTGGGGAGTCGCCACAGCCATCTCAGTTACCCCATTCTGAGCCCAGTCAGGCTCAGTTAGCAGAAGCAAGTGGGCATACTCTGGGCGAGTCCCACAGCAACACCCAAACGCGCTGGGAAACCATCCCCACCGAAGGGCTGACCCGAGCAATCACGATTGCTTCAGGGACACCCCCCCCCTGTCATGATGCCCCCTGAATCCTCCCCGTCATGCCGCCGCGATCGCAGTAATCTGTTTGCCCTGCGCCTAGAAATCATGCGCTATACCAATCCCCTGCGGGCCAAGATCGTTCTGCTTTCGACCATTCGCAGTCCGTTTACCTTTACCCCCCAAGACTGGCGCTTGCTCAAAGCCAAAACCCTAGACAACTTGCTGCAAGAAACCTTTGAATATTGCCCGACCTTTACTGACCTAGAGGGCAAACTGACCATCATCGCCAGTTGTCTCGATAACCATCGCGACAACACTCAGGCTGCCGACGCCATTCTCAAGGCGATTAAACCCTATTATTCAACCTAGTACTTGGCGGCTTAAATAGCCTTAGCATTGAACAAGGGGATTAAACCCCTTGCCTTGGGTTTGTCAGGGTTGGGTTAATTCCGCCCTTGAGTACTAGGCAGATGGTCAAGCAGACCTGTCAACCCGTGCCTCCACTGATTCTCTAACCCAACTTACATTCCCTATTAGCAGGCCCTATCCCTAACTGCGATACACTGCCGTCAGCATTCGTCCTGTCATCGACTTCCATGGATCCGCAGGAACTTCTAGATCGTTATGCTGCCGGCGAAATCCAATTCCAGGGCATTGCCTTGGTTGGGGTCGATTTATCCCACCAAGATTTGATTGGGATTAATTTCCGTAATGCCGATCTAGAGGGCACTAATTTCACGCTCACCTATTTGAACCGGGTCAACTTCAATCAGGCCAACCTTGGCCGTGCCCAATTGCCTGGGGCCAACCTTAACCAAGCGATCTTATCCAAGGCCAATCTCACCGACAGTAACCTCCATGGGGCGAGCCTCCAGGGGGCCGACCTGCGCAGTGCCCAGCTCACCTTGGCAGACTTAATGGATGCCAATTTGGTGGATGCCGACTTGCGCAATGCCGATTTAAGTGGAGCAGATCTGACGGGAGCCTGTTTACGGGGGGCCAATTTCCGCCAAGAAAAGCGCCAATATGGGGCGAACTTAAGGGGCGCTAACCTACAGCAGGCCGATTTAGAAGGGGCCAATCTGCGGGGGGCTGACTTGGCTTTCGTCAACTTTAGCGAGGCTAACCTGACTTCAGTCAGCCTGCGGGGCGCAGACCTCCATGGGGCTAATCTGATGGGAGCTCGATGGTGGATGTGAATCTCGCCGATGCGATTTTGGCTGGGGCCAATCTCCAGCAGGCCGACCTGACCGGTGCCAGCGCCAATCGCACTGACTTTTCGGAAGCCAATCTTGCCCAAGCGCAACTGGTGGGGGCGCGCCTCACTGATGCGAAACTGGTGCAGGTCAACCTCGTCAAAGCGAACTTGACCCAGGCTCAAATTAATCGCGGTGACCTCAGCCGCGCTGACTTAACTGGCGCTCAATTGCAGCAGGCCTGAGCCTGG
>JAAUQE010000243.1 GCA_012032425.1 Leptolyngbya sp. RL_3_1 | reverse complement strand
AGTTTGACCAACTCAAGCAGGTCTCTAACCTGAGCGATGAGCGGCGCAGAATCATTCGCTTGCTCGGCTCACACATCGAGCCTTACTATGCACTTTCCTAACTCTTTGGCAACCTGCGGAATGTTGGCAGTAAGCCATCGATAACCGCATTAGAATCTTGACCTAGCTGTCCTAATGCTTGAGCTGCACTAGAACGCACATTTAAATCTTCATCTTTGAGCAGACTCAACAGGCTATCGATGACTACATTAGAACCTTGGCCCAGTTGTCCTAATACTTGAGCCGCACTAGAACGCACACCTGAATTCTGATCTTTTAGGAGTTTGAGTATGTCGATCTCGGTTTGCTGTTGTGAAAGTTCACTTTTATATTGAAAGAAGCGCCAGTGGTCAAGGTGACTTTTTCGACCTTCGAGTTGCACTAGAGCAGCTTTTTCAAAGGCAGTCTCATAAAGATTGCTGACAATTAAAAAAACTCGATCACACAGCTTTTGAGTAACTAATGGAGACAGATAGGAAGCGTCTTCCAAATCCAACAACTGACTCAAAATTGAATCCACCAATTTCTCATCAGTAATGGGTACGCTCTCCCCCAAAACTTTTCCCGCAAAAAATAGGTTCCGGTGCAACCACTGCTCATATGGTGTATCCCGCGCTAAAACCGCCCTTAAAATTTTTGCCGGATTACTGAGTTTTTGTTGAGCAATTAGCAGTAGCAACACCTCCTCCCAATGGGGATCATGCAGGTGCTTATCAATGTGCTTCAGCACTACCTCAAACCCTTCCTCTTGACGGTATCGAATTTCCATCGCCGTCAGATATTCCTGAAAGGTCTTGTGAACAAAGGCATAGCGGTCTTGCCCCTGCAAACTCAGCAACCCTGCCCGGTCCCGCACAATCTGTTCTAAAAACCGCTCGGCTTCCTTTTTGGCTTGATACCGCTCCACCCGCTTCATTTCGCGAATGTACTGGGTCAATTGGCCAATCAACTCTTCTCGGTCAATCAGCGTGCCCCCCTCCGTATCCCCCGTACCCCCCTGGCAGTGGATCCAGTAGGCGAGGCGTTCCATCAGTCGCCGCAGGTCATCCAGCTCCAGATATTCCAACACCTCATGGTTGCTCAGCTCCTTTTGGCTGTCCCAGGTGGTGAGCAGGGTTTCCACCGCCTTGTCATAGAGCTTGTGACGCTCCTTTGGTAACTGGGCCTGGTAACGGTGGATCAGGGCAATGATCGTTAGCAGTAGCGGGTTGCGGGCCAGTTGACGGATGCGGGTCTGGTCTTTCAGGGCCTTACGCAGGCTGGTTTTGCGCCGTTCCCGTTCGCTCTCTAGCTCAAAGCGACTGTTGTACCAATGCTCGATAAAGGTATCGATTTTGGTGTCATCAAATAGCTGTAGTTCATAGTGAGGGTACTCATCGGTACGGAAAAAGTCTCGTTTATATCCGGCAGGGCGGGAGGTGATGATCGCGGGGCATTGTTCAAACTGGTTCAGAAAGGCTTCGATTTTGTCCACCATCTGTAGCGCTGGGCGACCTCCGCCACCTCATCCAATCCATCCAGCAAGATCAAGGCGTTACCGTTCTCCAGGTAATACTCAAAAAAGCCGGTCAGGTCGCGGGTGACCACCAGGTCTTTTTCAGCAAAGTCTTTCACAAACTCCAGAATCGACAGCTCTGGGTGGCGAGCCAAATCGCGAATCCGAATGATGATCGGTATGCAGGTCGCAATGGGCAGATTCAGCTTGCCTTGTAGCCCGTCAGATTCACCACTTTCTACAGCGGCAGCTTCCCCCGTGTGGGCCGTACCCACCACCGCAAAGTAGTTCATCAGCGTAGTTTTGCCCGACCCCGGTGCCCCGAGCAGCACCGCCCGGTAAGTTTTGCTCTGGGTGAGTAGATCCGCTGCTGAAAAGGTGCGACCACCGGCACGGTTCTTGGCCTGTAAAATTTGCTTTCGCTGCTCCCAGAGCAACTTTTGCTGCCGATCTGCACGAAACGGGATCATTTCGGGGGCATTCTCAAGCTGCGTTGTAAGCTCCTCCGGCAGTTCCCGCGCGGCGGCTCCCTCCTCCCGCACGTCCGGCATCACAAAGATTTCCGCCAACCGTTCCGCCCGGTCGATGTCTTGCCCCTCCACTGCGATGCCTGCAAACTTAACATCGTCAAAGACCCGACGGATCTGGTCGCAGTAGTCCGCCTTGATCACCTGGAATTCCAGATAACGATGGGTTTCCCGAAAATAGGTCTCCACAAACACCGTCATCCAGGGCTGAATTTTGCTGATGTCGATCTCCTTAAGTTTCGAGTGGCCTTGGACGGCCTGCTCCAAAGCGGCACATAGCATCGCCACATCCGGTTTGCCCTGACCTACCAACGGTTTCTGTAGCTCTCTCCGTGCCGGTCCTTTAAAAAACTGGTTCAGAAATTTGTCGTATCCCTGCAATCCCTCTTTCTGAAAGGAGAAATAGAACAGGTTCTTTTCCTTACCGTGGGCCGCTTGCAGCGCCTGCTTCAGAAATCCTTCCACCTCACCTGGGTTGAGCTGAGCATCAATCCCGGTGAGCAGGGCTTCCCCCACTTTCTCAAAGGCAAAGGTTAAGGCAATTTCAGGCAGAACCATAGGGCTAAGGTTGCGATCGCATTACCCAGATTATGGCCTCTCAATCTGGTTGGGCGGGTTTGGCCTGGGGCCAATTCACCCCCACTACTCCCAACGCCACGAGCCCTCCACCGATCGCCATCGCCACAGAAAATGGTTCCCGAAGTAGCACCACCCCAAAACTCACCGCAAACACCGGCACCAGGTTGATAAAAATCGCCGCCTGAGGGGCACCCAGGGCTTTGATGCCCTCGTAATACCAGCTAAACCCCAGCACTGTGCCCAATAGCCCCAGGTACAACATGCCAACCCAGGCCACCCAGGGCTGCATCGGCAAGCTTTGCCATAGCCCCTGGTGAAGCGCTAGCGGGAACAGGGCGATCGCCCCCACCCAAATGCTGTAAGTGGTCGTCGCCAGGGGAGATAAGCTGCCCATCACCTGTTTGCCCACCAGGGAATACACCACCCAACTGCCCACACAGCCCAGCAGCCAGAGATCTCCCTGGCTCACCCCTTGGGTGAGTAACGTACCGAGTTGCCCCTCACTCAAAATCAACGCCGCCCCCCCTAGGGCTGCCCCAATTCCGGCTAGGGTCATGGGCGGCAGGCGATGGCGAAAGATCAGGGCTGAGCAGAAGGTGATGACGATTGGATTTAAGGCGACGATCAGTCCGGCTCGACTGGCGGTGATGGTCTGGAGCCCTGAGAAAAAGCAGATGTTGTAGGTCAGCACGCCGCTGAGCCCTAACACCACCACCGGCAACACTTGGGCCGACTTCAGGCGGGGCAGCCGTTCCCCTTGGCTCCAGAGCAGCAGCACCATGCCCACCGCCGCCACGGCAAAGCGACAAAAGGCAGCGCTGTAGGGGCTGAGGGTTTGGGAGAGGGTCCGTCCGGCGATAAAGGTGCCGCCCCAGAGGGCCATGGTCAGCAGCAATTTCAGATAAACCAAGTGTCCTAACCCTCGGGCAGCAATGTAGGTCCCTAGGATCATGGCGTATCGACCATATAGCGCTGGCCACTTTGCTTAAGACACCTCGGAACATCTGGTTCTGCGGCCCACAAGCAAGTGGCTAGCAGTCTTGTCTTAATCAGACTGGCGACTGCTATAACATTGCGGGTAAAGCCCCCGCAAAGTATCTGGCCGTCTTGTCTTCAACTGGCAGCCACTGCTATACATCGGTTGTACTGTCAGGCTCTCCTTAGCCCAGCGCTCCCCATGAAGCCATACCGCCGATCGCGCCTCAAACAGCAGCTCTTTTGGATGGGGGTGCTCTTGCTAGTGTGGTTGCTCTGTAGCGGCGAAGCCCAGGCCGGAGCCCTGGCTCAGCGCCTAGAAAACTTTCCCCATTGGTCTGGCCCGCCCCCCGTGCAGCCTGCCGAGGGCGACCTGATTTACCCCGATTGGATGGCAGGCACCTGGGTGATGACCACCACCTTGGTCGATTTGGCGGCACCGCTGGCCCCAGACATTCAGACGCCCGGTTTCGAGGGAAACCAAGACTTTTTAGACCAGCCCATTCGCTGTCAGGTGCGATTCATCGCCACGAGCCCCCTCCCTAGGGCTGGCTTTTTGCCCAGAGTGATCCCTCAGGGCCAGCCGCAGCCGATTGTGGCAGATCGCGCCTTTAATGGCCTGAATCTGGCCCGCGCCTACCTGGGGGATGCAGCAGTTCAACAGGTGCAGGTGGATCCTCAGAACCCCAACCGGCAGTTGACCCAACTGAGGGGCGATCGTCAACTGGTCTCGACCATCACCGGACGGGCGATCGAGCAACCCGATGCTGATACCTTTCTGACTACAGAAGTCTTTCAGCAGGTGTTTCGCGGCACGGCACAGCCCTATCTGAATCAGGTGGAGACGACCACAGCCTATCGGCGAGGAGCAAAGGCCGGTCGGAAACCATCGACCACCGACAATCCGAAATCAGCCAGCTTCAGTGCGGATCAAGTCACCGCCATTTACCTGTCGCCCCAAGACCCCGACTACTTCCAGAGTCAAGGCCAGCCTGTGGCACTGTATCGTTACCGCCTCAACTTTGAAGCAATTTAGGAAAGCGATTTAAAAGATTTGGGAGGCGATCGCCGCTCCGCCTGTAGAGTCCACATCTGCTCTAAACTCCCCACTAGAACTATCCTGATTAATCCTATTGGTACAACTGCTGAGATTCCAGATAGTTCGGTAGGATGAGCGAAGCGGCTCTCAACTGGATAGATTAGGTCGTCTATGCAAGTCACGATTGAACTCCCCAACCACATCGCCCGTCAATTACAATCCGCCAATCTATCCCAGCGGATTCTAGAGCTGATCGCCGCTGATCAGTATCGCCAAGGTCTGATGGGTGCTGCCGATGTTCGACAGCTTTTGGGCCTTGCCTCTCGCTGGGAAACCTATGAATTCCTGAAGCACGAAAAAGCTTATCTGCCCTACACCGAAGACGATTTAGTCCAAGATAGCCAAGCCATTCGCACAGCACTAGCGGCAGAATGATCGTTGTTTCCAATACGTCCCCAATTAACTACCTCATCCTGATTGGATACATTGACCTGCTCCCTGAGCTATTCACTCAAATCATTATTCCCCAGGCGGTTGCTCAAGAGTTGAGCGACGCATCTGCACCATCACCCGTACAAAAGTGGATTCAAAGCCCACCGCCATGGCTGAGCATCCAGTCTATTGATCAGCTTTCAGAGCAGCCTGTGGAAGGGCTTGACCCGGGAGAAAGTGAAGCAATTCTGCTGGCTCAAGCCCTTAGCTCCGATTTGCTGTTGCTAGATGACATGAAAGCCAGACAAGTCGCTACGAAGCGAGGCTGTTCCATCACTGGAACCCTTGGCGTTTTGGACCAGGCTGCCGCTATGAAGCGTATTGATATCTCAATAGCCATTAGTCGCCTGAAAGATACTTCCTTCTGGATCTCGCCAAACTTACTTCAGCGCTTGATTGATAGGCATCAGGTGTAGGGGTTTCCAACGCATGACCTAGTTCAAACCCTGGAAATGCAGGGGGCGTAGAGCCATTTCAGTTTCTAGCCCCCCTGCTCCTCCGGCTCCCCTGCCATCCAGAACAGTATCGGAACTTGGGTCTTACGTACTAG
>JAAUQE010000053.1 GCA_012032425.1 Leptolyngbya sp. RL_3_1 | reverse complement strand
ATGATCACCCGCCGCCGGTCAGATCGTTAATCTGAACGTCTGCATCCGGCAGGCTGGTTTTGATCAGGGTGATGACTTGGTCTGGGTTGATCATAGATAACGTCCTTCCCCAAAACCCAATTCAAGACTGGGCAATACGACTGTTCAGTGTAACGAATCACCGGGGGCATTGTGGGTTTTCTGTGAACGAGTACTCAAGGGCGGAATTAACCTAACCATTACCAACCCAAGGCAAGGGGCTTAAGACCCTTGTTCAATGCTAAGCCGAGTACTAGGGCAGGGGGTTGTGACTTATAAAGGCACTTCTAGGAATCATAGGGCGCTTCGACAAAGCCCAATTCAAAGAGTTGCTGGTAGGCTCGACCCCCCAAGTCTCGGGTGGGCTGTTGGCTCCGCAGCACCTCCATCAGCAGCGGAATCGCTAGCTCAGGCTGATTTTGCCGGCGGTAGAGCAAGGCCAGTTGGTAATTGCTTTCATCCCGCTTTTGGGCGGTTTCTAGGGCTAAGGCGCGATTACTGGAAACTTGGCGGCTGTCGATCCCGATAAACATACCGGCCAGCTCTTGGTAGTAGGTGGAGAGTTCGTTGTATAGGTCGCTAGCCGCTTCGAGGCGCTGAATCGCAAGGGTGAGGTTTTGGGCAACGATCGCGCTACCGGCTTCAGCAGCAAGCTGATCGGCAGCGGCGATAGTGAAGGTGGTGTTGGTACCAGTGGACCGCAGTTCCGAAGGGGGAATCGGCTCAGCATCGGCACTTTGAGCCCAGGCCGGACCCGTGATGGCTCCTAACATTCCGAAAGCCACAATACTGCCGCTGAGGCAGCTCAGTAGAGAAACAGGCCGGAAGAAGGGAAAGGCAGCCATAAATTACCTGAAGTGTTACTAAACATAAACGGTTCAAACCCTCGGGTATCTTATCATTTCGGCTAAAGATCAAATACTGACGCGGGTGCTGTCGAGATCGGGGTTCAGTATCCGTCCATGACGCCCCAATGGATTTCAAGTTCCGTAGCGGCTGAGGTGGGCCATGACTCAGGGGCGTACAACCGATGGGAGTCCTTCTCCGGGGACGGGGCTGATTCTACAGCGAGGGGGAGAGGAGCTGCTGCTAGAGAAAGCCCGCGATCGCCTCACCACGCGGCTGGCCGACAACGCCTCTCTAGACGCCCTACAGGCGCAAATTCAACCCCAGTGGGTGCGCCCTGTGGCCCAAGGTCAACTGGTGGAATGGGGCATTGAGGCTGATCGCCTAGAAGACTGCTTGCAACGGCTGCGGCAACAGCCAGCGGTCCTGTTTGCCAGTCACGTCTACACTTTGGCAAATAGCCCCCAAACCTGGATTTACCTCACCGAGCAGATCACCCTACAATTTGCCCCCGACTTCGGGCCTGAACAGCGTGATGCCTTGATGCAACAGCAGGGGCTAGTGGTCCTGTCTCCTCTGGCAGGATTGCCCCATACGTTTATCTGTACCGTCACCGCTCAGGCGTCCGAAAATCCGATCAAAATTGCCAACCGGTTAATGGCGCGGGCTGAAGTCCTCACTGCCGAGCCCAATGTGGTGATCACGACGGCCCCTTTATACCGCCCCGAGGATGGGCTTTATAGTCAGCAATGGCACCTGAGTGCTACCACCAGCTTCGATGTACGGGTCGATGCCGATATTTCTGTCGAGGCCGCCTGGGACATCACGGTCGGAGCGCGATCGGTGGTGATTGCGGTCAGTGATGACGGCTTTGACCTCAACCATCCCGACTTGCAGGGCCTCGGCAAAATCGTCGCCCCTAAGGATCTCAAGTCCAGGGATGCGGTGCCCTTACCCACCGGCAACAATGAGAGCCATGGCACGCCTGCGCCGGTCTGGCCATTGGTGAAGAGAACCGAACTGGAATTGTGGGGGTGGCTCCCGGCTGTGGGTTTATGCCAATTCGGACCACCGGCTTTTTGGACGATAACTCGATTGAAGAACTCTTTGAGTGGGCGATCAACCAGGGGGCAGCGGTGATTTCCTGTAGCTGGTCGGCGGCGGCGGTGTATTTTCCTCTCTCGCTACGGCAGCGCCAAGCCCTCACCCAAGCGGCGACCCAAGGCCGGGGGGGCAAGGGCTGCGTAATTGTCTTTTCGGCGGGTAATGCCAATCGCCCGGTCAGTGGCACGGTTCAGGAGCGAGGCTGGCCTCAAAATGCAATCAGCGGCAGCACCACTTGGCTGAGTGGGTTTGCCGTACACCCCGATGTGATTGCCGTGTCGGCCTGTACCAGCCTGAATCGCAAGGCCGCTTACAGCAATTGGGGCGAGCACATCGCGGTGACGGCCCCCAGCAACAATGCCCCGCCGAATATGGCGCTACCCTCAGTGGGAACGGTTTCGACCGGGCCAGAGATCAAGACCGGGCTAACGGGGCGGGGGATGGTCACCAGCGATCGCCTCGGCAGCGACGGCTATAGTGGCAATGCCTATACCCAGACTTTTGGAGGCACCTCCAGCGCTTGTCCCGTGGTGGCGGGGGCGGCGGGGCTGGTGCTCTCTGCGAATCCTGACTTGACGGCTCGGGAAGTCAAACAAATCTTGCAGGAAACTGCTGACAAAATCACCGATTCGGCCCCCGACCCTCAGTTGGGGCTCAGCCATGGCACCTATGATCAAAATGGCCATTCCCAGTGGTTTGGCTATGGGCGGGTGAATGCGGCCCGAGCCGTGCAGGCGGCTCGACAGCGGGCTGAGGGAGAGCGTCGCTATCGCCAAACCGTCGTCCGCACCGATCCTGCCGCTACCGTTATTCCTGATGGTCATCCTCAAGGGCTGATGCGCCGCGTCTTGTGCTCAGAGCGCGGCACGGTTGAGGATGTGCAGGTGCAGGTCACCGTCAGCCATAATCACTTGGGAGATCTGAGCTTGACCCTATTGTCACCGGCTGGAGAGTCGGTGCTGCTGCAAGGTCGGACCTTGGGCAATCAACAGGATCTAGATACGATGTACACCCTCAAAACCACCCCGGCCTTGAGGCGGTTCTTGGGCCTGAGCGCCTCAGGGAATTGGCAGTTACGGGTGATTGATCATGCCCCCGGCCACGACGGCACCCTGGTCCAGTGGCAGTTAACCTTGGCCTTGAATTAAAGCACTCAAAGTTCCTTTGCTCTCGCTAGTACTCAAGGGCGGAATTAACCCAACCATTACAAACCCAAGGCAAGGGGCTTAAGCCCCTTGTTCAATGCTAAGACCGAGTACTAGCGTGACCCCTGCCAGGGGCTGGGGGGCCTTAAACCGGGGTGACGCCGTGCTGGCGATCAGATAACGCATTCAAACTGACGGTGAGATCGGCGGTGAGTTTTTGGCCGAGGCTTTGAGGCGATCGCTGCCGTGACCGGCAATTAGATAATCAGCTACCGCCAAGGGCTGCCCTATAGCCACATCGACGCTGCTGCGCCAACTCACCTGGGCATCGCTATAGCGCAGGCTGATCGGTAACACCTTGGCTCCTAACGCTGGATGAATCGACTCTGCCTGGACCGCCAAACGCGCCAACCCCGGTTTAAGTCGATGCACTTGGCCGTCTTTAAAAATGCCGCCCTCCGGGAAGATCACCAGCATCGAGCCCTGCTCCAAGAGGTCAATGCCGTGGCGGAGGCTGCCAATACTGGGTTCACGGACATTTACGGGAAAGCCCCCCAGGCGCTTAATAAACCAGCCTTGTATCCCCTTGACCTCATCGGCAGTCACCATATAGCGGAGATCGCGGCCTGTGACCGGACGCCCCATCAGCATCGGTAGAATCAGAGAATCCCAGCGAGCCCGATGGGTGGGGGCCAGAATCACCGGCCCTTGACTGGGGACATTCTCCTGGCCTGATACGGTAATGGCCCGAAAGTAACCGGGCATCACCAGCCGTCGCCCTAGGAAATAAACCAACGGCGTTAACCAAGGTGAGCACCGGGAGATGGATGTTGTCGGCGAGGCGTGATGATGAGACAGGGAACTCACAGGGGATTTAGGGGGTGTCAACTTGGCAACCATCCTGATTTCAAATGCTCCTTAGGGTGGCATCAGCGTTGCATCAACGCTGCATTAACGTTGTATCAACAGGGGAATCGGGTCATTTAAACAGTAGAAAATCAAGCGGGAAATAGGCCACTTAACAGGACAGTTACTGGGTTGTCCTGGGTAATTCCAAGAACTTTCCGATGCCTAGCATTAACTGCTTAAGGCTGTCCCAACCGGTTTTCAGAGACTATACAACACTCTGCCCAGAGGCTTAGTGAATAGCACGGATCAGCGTCCTGATTAGTTGGCCGGTCAAGGCGACTGGCGGTTTTGGCGCAGTTGAGCAAACCACTGTCGGAGCTGATCTTGCACGGGTTGGCGAGCACCCCTGGCAGCACGGTCAAGCGATGGTTAGAGGCGGCGCTATCGGGTATATTGATCACCGATCGCACCGCGCCAGTTTTAGGATCGGCCGCCCCATAAACCAATCGGCTGACGCGACTCAGGACGATCGCCCCCGCACACATGGGGCAAGGTTCCAGGGTGACGTAAAGGCAGTATCCGGTCAGGTTCCAATTGCCCAGAGTTTGCCCTGCTGCTCGCAAAGCCAGGACCTCGGCATGGGCGGTGGGGTCCTGATCGCGCTCCCGACGGTTGACCCCAGTGGCAACCAGTTGGTCCTCGGGACTCACCACGAGGGCCGCTACGGGGACTTCCCCCTGCTGTCCGGCGGTCTCTGCCAAGGCGATCGCCTGGGCCATCCACCCTTGATGGCGTTGTAACGCCGGGTCTAGCGCCAAGTCTTTGGCCTCCATGGGCTCAGGGTAGCTGATTGAGGGCAGGAGAAGCCGATAGCGCCGCACTAGCTGCCTTGAGTTGGGCAAGATTGGCCTTTGACCAGGGTCGGGGTCCCTGACAGTGATGAACGACCAGCAATCCCCAAAGCCGCTCCTTGGCCAAAATGGGGGCGACCAAGTTGGCTGTGACTTGAATACTTTCTAAAAACGCTAAATGGCAAGGATGGAGATCCGCTTGGGTCACATCGGCGATCGCCCGCATCCGCCCCTCTAGGTACTGTTGGGCATAGTCCCCGTTAAAACAATCGTCCGCCCCCGTCGAACCCAAAATCGACAAGTCGGGATGCCTTAAGGCTTCCGCCGTCACCTGCCCTTGCCAACGACGGTAAAAGTAATACAGCACCACCCGATCCACCTGAAAGGTATCCCGTAAATCGTGCAGGGTGGTTTGCACTTGCTGATCACGGGCTAGGACTTGGGCCAGCCGTTGAGTCACCCGTTGTAAAGCCGAGTCACCCACAGATGGTTCAGTTACGGGTTGGCCTAGGGGGGGGGAGGGGGTCACGGGAAGTCACGTTACTCATGGCGAGAGTGATGCTATCCGTTTACCTTAAATCGCTGGGATCACTTTCCTGAGAACGTTAAGGGAAATATAATTTCCACCTGTCCACATCGCCCTTAGCTCCGCAAAGAGACCTTAAATTGTTTCTCTAGGGCGGCTCGGACCTTTTGGTGGACCGGCTCCACATCGTTGTCGGTCAAGGTGCGATCGCTGGCCCGATACACCAGCCGAAACGCCAGACTGCGCTGCCCTTCGGGTACTGATTCCCCGCGATAGTCATCAAACAAGGTGACAGCGGCCAAGAGCTTGCCCCCGGTTTTGGCAATCGCCTTTTGCAACTCCGCCACAGGGGTCTCAACCGGGGCAAAGAAGGCCAAATCGCGATCGCTGGCGGGATAGGTCGAGTAGGGGCTAAACCGCACCGCTTTCTGCCGACCCGTCGCCAAACAGGTCATCAAAGCGGCCCAATCCAGTTGAAAAAGGTAAACCGCCTCGGGCAAATCCTTAGCCTGACGCAGTTGGGGATGAAGCTGCCCAAAGGTCCCCAGCCGCAGTCGCCCCCGTACCCACAGAGACGCCGTGCGACCAGGGTGGAGCCGAGGGTCAGCCGCCTCAGGGCGATAGTCAACGGTGAGCCCTAAACGCTGGAAAATAGTCTCCAAAATGCCCTTGGCCTCAAACCAAGAGAGGGGCTGCGGTTTCCCCCCTGTACCCATTGGCCCTGGCGAGCATCGCCGCCGAGAATGCCTCCCACCACATCGTCTTCATGGATACCGGCGTCATCCTGCCAAAACACTCGCCCCCGCTCAAACCCGTTCAACGGGCCATTGCCTTGCTCCAGGTTGAATTGGAACGCCTCTAGCAAACCGTCAATCAAATCGGTGCGGAGGGCTGAATATTCACTAAACAAAGGATTAGCCAACACCACCTGCTGAGGCGACTCCGGCTTGGTCAGCGAGTAGTGGATCAGCTCAGTCAGTCCCGCCCCTCGCATTGATGCTCGCAGTCGCTGAGAGAGCGCCGCCTCTGGGGAGAGATACCCGCCCACAGCGGCTTGGGGCAGGGTATTGGCAAAGTGGTTGTAGCCATAGAGGCGGGCTACTTCTTCGATTAAATCAATTTCTCGCTCTAGGTCCTGGTAGCGATAGGGGGGAATCTGCACCTGCCAAATCCCGTCGGTATCTGACGTATCGCTGCCTGCCATCGTCACCTCGCAGCCCAAGGCGGTCAGAATATCGCGGATGCGATCTCTGGGAATAAAGGCCCCGGTACTCCCTTGAGACTCGATATTCGTGACCGTTCCCAGCACCTCATGGACCCGCTGAATCCTCAACGGCACCGTGCGGGTAGGGGTGATGGTGCCGATCTCAGTGCGGTCAATCACTTGGGCCGTCAGTTGGGCACCAGCCAACTCCACCATCAGTTGGATCGCCCGTTGACAGGCCAGTTCCAGTTCCGCTGGGTTCACCCCGCGCTCATATCGGGCCGATGCTTCTGTCCGCAGCCCCTGGCTACGGGCCGACTTGCGAATCGCTGCCGCTTCAAAATAGGCGGCTTCCAGCATGACCGCCGTTGTGCCAGCGTGGACCTCGGTGGCTTCGCCTCCCATTACCCCCGCCTAACGCCACGGGGCGATCGTTGGCGGTAATGAGTAGGGTTTCTGGGGCTAGGGCTCGTTCCTGGCTGTCGAGGGTGGTGAGCTGTTCGTCAGGCTGGGCATAGCGTACCCCTAGAGTTAAGCCATCTTTGGACGACGCGGCCTGTTGCAGTCGATGGTAGTCAAAGCCGTGGAGGGGCTGCCCCCACTCCAGCAGCACGTAATTGGTGATATCGACAACATTATTGATGGGCCGAGTCCCCGCCGCTTGCAGCCGCTGCTGTAGCCACAGGGGAGAAGGGGCCACCTGTATATGTTCCAGCACCGTGGCGATATAAATCGGGCAAGCTTGGGATCGGTCAAGTCGACGGCTACTGCGGTCGAATCCGCCTCCGCTGTCGGCACCTGAGGGGCAGGCAGCTTTAAGGGGGCACCGGTAATAGCCGCGATTTCCCGAGCGATGCCCACCATGCTGAGGGCATCAGCCCGATTGGCGGTGGAGGTCACATCCAGAACCACATCATCGAGTCCCAGGAGGGGGCGGGCATCTGCACCCACGGTGAGATCGGTCTGGGGAAAAATATGGATCCCTTCGGAGTCCTTCGCCAAGCCCAACTCCGCCAGGGAGCAGATCATCCCAGCGGAGGGGACACCCCTGAGCTGGCGGGGCTTGATGGTCAGGTCAACAATGGGCAAGTAGGACCCCACCGTTGCCACCGGCACATAGGCCCCAGCAGTAACATTGGCCGCACCGCAAACAATGGTGGAAGGCTCTGGCTCACCAATATCCACCTGGCAGACGCCTAGCTTGTCGGCATCGGGATGGGGTTGGCGGTCGATGACTTTACCTACGACGACCCCCGCCGCCCAAGTCCGCCGGTCCTCAATGTCCTCGACCTCAAAGCCTGCCATGGTCAGGGTGTCAGCCAAAGCCTCTGGTGAAAGCTCGAAGGTGACCAGATCGCGGAGCCAGTTTAAGGAAATACGCATTGCGTCTGCGGGGAAAAGTCTAATAGCAATTAAGAGCTGTCGGCGCGATCGCGCTGAACCCTGTAGTAGTCTACTTTACAGGTGTATCGCTCCAGGGATTTCCAAGACCCGCCTCCCGCCATGAGCGACCCTTTGATAGCGCCAAAGGTTGGTCAGCAACTTTCCGGGTTGTGTATGTAGTACTCAAGGGCGGAATTAACCCAACCCTTACCAACCCAGGGCAAGGAGCTTAAGCCTCTTGTTCAAGGCTAAGGCTATTTAAGCCGCCGAGTACTCGGCTGGATTAAATTTTTGCCAAATATAAAGCCCCACCGCATCAAATGCCAATAGGGCATAAAGCCCCCTACTAATCCTGGGCATGATTAGAGTAGTGTGACGATACCATCAAGATTTAGAAGTCTGCGCGGAAGTCTGAAAAATCCATGGAGTAAACGGTTAGCATGGGGACATATAAAGGTCTTCAGAGAGGTCGTCATTGGCCCTCTCTCGGGCTTTGCGTTTACTCCCCTTGCTAGGTCACGCGGGTCTCTATCGCACCTCGTTCGCATGAGCTACTGCATCAACCTAGACTGCTCTGAGCCGAAGAATCCTCCTAATACCGATCGATGTCAGGCTTGTGGGGCGAGCTTATTGCTGCGCGATCGCTACCGGGCCATTAAGACCTTAGGACGAGGTGGGTTTGGGGCAACTTTTCTGGCTCGCGACGAGGCGCTGCCCGGTCGTCCCCCCTGTGTGATCAAGCAATTGCGTCCCTCGACCGACGCCACCCATGTATTGGAGATGGCTCGGGACCTATTCCAGCGAGAAGCCACAATCCTAGGCAAAATTGGCAGCCATCCCCAAATTCCTCGCCTCCTCGATTACTTTGAGACCAACCAAGAATTTTTCTTGGTCCAAGAATTCGTCAATGGCAAAACCCTGCAACAAGAAGTCCGCGCTGGGGGGCCATTTAGCGAGGCGGGGGTCAAGCAATTCATGAGCGAAGTTTTGCCCCTGGTTCAGTATGTCCACACCAGTGAGGTGATTCACCGGGATATTAAACCCGCCAACATTATTCGCCGTGAAGAAGACAAAAAACTGGTGCTGATTGACTTTGGGGCGGTCAAAGATAAGGTGAACCCCACTAAAGCCAATAGTTCTGAACAAACGGCCCTGACGGCTTATGCCATTGGCACCCCTGGCTATGCGCCGCCAGAACAAATGGCCATGCGACCGGTCTATGCCAGCGATCTCTATGCCGTGGGCGTCACCTGCGTCTATTTGTTAACCGGTAAATCTCCCAAGGAGCTGGACTACGATCCCACCACCGGCGAAATGCTGTGGCGAGAGTATGTGCAGATTAGTGATCACTTTGCTGGGGTTTTGCAAAGCTGCTGGAGATTTCGGTTCGCCATCGTTATCAGGATGTAGAGGCAATTTTCCGGGACCTTGATTTAGAGCCCTACATGGAAAGTCTGGCCCAGAATATGGCCTTTCCTACCCCCGGCAATGCTTCAGGACCCAGCAGTGGTAAGCTCGGTAGCCCCCAGGACGATACATCTGACAATACAGCTTCACCGATGGCGCGGATGGCAGCGGCGATCCGTGCCCGTCGGGAGCGGGCTGGCGGCACCCAGTCAGGGCCATCAACTCGGGCCGGAGGCTATAGCCAAGGCAATACGATAGGCCGATCCCGAGCCGATGTCACCACTGGGGGCCGCATGGGCCGCAGTGGTGGGGCCGCAGCAGTGGGGGCCGCAAAGGCAAGCTCACGGTCAAAGAGTTGAAGCTGGCTTATATCAAGGGACAGAGGGATTTTTCGACGGGGGATTTGCCTGGGGCCGATCTCCAGAAGTCAGTGTTGTCAGGGGCGAACTTTACCCAGTCCAACCTGAAAAAAGCCAATTTTCAAGGCTGTGATTTGGCCAGTGCGAATTTTGGGCGAGCCGATCTGACCCAAACCAGTTTCCGCAATGCCAAGCTGGGGCGAGCCTATCTGAGCAACGCTAATCTCCAAGAAGCCGATTTGCGCGGTGCAGATGTCAGCTATGCCTCTTTGACCAATGCCAATCTACGGGGGGCTAACCTCTGCGGGGCTGACCTGACTGGGGCCAGGGTAACCAGCGAACAACTTGCTATGGCTAAGACCAATTGGTCTACGATTTACCCCAATGGTAAACGTGGGCTGATGCAGTAGAGGGAATCTGTAGGTGGTCTGTAAATCCTGAAATCAGGATTTACAGACCACTAGGGGATACGATCCTCAGAGATCTACGGTTGAATAGCGAGGCGCAAGGGTTTGTGCCCCCACCTCAGCAACTTGTGGGGCTGAGATATTTTTCATTGCGGATCCATACCGAACTGTCGCCCTTCGGCTCCCTTGCTCCCCTGCCCCCTTGCTGATGCCTAGCCTCCGTACTCCGCCTGTAGCGCCTCGTCATTGTCATCGGCAATGGTGGCCACAATGGTCATAGTTCGTGAGGTTTCTCCCGCCGACATATCGGCGAGGGGACGGCTGGCCAGCACGACAACCTGGTCGCCTAATATGCCGAAACAAGCTTCAAAGGTCTCACCACAGTTCATTTCCAGGAGGTGGCGCATCAGCTTCGGCTCATCTTTAGCCGGTAGCCCCAACACCGGCGACCAGACGGTCAAAATATCGTTGTCATTAGTGCCGGTGAGCTGCACATAGACTTCGACGCTGCCATAGCTAAATTTCCACAGATACCCCCCGTCTCGGTGGCTGACCATGGCACTTTGATCCTGGTCCAAGCTGGCAATGACGGTTTCAATGATTTCAATATGATCCGCTGCCGCGATCGCCTCCTCCTCCGGTGAGGCTAAAGGGGCCAAAGTCTCTGGGCTAGCAGGTGAAGTGGTCATGGTCAATGTTGTCGTCCTTTCTATGGATTGACTCTCACAAACTCTAACCTTGCCACCGTCAGAATCACAGGACAACCCCCATGATTTTTTACGTATTTTTAGGGTGCTGGCTGCAAGCCCACCCCTAGGCGGGCTTATGGGCAATCCAATATTTGCTTACAAAATGCGCTTGAGTAGTCACCCCAGTGAACCCCGCCGTCTCTAAGCGAGTCGTGAGATCGTCCTGAATATAGTCCCGATAGTAGGGCTCGTGAAAGAGCACCGGGAAATTGGCCATCATCGGCTCTAGCTCGGGGGTATCAATGGCTTGAATCGAATCACAAATGACCAAAGTCCCCCCCGGTCGCGTCACCCGGAAGCAGTCATCAATCACCTGCTGCCGCACCGGTCCCGGCAACTCATGGAAGAGGAACACGCAGGTGAGGGCATCAAAATAATTGTCTCGGTAGGGCATGGCTTCCCCCTGACCCTGGGCCAGTTGAGGGAGGCTCCCGCTGGCCTGACTCAGCAGTTGATTAGCTTTACGTAAATAGGCCGGAGATAGGTCTAAGCCGTAGAGGGAGACATCTGGGAAACTGCCTTGCAACTGTTTTAGGGTTCGTCCAGTACCACAGGCCACGTCTAGGACGCGCTGGGTTTGGCGATCGCCCAGAGTAACTTGCCGGTTCAACGCCTGCTTAATTGGGGCTAACACCCGCCGCCGCATGGCGTCAGCCGAACCGCTAAACAGCAGTTCCACCTGCAAATCGTAGAGATTAGCCGAAGTCTCGCTGAGGTAGCCATCCGTCTGATGGTGAAAGTTTTGCAGGTAGTAACGCGGAAACCCCTGAGTGTTGATGGCGGCGTCAAAAACCTGGGTTTCCTTGTTGAGAATGCGCTCCCAGAGTTGAGGCAATTCCCACACCACTGCCGGGTAATACTGAAAAAAATCGTCCCAGGGGTTATCAAACAGCAAGGCTTCTGGATAAATCCCCGCCTCCGCTTCATCCCAATCTACCTGTAGGAGCGCCTCTCGACGGCGCGTCACCTCCGCCAAAAAATCATCGTCAACGGACGCCAGCTCAAACTGTAGTTCGGGGCGCAACCACTGTCGCAACTGAGTGGCCAAAGTCCTATGGCCCAAACTAAAGGCGCTCTTCCCATTTTGAAAGGCTTGGTAGGCGAGCTTGGTGATGGTTTCAGGCATAGTCAAAGAATGTCAGGGGCTGAACGAATCAATCAAATACCTCAAGAATTGTAACGAGTTTTAGCGGGGCGGGGTTGACCGCCGGGGGCTGGCCCATAAAAAAGCCGCCTGGAGGCGCTTTTTTATGGATTCCCAAAGGCGTCCTAACAATCGTAATAAAGGGCGACCTCGTAAGGGTGGGGACGTAGCCGCATGGGATTGACCTCATTGTCGAGCTTGTACTCAATCCAATTGGTAATGAAGTCTGGGGTGAAAACGCCGCCAGCCGTCAGGAAGCCATGATCGGCTTCCAGGGCATTCAGAGCTTCTAGCAGGGAGCCGGGGGTAGACGGAATCTTGGCCAACTCCTCAGGGCTCAGATCGTAAATGTCCACATCCAGCGGTTCACCGGGATCAATCTGGTTCTTGATGCCGTCAATGCCCGCACAGAGCATCGCCGCAAAGGCCAGATAGGGGTTTGAGGTGGCATCTGGGCAGCGGAACTCCAGACGCTTGGCCTTGGGGTTGTCTCCCGAGAGCGGAATCCGTACCGAGGCGGAACGATTGCCCTGGGAGTAGGCCAGGTTCACCGGGGCCTCAAAACCAGGCACCAAGCGCTTATAGGAGTTGGTGGTGGGGTTCGTGAACGCCAGCAGGGCGGGCGCGTGCTTGAGAATGCCGCCGATGTACCAGAGGGCAGTTTGACTGAGGCCCGCATACTGATCCCCAGCCATTAAAGGCTGACCGTCTTTCCAAATCGACTGGTGGGTGTGCATGCCAGAGCCATTGTCGTTAAACAAGGGCTTGGGCATAAAGGTCACGGTTTTACCGTACTGCTTGGCCACATTCTTGACGCAGTACTTGTAGATCATCAGCCAGTCAGCCGCTTGGATCAGTTTCCCAAACTTAATCCCCAGTTCGCACTGGCCGCCAGTGGCTACCTCGTGGTGGTGTTTCTCAATAGGTACCCCCAGCTTGGCCATGGCCAGCAGCATATCGCTGCGCAGGTCTTGCAGGGTATCGGTAGGGGCAACGGGGAAGTAGCCCTCTTTGTAACGGGGCTTGTATCCGAGGTTAGCCCCGCTCTCTTCGCGGCCCGTATTCCAACGCCCTTCGATACTGTCTACGTAGTAATAGGCTGAATGCTCATTTTGGTCGAAGCGCACATCATCAAAGACAAAAAATTCGGCCTCAGGACCAAAGAACGCCGTATCACCAATGCCCGTAGCCTTTAAATAATCAATCGCTTTGCTGGCAACGGCGCGAGGACAGCGCTCATAGAGTTCGCCGGTGCGGGGCTCCTTAATGGTGCAAATCATGCTCAGGGTGGGTTCCTTCATGAAGGGATCCACCCAAGCCGTATCGGGATCCGGCACCATCATCATGTCGGACTCGTTGATCGCCTTCCAGCCGCGAATGCTAGACCCGTCAAAGGCAACGCCATCGGTGAAGCTGCTCTCATCAATCTGGCTACGGTGTAGGGTCAAGTGCTGCCAAATACCGGGCAGATCAATAAACTTCAGATCAATCAACTGGATGTCTTCGTCTTGAATGCGCTTCAAGATCTCTGCAGCAGTTGCCATGAATTACTCCTTGAAACATTAAGCGCCAAAGCGTTGATGGCCAGTGATCGCCCACACCATCGCTGACGATAGGCCAGCCTACAGGGCAAACCCATTGCCCTACACAGCCTTGACAATCCCGAAAGCTAGGCGGGGGGCATGGCAGGCAATGAACCCAACCAGAAGGGAACTTTTAGTTAGCTGTAACGCTTGCCCAGCAACTCTTTTGGCGGCATCAACCTGACTTATCCTATGAATAGGGTTGAGGGCATTTTGTATCGGAAAGCACTAAAACTCGGGTCTGCTCTCAGTCCTCAAAATTCCTTCAACTGTTTTCCTGGCCGATGCACCTAGGATGATTTTCATGACTGCCGCCCTTGGCCTGGAGGAAGTGCCTCAGGGACGGGATTTCAGGAAAAAGGGATCCCATTGGCTGTAGGGGCGATCGCTGAGCCACCGCCGCCGACAGCCCGCTGACTGCTAAGCGGCAAAACCATTCAATGCTTGCCCGAGCATATGTCGAAAAATCTCAATTTGTAACGAAAGCGGGGCCTGCGGCTTTACGTTTCTCAGAGAGTACCTCAGGGGCGGGAGCGCGCGTGATAAGCTGACTTCTGGAAATGTCTACAGACTAGATCCGGCGAAAGCCAGTCTGTGAGTCGTTTGTCAAGTTCTTGGACCCATTCCAGCGGCGGCAAAGTTTTTTGCTTTTGCAGGGATTATGTACGACTGATTGGGAGAAACACCTTACATGCAGGACGCTGTTACTACTTTAATTCGCAACTACGATTCCACTGGTCGCTACTTGGACGGCACTGCGATTGATACACTTAAGTCTTACTTTGAAACAGGCTCTGCCCGCATCCAAGCCGCTGCTGTGATCAGCGCGAATGCAGCCGAGCTGGTTCGGGCTGCGGGCTCACGGTTATTTGAAACGGTGCCGGAATTGCTGCGACCCGGTGGCAACGCTTATACCACCCGCCGTTACGCCGCTTGCCTGCGGGACATGGACTACTATCTGCGCTACGGCAGCTACGCGTTAGTGGCTGGCAATACCCACGTTTTAGATGAGCGGGTGCTACAGGGCTTGCGGGAAACCTATAATTCTCTGGGCGTGCCGATTGGCTCTACGGTGATCGGCATCCAAATCATGAAGGACATGATTAAGGAGAAGGTGGCTGAAGCCGGTGTGGCCGATACCTCCTTTATCGATCAGCCCTTCGATTACATGCTTCAAGAACTGAGTGAAGTCAGCATTTAGCACAACCAAGTCATTCTGAACTTGGCCGGTTAACGGGGTGCCCATCTTGGGCACCCCGTTTTAGTTGGGATAGAGGCTCAGCTTGCGGAGCGCAACAGGGAAAACAGGGCCATGACCTATGCCGCCGGAATTGACTTTGGCACCTCGGGAGCCCGGATCATGGTGCTAGACGATCGCGCTTTGATTTATCAGGGACGCGTCCGCTTCGATCAGGGTCCCCAGCAGGGCCAAAAGCAAAACTTATCAGCCCAGTGGCAGTGGAGCCTGCAAACCCTACTGGCCGCCATGTCGGCAGCAGTCCGACAGGAGATTCGGGCGATCGCGATCAATGGCACCTCAGGGACGGTTTTGCTGTGCGATCGCGCTGGCAACACCCTCACCGACCCGCTGCTCTACAACGACAATCGGGGGCAGAGCGCACTCCCTCAGCTTCAAGGAATTGTTCCTGACTCCAGCCCAGCCCTCAGCGCCACCGCGAGTCTGGCGAAACTCCTCTGGTGGCAGACCCACCTTTCCCCAGAAATCTGGCAGCAAGCCCGCTACTGCCTGCACCAAGCCGACTGGCTGGCCGCGCAACTCCACGGACAATGGGGCATTAGCGACTATCACAATGCCCTCAAGATCGGTTACGACGTCGGTGAGTTGGCCTATCCCCAGGGGTTAAAGGAACTGGCGGCGGCACCGCTGTTGCCTGAGGTGGTTCCTCCTGGTAGTCGGATCGGTCCCGTGAACCAAAGTGCAGCGCAGCAATACGATCTGCATCCAGATTGCCAGATCCACGCGGGCACCACCGACAGCATTGCCGCGTTTATCGCCAGTGGCGCTAGCCAGCCTGGGCAAGCGGTCACCTCGTTGGGATCCACCCTAGTACTCAAGCTGCTGAGTCAGACACGGGTGGAAGATCACAGCCTAGGCATTTACAGCCATCGGTTTGGGGATTTATGGCTGGTGGGGGGGGCGTCGAATACGGGCGGAGCAGTGCTGAACGCCTTTTTTACGGAGGCGGAGTTGGTAAAGTTCAGCCAGATGATTGATCCGGCGGTGCCCTCAGCGTTGGATTACTATCCCCTACTCGCTCCAGGGGAGCGCTTTCCCATCAATGACCCCAACTACCCCCCCTCGGCTGGAACCACACCCTAAACAGCCCCAAGATTTTTTGCACGGTCTGCTGACGGGGATGGCCCGCATTGAAGCCGCAGGCTACCAGCAGTTGCAGACCTTAGGGGCGTCGCCCATCACTCGGATCTGGACGGCTGGCGGTGGTGCTCAGAATCTTACCTGGGCGGCTATACGGCAGCAGCAGCTACCGGTACCAGTAGCTGCTGCTGAAAACACTGAGGCGGCGTTTGGCACAGCCCGTTTAGCGCAAGCAGGTGGACTCACGGGCCTTTTAGGGATCTGCGCTTAAAAACACCCCATGCCCACAAGTCACTGACGTAGGGGCGCAAGGGGTTGCGCCCTGGGAAAGCGGTACGCTATTTACCCGCTTGTCCCTTACCGTAGCGGTCTAAGCGTTTACCCCAACCGGACGCTGAACCGTCTGCAACGCTGCAACCAGTTGTCGAACTACTGCCACCATCGCCAACTCACTGTTGAGCTTATTTACTGCCGAACCCACGCCGATACCGGTAGCACCTGCGGCGATCGCCATCGGTGCAGTCACATCCGATAAGCCCGAAGCACAGAGCACCGGCACCGACACCACCCGAGAGATTTCCCGCGCCGCCGCCAGGGTCGGAGCCGCCTTTCAATCAGGCCCAGAGTACCGGCATGGGTGGGTTGGCTGCTGGTGCCCCCTTCGGTCTGGATGATGTCTGCCCCGATCGCCACCAACGCTTCCGCCAGTTGCACCTGTTGATCCAGCGGGAGGATGTGGGGCACTGTCACCGATAGGGTGATGTGGGGCAGTAGCGCGCGGGTGCGACAGGTGAGGTCCAATACCTCAGGGGCCTCAAAGCGACGACCCTGGGCGTAAAACGCATCAAAATTACCAATTTCAATCAGGTCCGCCCCCGCCGCCACCGGGGCTAAGAACGCCTCCGGCTCCACCGCCGAAACACAGATGGGGAGCTGAGTGAGCTGTCGGGCCATCCGCACCAAGTCGGCATCAGCGGCGATATCCAAAAAAGTAGCGCCCCCCTGATCTGCGGCTCTCACTACTGCGGCCACCCGATCGCGATCGCGGTTAGTGAGGCCACTAATAATTTTGAGGGCTTGACCCCGATCAAAGGCCGCCTGAAGGGTTGTATGCATTGCCATTGGATCCTCTTAATACGTTGACTGGTTACGCTGACTGGTTTATTTTGCCATTCCCCTTGGTTTGTGGGGCGATGAAGCGCGGGGGGCGGGGGAGATGGGGAGATAGGGCTAGATTTCCTCCATTGGCTACTGGAGTACTTGAGGGCAAAATTCACTGGACCATTCCAGCTTCTAGCTCCCCTGCCCCTTAAGCTCCCTTGCTCTACACGATGGTATTGGAACTTAAGCCGCCCATACTAGACTGACAGGCCCAGATGTTCGCGAATCAGCGCTTCCACCGCTGCTGGCGGTTGGTTACCATCCACCTTCAGCAATTTTTGGCGATAGCCGTAGTAGTCCAGCATGGTGAGGGTGCGCTCATAGAGCAACTCAATGCGGCGTTGCACCGCCTCTGGGTTGTCGTCCGATCTCGATCGCCCCAAAGAGCGTTCCATCAACACAGCTTTGGGCACATCCAGCCAAATCGCTTGATCCACCTGTTGCTGAATCTCATCCAGCAAAAAATCCAGCTCTTCCGCTTGGAAGGCGGTGCGGGGATAGCCGTCTAACAGCCAGCCCTGTTGGGTGTCGGTTTGGCCGAGGCGATCGCGCATCAGCGCAATCATGGTTTCATCTTTGACAAACTCGCCCTGCTCTACGGTATCCTGCACCGCTTGCCCTAAGGGGGTCTGGGCCGCGATCGCCCCATGTAATAAATCCCCCGAAGAGATCCAAGGAATCGCTAAAGACTGGCTTAATCGCTGCGCTTGGGTGCCCTTACCCGCGCCCGGCCCCCCCAATAAAATCAGTCGCACGACTCCCCTCCCTAAAACTAGACCCTAAAAATAGATATGAACCTGCAATGGGCAGGTGCCCTAGTCTTCAACCTTACCCCTGCTGTCCGCGATCCGCTGGACCTTGCAAGGATTTTTGAACACCGCGATCGCGCTTGTAGCTGAGGCGTAACTGACCCTCAGGACGCTCAGTTACGCCAACAGATCCAGCATGACCCTGGCCGCAGCGGCTAGGGTCTGGCCAAAGCTGAGAATGCCATCTGCATGGCCCGCCATAATCAGCACCCGCCGTTCAGCCACATCACTCTCTCGAAACAATCGCCCCATTTCGGCGGCCATGGCTGGGGTGCCGTAAGGCACTTCCGGTCGGGTGGTGGGCAAGACTTGTCGGTAGGTTTGCCAAAGTTGGGGATGGTGACCATGGACAATCGCCTGAATCTCCGCTGTTTGTTCGTACAGGGCGGCATGGGTCAAGGACTCCGATGACGCCTGGACCGGTCCCTGACAGTGCAAACGATTCGCGGCAATATCCCAGGTATCCACCCAAGCATAGTCGGCTGGGGTCGTGCTGGGCAGATGACCGGTTTGGGTGCCAGAAATCATAAACCCCCGCTGGTGATGGCGGTGGCTGAGGTTGCCATAGCCCACCCCACCGGGATAGACCCCAATCAGGCCATG
>JAAUQE010000242.1 GCA_012032425.1 Leptolyngbya sp. RL_3_1 | reverse complement strand
AGCCCGAGGTGGCGTCCCTACTCACCGCCGTAAAAACTGTCCTAGCGGATCAGACCTTGGCTTCCGTAGAGGCGGCTCAAGCCCTGGTAAAACAGGTGATCAAAGACCAGGGGGTGAAAAAAGGGCTGGTGATGAAATCCCTACGGGCGGCGCTGATGGGGGATATGAAAGGCCCTGACCTGATGGAGTCTTGGCTGATCCTGCACCAGCGTCAGTTTGATCGGGCGCGCCTAGGGGAGGCGATCGCGATCGGCCTCGGTTAAAGCGTCGGTAGTTAAAGCGTCGCCCAGCGCACCCCCAAGCCAATCGATTTGCTTAGTGTTGGGAAATTACGTTAAATTTAGTTAACAATTCCTCATAAACCACATCCAGCTTGAAACCTTGAGTTTTGACCATAGGGCGAATTATCGGCTTGGATGTGGCCAGGGTTTAATCGCTCCGGTGTATTTCGTCCGGCCTTCGGGATGGGGAGAAAGGGCGCTCTGTTGTCAAGATTGTTGACAGTCACCCGCTCTCATCATGGGCTCGTTCTAAGTTCGCTGTATGCCAATTGTGATTTGACGTTTAAAGATGCTTTAGAGGCCACTCAGTTATGAAACTTTCCTGGCGAGTCGTCTTGCTATGGGCGCTACCGATACTAGTCGTAGGGTTCTTCTTTTTGCAGGGCGCTTTTTCCACCAATGCTGCCGATGCGGGTCGTAATGCTGCCAATACCCGCATGACCTATGGTCGCTTTCTCACTTACCTGGATGCGGGTCGGGTGACGGCGGTTGATCTGTACGACGGCGGTCGGACGGCCATTGTCGAAGCGGTTGATCCTCAAATTGATAACCGTTTGCAGCGGTGGCGGGTTGATCTCCCTGGCAACACCCCCGAGCTGATTACTCGCTTAAAGTCTTCTAACGTCAGCCTCGATTCTCATCCCCCCCGCAGTGACGGGGCGCTTTGGGGCATCTTAGGTAACTTGCTGTTCCCCTTCCTGTTGATTGGGGGGCTGTTCTTTTTATTCCGGCGCTCTAGCAACGTGCCCGGTGGTCCGGGGCAAGCGATGAGCTTCGGTAAATCCAAAGCCCGTTTCATGATGGAAGCCAATACCGGCGTCGTCTTTGACGATGTGGCTGGGATCGAAGAGGCCAAGGAAGAGCTGCAAGAAGTGGTGACTTTCTTGAAAAAGCCCGAGCAGTTTACCGCTGTAGGCGCAAGGATTCCTAAGGGTGCCCTGCTCGTAGGCCCCCCCGGAACCGGTAAAACCCTGCTGGCTAAGGCGATCGCTGGGGAAGCCGGTGTACCGTTCTTCAGCATCTCGGGTTCCGAGTTTGTAGAAATGTTCGTCGGGGTCGGGGCCTCCCGCGTCCGTGACCTGTTTAAGAAAGCCAAAGAAAGCGCCCCCTGCATCATCTTTATTGATGAGATTGATGCCGTGGGCCGTCAGCGGGGGGCTGGCATTGGCGGGGGTAACGATGAGCGGGAGCAGACCCTCAACCAGTTGCTCACCGAAATGGACGGTTTTGAAGGCAACAGCGGCATCATCATCATTGCCGCCACCAACCGTGCCGATGTGCTGGACCAGGCCCTGTTGCGCCCCGGTCGCTTTGATCGCCAAATCATGGTGGATCCCCCTGATGCCAAGGGACGCCTAGAGATTCTTAAGGTCCATGCCCGCAACAAGAAGCTCGATGAAGCGGTGGAGCTGGAGGCGATCGCCCGCCGCACCCCCGGCTTTACCGGAGCTGACTTGGCCAACTTGCTCAACGAAGCCGCCATTCTTACGGCCCGCCGCCGTAAAGAAGGCATCACCATGGCCGAAGTGGATGATGCGGTGGATCGCGTCGTTGCCGGGATGGAAGGCACGCCGCTAGTGGACAGCAAGAGTAAGCGTCTGATTGCCTATCACGAAATCGGCCACGCCATTGTTGGCACCCTGATCAAAGCCCATGATCCGGTGCAAAAGGTGACCTTGATTCCCCGTGGTCAAGCCCAGGGACTCACCTGGTTTACCCCGAGTGAGGAGCAATCGCTGATTTCTCGCGCCCAAATTCTGGCGCGCATTACTGGAGCCTTGGGCGGTCGCGCGGCTGAGGACATCATTTTCGGGGATGCCGAAGTCACCACTGGGGCGGGCAATGACTTGCAGCAGGTGACCGGCATGGCCCGTCAGATGGTGACCCAGTTTGGCATGTCTGATCTGGGGCCGCTTTCCCTAGAAGGGTCTCAGGGAGAAGTGTTCTTGGGTCGGGATTGGTTGAACCGCTCGGAATATTCCGAGTCCATTGCCTCCCGGATTGATGGCCAAGTTCACCTGATTGTGGATCGCTGCTACGCAGAAGCGAAGCAAATCATGGTCGAAAATCGGGTGGTAATTGATCGCTTGGTGGACCTGCTGATTGAGAAGGAAACCATTGATGGCGATGAGTTCCGCGAAATTGTCGCGGAATACACCACCGTTCCTGATAAAGAGCTACTGGTGCCTCAGCTTTAAATCTAGCTGACCCATTGATGGGTTTATCACCATCAATTCCGAATCGGGCGCACCGCCGTGCGCCCCTACAGGGTCTTGAACGGCTCGTCCTGAGGGCGAGCTTTTTTGATGGTCTATTTTTGACGTTTGAGTTGGGAGCCTGACCATGACCCGTCCCCCTACGCTCTATGTGGCGATTACCAACCATGGCTTTGGCCATGCCACCCGCACCAGTGCGGTGGTGGCAGAAATCCAGCGGCGCTGTCCCCAGATCCAGATCATTCTGGCGACTACAGCGCCCCAGTGGCTGCTCAAAACCTACTTACAAAAGCCGGTGCAGTGGCGTCAACGGGCCTTTGATGTGGGGGTTTTGCAATCCGACAGCCTCACCATGGACTATGGGGCCACCCTGGCCGCGCTGCAAACCATTCAAGCTGAGGCAGATGAGAGGATCGCTGCGGAAGCCGAATTCCTCAAAGCCGCCCAGGTGGATTTGGTGCTGGCGGATATTCCGCCCTTGGCGGTGCCGTTGGCTCACGCGGCTGGGGTGCCCTGCTGGATGTTGAGCAACTTTGGCTGGGATTTTATCTACCGTCCCTGGGGCGGGGAATTTGGGGCAATCGCTGATTGGATTAGCGATTGCCTTGCGGGCTGCGATCGCCTGTTTCGCCTCCCCTTCCACGAACCCATGGCGGCGTTTGCCCACATCATGGATGTTGGCCTGACCGGGGGCGACCCTGCCTACGACCTGGCCGCCTTGAGGTCCCAATGGTCCCTCCAGGCCCCCGCGAAAAAACCGTGCTGCTCACTTTTGGGGGACTGGGCTCGCCCAAATCCCCTATGACACCCTGCGGCACTTTCCCGATTGGCAATTCATCAGTTTTGATGGCAGCTCCCCTGACCTGCCGAATCTGCTCAAGGTGCGGGACAAACGCTATCGCCCTGTGGATGTGATGCCCCTCTGTGGTCGGATTATTTCTAAACCGGGCTACGGCACCTTTGCGGAAGCCTGTCGCTTAAACATTCCCATCACCACCCTGACCCGCGAGGGCTTTGCCGAGAGCCCCCTCCTGATCGAAGGGCTACGTCACTACAGCGCCCATCAGGTGATTAAACCAGCGACATTTTTTGCCGGAGACTGGGATTTTTTAACGGAAAGTCCTCAGCCGCCTCTGACGGATCAGCGTTTAGAGACAGATGGTAATGGGGCGATCGCCCAAGCGTAATCGATTACCTGACCTAATCGCAGGGGGTCACCCGAGCGGTTTGGAGCACGATCTGGTCGATCGCCCGCAGCATTACCGCCCCCGACTGACCGGGCTGATTGATCAAAATGCTAAAGACCAGGGTGCCGTAGTGGGGGCTTTCTAAATAGCCCGACAAGGCGCGCACGCCGTTGAGCGTACCGGTTTTGCCATAGAGTCGTCCTTGGACAACGGTATCGCGAAAGCGGTTGCGGAGGGTGCCGCTGGTGCCAGCCACCGCCAGCGATCGATAAAAGATATCGGCTGCATCTTCTTGGGCGGCCATGGCTTTGAGCAGCGTCACTAGGGCCGCCGGGGTGGCGCGGTTACGGCGAGACAGCCCTGACCCATCGACCTGCTCATAGCTATCAGTTGCGATGCCCAGGGGCGTTAAAACCCGCCGTACTGCCGACTGTCCACCAATGCGACGCAGCAAATCATCGGCATAGCCATTGTGGCTGTCGCGATTCACCACCGTAAGCCGCTCTTCCATCGCGCCCAGGGCTTGGGGATTGCGCTCGCGCACCACCTGTAGGGCAGCAGCGGTGGTCAGCAGTTTGGTGTTTGAGGCCGGAATCAGGGCGGTGTTGGCGCGCTGTCCATAGAGCAGCGTCCCTTCGGCTAGGGGCTCAATCAAAATCCCCCAGCGGGCACTGTCGAATTGGGGCTGATTGACGATGGTGGCGATCGCCCCTTGCAGATCGCTGGGGCAAAAATTGCCGTCTAAGGTGCTGACTTGAATCGGCGCAGCCTGTTGCGCCTCTACCAGCTCAATGGGCTGAGATTCAGCCGCCGATACCGTCACCGCAGAGGGGACCGAGGGCGTATCAGCACGGCCACCCAGCCCCCAACTGAGCACCATCACCATAGCGGTGGCAGCGGTGCCAATGGCGC
This sequence comes from Leptolyngbya sp. RL_3_1, assembly GCA_012032425.1. Lineage (GTDB taxonomy): Bacteria > Cyanobacteriota > Cyanobacteriia > Phormidesmidales > Phormidesmidaceae > PCC-6406. Next base: position 1,172 of record JAAUQE010000242.1, on the reverse strand, counting down.
GGAGCCAAGTTAGGTTGGGCGGCTGTCTCATCACTGGCCTCATTAAAAGTCAAAGGGGCGTGCAGTCTAGTTATCTGACAGGGCAGACTTGAACCAACCCAGGTTAAATCCTCTCATGATTTCAACCGTAAACAATTGTAATCAGGAAATCCAAACCGGAAAACGATGAATCTCAGTTTTGGCGACGGTTAGAGAATGGGCGGAAATGAATACAGATCGATCGCTCCTGCTCTGAATACCCCACAAACCGCCGCCACCATACTTGCTGCCGGATACCAGGTGCGGATATGCCAGGGCAGCGGGTCGTGATGGGGCAACTTGGCTGGTAGGCCCAAACAGGGGGGCTGCCCCCAGAGAATTTCCACTTGATTCATCGCGTAGGAGAGCCCCTGGCCAATCGCCTTCAGGTGGGCCTCCTTTAAGGTCCAGTAATGCATAAAGACCCGCAGGCGATCGCCCGCATCAGCCGGTAAGGTGGCTTGTTCTGTTGGCGTTAAGCACCGCTGAATCAACCCTTCCAAAGAGACTCGGGGCTGAATCTGCTCGACATCGACACCAATGGGGCGATCGCGGCTAAACCCGTAGACCACCCACCCTGCACTATGGGCCAAGTTAAAGTGGAGCGGCGCAGTTGTCGCCGTGATCAACGGCAAACCAGGCTTACCGTACTCCCCGTATTCAAAGGTGAGGGTAGCCGGATCACAATTCAGATAACGCCCCAGCAAATAGCGCAGTCCCCCCCGACTCAAGATAAACCGGCGGCGATCTGGGTCGCGACGAAAGCGCTCAGCCCGCGCCGTCTCATCAGCAGAAAGCCAACCCTGCCACGGTGCTAACTCGCCCTGAACGGCGGTAACCTGCATCTGCCAGAGGTGGACACTGCCAGGGGACAGTTGCGACCAAACATCCAGAGGAACTGATTCTGACAGGGGCAGCGATGGGGTGAGGGGTGAGGCCTGCTTTGCATCATAGGCCAATGTTCGCTGTCCCTTTGATGAACTGACCGCTCCCACGCCCCGTTGGATAACCTAGGGGAGATAGCGCTAGAGAGGGGTAAGAGCCACAATCCTGACGTATCGCCCTAACCTAACTCGACCGCCAACCCTAACTAACCTCATCTTCGTCAGGTGATTTTGCTAAGGCCCGGAGTCTGTTACAGAAGGCGCTTCAGA
>JAAUQE010000052.1 GCA_012032425.1 Leptolyngbya sp. RL_3_1 | reverse complement strand
GAACATGCCTTCCTTATCCACCCGAGCAAAGGTATGGGCACCGAAGTAATCCCGCTGAGCTTGGGTGAGGTTTTGAGGGAGGCGATCGCGGCGATAGCTGTCGAAGTAATCCAACGACGCGCTAAAGGCCGGCACCGGCACGCCAATAGTGGCGGCGGTGGCAATCACCTCTCGCCAAGCCTCTTGGCGATCTAGAATCGTTTGCTTAAACTCAGGGGCCAGCAACAGGTTAGCTAAAGTCGGATCTTGATCATAAGCGTGCTTGATCTTGTTTAAGAAACGAGCCCGGATGATGCAGCCGCCTTTCCAAATGCGGGCAGTCTCACCTAGATCGATGCCATAGTCAAAACTGCTTCGACGCCGCCCCAATCAACGCCATGCCTTGGGCATAGGAGCAAATCTTCGAGCAATACAGAGCATCGCGAATCTTATTCACAAAGGCTTTGGCATCACTACTGAATTTGCTAGCGGGGCCAGAGAGTTGCTTGGATGCCGCCACCCGTTCCGGCTTGATCGAAGACATGATCCGGGCATTCACCGCCGCCGTAATGGTCGGGATGCTCACCCCCATTTCCAAGGCACTCATCACCGTCCAGCGACCGGTGCCTTTTTGACCGGCTGCATCGACAATCAACTCGACCAGAGGCGTATTGGTCTCCGGATCAGTGTTGGTAAAAATGTCAGCGGTGATTTCAATCAAGAAAGAATCGAGTTCCTCGGTGAGGTTCCATTCCGCAAATACCTCATGAAGCTGCTCTTGGCTTAAGCCCAGGGTATTTTTGAGCAGGTCATAGGCTTCGGCGATCAGCTGCATGTCGCCATACTCGATGCCGTTATGGACCATCTTGACGTAGTGACCTGCACCGCCAGGACCGATATAGGTCACGCAAGGACCGTCATCCACTTGAGCCGCAATTTTGGTGACGATATGCTCAATTTCACCGTAGGCGGCCCGAGTCCCACCCGGCATCAAACTGGGACCGTTGAGTGCTCCCTCTTCGCCGCCACTGACCCCCATGCCAATGAAGCCCAGACCCGTAGGTTCTAGTTCTTTAACCCGTCGTTCTGTGTCGTCATAAAGGGAGTTGCCGCCATCAATGATCATGTCCCCCTCTTGTAATAGAGGTTTAAGCTGAGCAATCACGGCATCGACCGGGCCACCCGCTTTGACCATGACCAAAATCCGGCGAGGGCGCTCTAAGGCATCCACAAATTCTTCGAGGGAAAAGGTGGCTTTGACATTTTTGCCCCCCGCCCGCTCAGCCATGAAGCGATCGGTTTTATCTCGCGAACGGTTATAAACCGCGACCGGAAAGCCATTGCGCTCTACATTTAGGGCCAGGTTCTCACCCATGACCGCTAGACCAATTACCCCAAAACTCTGTGCCATATTTAACGCTTCCCTCTTATTGCGATGTGAACGGCTGAAATATCCTGGCGCTGAGTGATGTTAATCCGAATGTCATTGCCGCAGCCTCTCAGAGGACTCAGCGCCGATATACCGCAGGTGCAGTTTTGAACAGGGTAGTCAACTTTTTTGGGGAAACTTGATCCCCCCAAGGTTTTCTTTCGGATTGCTGGGGGTGAATGTGGCGATGGCCACTTTGCTTAAGACACCTAGAATCACTCCGAGTCTTAACGCAGAAGCAACGTGGCTGGCAGTCTTGTCCTAGCCGGACTGGCGACTGCTATGGCAATGGCGGCAATCTCTATCCTGCTAAGGGAGGATGGTTCTGGCCGCACCCAGACTGGTTATCCGCCCTGGATCGGCAATGGGGCAGGTATGGTGGATTTGACCATTTCCTGAGATAGAACTGTGCCGGCGACCTTTTTTGATCTTGAGGCGAGTCTGCAAACGGCCCTCACCCAGGTTTTAGACGCCACCTGGGACGAATTTCCCCAATTGGCTAAAAATCAAATCGCGGCCACTTGGTTGGTCTACCCGCCGCCGTTCCCGATTCATACCGGTGGCGCGATCAGCGCCACCGAATTTTGGCGGCATCGTCCTCAGGGGGCCAGCTACCGGGGGGTGGAATGTATTTATCCCGCTAGCGTGGTGAAGCTGTTCTACCTCGTGGCGGTGCAGGAATGGCTAGAGCGGGGGATGATCCAAGGGTCCACAGAGCTAGACCGGGCCATCCGCGACATGATTGTCGATTCGAGTAATGACGCCACGGGTCTGGTGCTGGATGTGTTGACTGGTACCACTAGCGGCCCGGAACTGCCCCCAGGCCCCTTTGCAACCTGGCAGCAGCAGCGTAACTTGGTCAACCGCTACTGCCAGTCTCTCCAATGGCCTGAGCTAGAAACCATTAATGTGAATCAGAAAACTTGGTGTGACGGTCCCTACGGGCGAGAGCGGGTGTTGTTGGGAGAAGCCTTTGAAAATCGTAATCTGCTCACCACGGAGGCGACAGCGCGACTGCTCCACAGCATTATTGGTGGGGTGTCGGTCTCGGGGCCGCGATCGCAAACCATGATGACCCTGATGCAGCGCAGCCTAGATCCTCAGGTGCTGGCGGCGGATCCCGAAAACCAAGTGACGGGTTTCTTGGGAGCCGGACTGCCGCCCACCGCTCACCTCTGGTCCAAGGCGGGGCTGACGAGCAAAGTTCGCCACGATGCTGCTTACATTGAGCTAGCCGATCAGCCGCCGTATCTCTTAGTGGTCTTTACCGAAGGCCCCTACGCCAGTCAGAACGAGGCCATTCTTCCCTTTGTGTCGCGCCAAATTGTGCGGCAGTTGTCAGCCTGGGTGCCAGTGACTCCAGAATGACAACGAAGGCCCCATTCTCCTAGGACTCAAGGGCGTAAATTATTGGACTATTCCGGTTTCTAGCTCCCTAGCCCCTTATGCCCCCTAGCCCCCGCAATAGTTTTGGAGCCTATACCATTCAGTACTAATTCTTCCAGTGGACTAATTCTTCCAGTGGACTAATCCTTCTGGTGGGAGAACTGGTAGGCTCCGACTCCAGATAGGGCGATCGCCACCAGCAATAAAACCGGAATGCTATAGAACGGAAACTCCGCCAGCGGCTGATAGGCCGCAGCTCGCAACCCAGTCGTGGCGTAAGTCAGGGGCAGGGCATAGACCACGACCTTTAGCGCCATCGGCAGCGTTGCGGGGTCAAAGAAAGTCGCCCCCAAAAAAGACATGGGCACAATCAAGAAATTGTTAAACAGCCCGACGCTTTCCAACGATTTCACATTTAGCCCGACAATCACCCCCAGTCCCGCAAACACGGCGCAGTTGAGCACCAGCAGCAGCAGAAACAACGGATTGATAAAGCTCCAGAGCTTACCGGTAAAAATCACGGCCACCAAGATCACCGACGTAGCGGTCATCATCCCCGGACAATGCCCGCCAGCATTTTGCCTAAGTGCAGCGCCAGAGGATGGACCGGGTACAGCAGCATTTCCGAAAAGGTTTTGGTGAAGAGGCGATCGCCACAAATCGAAAAGGTGGTGCCCCCAAAGCTAATCACCATCGACGATAGCGCCACCATCCCCGGCAAGATAAATTCCAGGTAGGTATCGCCCGCCGTGGGCTGGCTAATTTGGTCTAAGGAACTACCCAACCCCAAGCCAAACGCCAAAATATAGATTAAAGGCGAAATCAATCCCGAAGCCGCCACCTGGGGAATACGCACCCGTAGGTCCAACCAGTCTCCCCAAAATACCGTTAGGCTATCGCCCAGTAACTGCTTAACGCGCTTAAGGGGTAAGCTTCGACGGATCACAGCAGAAGAGCGGGGTAAGTCAGCGTCCACGGCAGAGCGATGTTTAATATTTGTTTACGTTCACCCTCTACTTTACCCCACCTGACCGTGGGTCACGCAGTCTTGTCCTGACCGCGCTGGCTACTGTTATGGAGATCTAGTAAAACGGCAGAAATCTAGTGAAACGGCAAAATCTCCGCCACGACTTCCGCCACGATGATTTGTCCCGGTTGAATGGTGACCATCTGAGGACCGTTTGCATAGGTGGCCGCAGCGCCTAAGGCGGCTCCGCCCAGCAATCCCACCCCCGAAAACCCTGACAGAATCGTGACTGCGGCGGCACCCAAGCCGGAGTTGGCGACGACATTGCCGCCATGGGGGGCGACACGGGCACCGAGTAGCCATTCGGATTCGGCTAGGAGCGGTTGATTTTCCCCATTGGGCCTCACCACACTCTGCACCACAAACCGGCGGCCACTCTGATCAAATCCTTCGAACTGTCCCAAAACTTGGGTACCAGCCGCCAAGAGCACCTGCCCCGTCTGGGCATCGGTGACGGCTTCAGCCAGAACCAGCACCTCGTACCAAGGTTCTTCGCGGTCTAAGACGAGGGGATTGGGGCCGGGATATTGCAGGGATAGCAACGTCCCTACCGGCAAGAAGGCACCTCCCGCTGGGACGGCGGCGATCGCCCCATCAGGCGTAGCCTTGACCTGCCCCGGCAACGGTGCCCCAAATGGAATCGTCCCCTCAGGCTGAGATGCCGGGGGCCGGGGGAATTGTGAGCGGCGGCTCTGCTGCATTAGCGGCAGTGGCAGTCCCCTCTAAAAAAGGCGGCGCTACAGATGGTGCTGCCGGAGCTGCCGGAGCTGCCGAAACCGCCGGAGTCGTGATGCGCGGTGGCTCCGCTCCCGGCACAGCCGGTCTAATGGGACTAGGCGGCGGGACCGTGACCGGCTCAAACGTCGCTACCGCCTCGGCATCGGGAGCAGGCGTCACGGTCAATGGAACGCCCTCAGCAGAATCTGCATCCAGCCCTAATGGCGCTTGCGCTAACACAGGGGGCGCTGTTTCCGTTGGGGCCTCAATCCGATCAGACGGAATATCGGGTAAATCAGCAGGTGGCACCGTAACGGCGGGGGTGGTTGGCGCGGCGGCCCTATCAGCCAAGGGCGGCACCGTGACGGCGGCTGGCGCGGCCCTATCCCCTAGGGGCGGGACTGAAACCTGGGGCACGGCGGTAGCGGCAAAGGGATCAATCGGCAAGGTGCCTGGGGGCTGATCCGCAGGGATGCTAGTGCCATCGTTGATCAATGGGCTAGCGTCAGTGCGGATGCCATCATTGGCGGTGTGCGGCGGGGCGAGGGTCGCGGCACCGGTCACTGCGGCACCGGTCACTGCGGTATCGGGCGCGGCGGCGGAAACGTTAGGGGGTAAGGCCCGGTGCGGATCCAGCGTCACGGTAGTCCCAGCGGGGGAATCGACCACTAAGGGACGCAGGATCCACTGGGTACCCCCCACCAAATTATTAGACGACAGTTCCGCATGGCGCGGATCCAGAATGGTGTTGGGGGCAAATTCCACCACCACGCGAGCGGACTCAGCATCAAACTGGGAGACGCGAATACTCTGGATCGGACCGCTGTAGTACTGGGCAGGCAAAACCGGCCCAAGCTGCGTATCGGGCAAATTGAACACAATCCGGGCGGGCTCTGCCAACAAAAAGTAGTTGGGGGTGACGCCATCCGGCAAAATCACGGTCAATTCTTGGGTGTTTGGATCGAACTGCCAATCATTGAGGGGGGCACCCAAGGCTGGGGTGCCTAACCACAAGCTGGCGATCGCGCTGGTAAAACTGACCCCCCAACGAAGTCGGGTCCTCAGCCCAGATTTAGTTGGTATAACTCGGTGGGGATTCATCCCGCTACCCCCTGGTTTCCCATTAACGCTTAAAGGATACGTCGATTAAGAATAAATGCAAGTCTTTTTGAAGCAGACGCTAGATGTGGAGGGAAGGAATCACCCGTAAAGTTGCAATTTGCCCCTGCTAGGATGAGATTCAGCACTCAAGTCACATTCCCTGGAAACCTTGAGTCTTTACCGTAGGCCGAGCTATGGGTTTGGATGTGGCTAGGGTTTAGATCCCAGGAGAACACTCACCATGATGGTTAGCTCGACCATGCTGGATTTGGGCACTCAGGCTCCAGATTTTCAGCTACCGGATGTGGTGTCCGGAGACATGATTTCCCTACAGACCTTTACTGGGAAGCCAGCCTTACTCGTGATGTTTATTTGTAAACATTGCCCGTTTGTCAAGCACATCCAGGATGAGCTGGCGCGGCTGGGTCGGGACTATGGCCCTAAAAATGTGGGCATTTTGGCAATCAGCGCCAACAGCATCCAAACCCATCCCCAAGATGGTCCTGAGCATCTCAAAACCATGGCCACGAGCCTGGGGTTCACCTTTCCCTACTGCTATGACGCCACCCAAGTCGTCGCGCAGGCATATACAGCCGCCTGCACACCCGATTTCTTTTTGTTTGACGGCGATCGCGCCCTGGTCTATCGGGGGCAATTGGACGGTAGCCGCCCCGGCAATCCTATTCCGGTAACGGGGCAAGATTTACGCACTGCTTTGGATCAAGTACTGGCGGGAGAACCGGTGCCCACCCCCCAAACCCCCAGCATTGGCTGCAATATCAAATGGACCCCCGGCAACGAGCCGCCTTACTTTGGTTAAGTGACAGTACAGGTTTGCTTGGCTTGTCACTTAAGCCGGGAAAACCAGTTAGGGAAGGAAGCTAGGCAGCAGGAACCAGAATTGAGTCAGGACAGGGCTCCTAGCTCTTGACGCCTGAATTCTTCTCCCAGGATAATATCTCGCCTTGCGGAATACACCCAAGAGCGATTGGCCCTTGACGCCGATCGCGCCATAAATTTCACCGATATTAGAGCCCGCAACCGCGCCTATGGCTGACTCGGCAAGGGTTATGAGACTTTGCCAAAACGACGATCGCGCTGTTGATAGGCGCATAGCGCTTGGTGAAATTCCGCCTGGTCAAAATCAGGCCAAAGGGTGTTGGTCACATAGATTTCCGCATAGGCGAGCTGCCACAGCAGGAAATTGCTAATGCGCATTTCGCCGCTAGTGCGAATCAGTAAGTCTGGATCGGAAGTGTCGGCGGTGTAGAGGTGACGGGCAAAGAGGGTCTCGTCAATGTCTTGGGGCACAATTTCTCCCCGTTGCACTTGCAGAGCGATCGCCTGACAGGCCTGGATAATTTCCTGACGACCGCCGTAATTGGTGGCCACCGTAAACAAAATCCCTTGGTTGTGTTGGGTGGTCGCCACCGCCCGATCAATCTCATCCTGCAAAGACTCTGGCAGAGCCGCCAAGTCTCCCACAAACTGAATCCGCACCTGTTCCGCCATCATCTCTGCCAATTCTTGACGGAGGACTCGCTCAAACAGGGTCATCAGAAACCCGACCTCTTCAAGGGGGCGGCCCCAATTTTCTGTGGAAAAAGCATAGGCCGTCAGGGCTGAAATCCCCCAGTCACTACAGCAACGCAGTAGCTTTTTGAGGGTGTCAACCCCGCGACGATGGCCCATAATGCGCGGTCGCCCGCGCTGCTTAGCCCAACGACCATTGCCATCCATGATCACCGCCACATGCTTGGGCAGACGCTCCTGTTTCAGATCGATGGGCAATGGGGATGGGGCCACTGGCTTAGCAGTCATCTTCTTTCACGGAAAGCTGAGGATGGCAAGCGGGTTATACACTTCAGCAGCCATAACCCTTGACCCCTTAAACGCTTACCCAAGCCCAGGAGTTGAGGCGTCACCACATCTCGATCTCTCGCGATGGAAAGCTTCGTTTGCAACAACGACTTCAGTTTACTGCTGGTGAGGGGCCGATGTAGTATCCCATGCTCAGCGACGGAAATCGAACCGGTTTCCTCAGAAACCACGACACAGAGACACCGATCCACCCGTTCTGTGATGCCCATGGCGGCCCGATGGCGGGTGCCTAATTGGCGGGACGCCGATCGCTCTGAAATCGGCAAAATCACCCCAGCGGCCAGCACCCGTTTACCCCGAATTAACACCGCCCCATCATGGAGTAGGGTCGTCGTCTGAAAAATGGTTTGCAGCAGTTCCTTCGATACCTCGGCATTGAGACGTACCCCCGGCACCGAAAAGTTACGCTCATCAATGGGCTTCTCACATTCCACGATGATCAGGGCACCAATCCGATTTTGAGAGAGTTCCTTAACCGCATCGACCAATTCGTCGATGGTGTTGCTACTCTGCACCGGCGACTCTGGATAAGGCATGGTGAGAAGTTTGAGCAACTGTCCCTGGCCGATGTGCTCAAGTAACCGGCGAAACTCCCCCTGCAGCATCAGGGCCATGGCCACTGCCGCCCCAATCACTAATTTATCTAGGACAAACCCCAGTAGCGCTAGCCCCAGCCAGCGACTGAGGGTGGCAACCAAGAGTAAAAAAATAAAGCCCCGCACCATCCATAAGGTACGGCGCTCACCCACCAGCACCAAAATGGCATAGAGGAGCAGCAAAACCAGGACCACATCCAGGAGAGGGAGCAGCCAAACTCGCGAGAGGTTGAGGATGATCTGCCCTTGCTCCCATAAGTAACGCATGTGCGGTACTGTCACCTAAAACGGGCCGGTACGATAGCGCTGGCCACTTTGCTTAAGACATCTAGGATCGCTCTAGGCCCCACTGGTCCTAATCGGACTGGCGACTGCGATGGGGATAAGTCGCTCAGGCCATCAAGCCCCTTTAGGTCAGCCTCGACATCACTGAACCCTATGCTTAGAACCCCATGCCCACTCAATTTACTCGCTTACAGCGTGATCAACGTCTGAATTAAGGCTCCCGACCCGCTTGCCGAGCATGGCGGGCAGGCAATCCTGACGCACTAAATCTTGGATGGTTTCACGCCTAATGATTAGATAGGCTTCCCCATCACCCACAATTACGGCAGCGGGTCTCGGGACCCGATTATAGTTGGAGGCCATGCTGTAATTGTAAGCACCGGTCGCGGCAATCACGAGAATATCTCCCGCCTCCAGAGCGGGCAGAGCCGCCGACTGGATGACGACATCCCCTGATTCACAGTGTTTACCAGCAATGGTGACGGTTTCTGAGAGCGGCGACGACATCTGATTGGCCACCAAGGAGCGGTAGACCGACTGGTAGGTGATCGGTCGGGGATTATCAGACATGCCCCCATCAACGGCAACGTAGGTGCGGATATCGGGCACGGTTTTTTGACTGCCGACGGTGTAGGCCGTGACGCAGGCTGAACCGATCAACGAGCGCCCCGGCTCACAAATCAGGCGCGGCAGGGGGACTCCCCTTTGCTCACAAGCTTGGGCGATCGCCTGACTGACGGTTGCAACCCAGGCATCGATGGTAGGGGGATCATCCGCCTCGGTATACCGAATGCCCAAGCCGCCGCCCACATCCAACTCCGCGATCGGGAGGCCATATTGGGTAGCTTTTTGTAGCCAATGCACCATCACATCCCCCAAGTCAGCATGGGGCTGCGTTTCAAAAATTTGCGACCCAATGTGGGCGTGGAGGCCAATACAGGCTAAGCCAGACTGCTGGCTGACATAATCAAAAACAGCTTCGAGCTGCTCGGGATCAAAGCCAAACTTACTGTCTAAGTGCCCCGTTTGAATGTACTCGTGGGTATGGCATTCAATGCCGGGGGTAAGGCGGAGCAAAATCGGCACAGGAGCCGCTGCCGTCCCTAGCAGCGTCACCAAGGTCCGCAGTTCATGCCAGTTATCCACCACAATCCGGCAGCCTACGGAGACAGCGTATTGCAGCTCTTCCAAAGACTTGTTGTTGCCATGAAAATAGATCTGATCCGCTGCTGCTCCGGCCTCAATCGCGGTATACAGTTCACCCGCAGAGACCACATCAATCCCCAAGGCTTCTTGGGTGACCACCGCACAGACCGCGAGACAATTCCACGCCTTAGAGGCGTATATGGCCAATGACTCCCCGGGGTAATGCCGTTGCAGCGCCTCGCGGTATTGACGGCAGGTGGCTCTCAGGGTGGCTTCATCCAAAATGTAGAGCGGTGAGCCAAACTGCTTGACCAGTTCAGGTACATCACAGCCGCCAACCATCAGATGATCCGCTGAGGAGACTTGAGCCGTGATCGGCAGCAGCGATTGGTTGGGGGAAACGGTCGAGGTTTGGCGCGGCGGCAGGTAGCGGCGGCTCGTCTGAGACAGGTCAATAGTGGACACCATGGGACGTTGGTTGATGGGACGTTGGTTTAAAAGAGCAGGGTTAGGGAGATCGGTCTTTCAAAGGCACAGCCATACCGAGTCGGCACATCTCGGGCTATGGTCTCTCAGTGTACAATCGAGCTCCAACCCGCGACGATAAGGCGATGAAATCAGCGCGATGAAATCGGTTGCTTGCTGTCCTTTAACGCCACCGCATTTAGCTGCGGTGGTGAAGCTCGATCAGCGCTGTTTTGGCGGGCTGTGGACCTTAGCGGGCTATGAACGAGAATTGGCCAGTCCCAACAGCGATCTGCTGGTGCTGGAGCAGCTTGGGCATGATGCCCAAGGCAAGGTCGCGGGTCACCAGGGTTCGCCGCCTGATCCCGCCTCGTCACTGATCGGGGTGGGCTGCTGTTGGGCGATTCTAGATGAGGCCCATATTACGCTGTTGGGGATTGATCCCCAGGTTCAAGGTCAAGGTTTGGGGCAGTGGCTGCTGGGGCTGTTGCTGGTGGCAGCCCGCGATCGCGGCTTGCAGCGAGCCACCCTCGAAGTCCGGGCGAGTAACGCTATAGCCCTCTCCCTGTACGAAAAATTTGGGTTCCAGGTGGCCGGACGGCGGCAGCACTACTATAACGACGGCGAAGACGCTCTGATCCTTTGGCTCAGCGGCTTGAGTGATGCCACCCTAGCGCCGCGCTTGAGACAATGGGGCGATCGCAGCCACCAGCGCCTCTGTCGCCAGGGCTGGCAGCCTTTCGGGTTAGACCAAATCACCTCGGGTCACCGACTAAACGCTGATCCAGAGCCACGGGTCTGCATTGAGCCCATCCCCTGAGGGGCGGTTACCCTCACCTAGATCTGCACGAAAGAGGCTCAACCCCTGATTTAGCAAGCTGTTCGCTGGGTCACAGTTCACCAATACCCCTGTGCTAAAATCAGCATAACCAGCGTACAGGCGGGTATTTGGATCTCAGCTAATGTTTGAACGCTTCACAGAAAAAGCTATTAAAGTCATCATGCTCGCCCAAGAGGAGGCCCGCCGCTTGGGCCACAATTTTGTGGGAACCGAGCAGATTCTATTGGGCCTGATTGGTGAGGGGACTGGGGTTGCGGCCAAAGTTCTCAAGTCAATGGGGGTCAATCTCAAAGATGCTCGGATTGAAGTAGAAAAAATTATTGGACGGGGATCAGGCTTTGTTGCGGTTGAGATTCCGTTTACGCCTCGGGCTAAGCGGGTTCTAGAGCTTTCCCTAGAGGAAGCCCGCCAACTGGGACACAATTACATCGGCACTGAGCACCTGCTCCTCGGCTTAATCCGGGAGGGAGAGGGGGTCGCCGCCCGAGTCCTGGAAAACCTTGGCGTTGACCTCTCTAAGGTGCGCACCCAGGTGATCCGGATGCTGGGTGAGACGGCTGAGGTCTCGACCGGGGGCGGTTCAGGGCGCACCAAGACGCCAACCCTGGATGAGTTTGGGGCCAACCTGACGCAAATGGCGGGTGACGGCAAGTTAGACCCAGTGGTAGGTCGTCAAAAGGAAATTGAGCGTGTCATCCAAATTTTGGGTCGCCGAACCAAAAATAATCCGGTCTTGATTGGGGAGCCGGGAGTTGGTAAGACCGCGATCGCCGAAGGGCTAGCCCAGCGCATTATCAATGGCGATATTCCCGACATTCTCGAAGAGAAGCGGGTGGTCACCCTAGACATCGGCCTGCTGGTGGCTGGCACCAAGTACCGAGGGGAATTCGAAGAACGGCTCAAGAAGATCATGGATGAGATCCGCTCTGCTGGCAATGTCATCCTGGTGATCGATGAGGTGCATACCTTGATTGGGGCTGGAGCCGCTGAGGGAGCCATTGACGCCGCCAATATTCTGAAGCCTGCCTTGGCTCGGGGTGAGTTGCAATGTATCGGCGCGACCACCCTCGACGAGTACCGCAAGCACATTGAGCGCGATGCCGCCCTTGAGCGTCGCTTCCAGCCGGTGATGGTGGGCGAGCCTACTGTCGAAGAAACCATCGAGATCCTCCATGGTTTGCGCGATCGCTACGAGCAGCACCACAAGCTCAAGATTCAAGATGAAGCCCTAGATGCCGCCGCCAAGCTCTCTGATCGCTATATTTCCGACCGCTACCTTCCGGACAAAGCCATCGACCTAATCGACGAAGCCGGTTCTCGGGTGCGGTTGATCAATTCGCAGTTGCCCCCTGCCGCGAAGGAATTGGACAAAGAGCTGCGATCACTGCTGAAAGATAAGGACAACGCGGTGCGCTCCCAGGATTTTGACAAGGCTGGGGAACTGCGCGATCGCGAAATGGAAATCAAGGCTGAGATTCGCACCATTGCCAGGGCAAGAAATCTGAAGACACCGATGGGGACGACTCCCCCGTGGTCACAGAAGAAGACATTGCCCACATCGTCGCCTCTTGGACCGGCGTCCCGGTCAACAAACTGACCGAATCTGAATCTGAGAAGCTCCTGCACATGGAGGACACCCTCCATCAGCGCCTGATTGGCCAAGACGAAGCCGTCAAAGCGATCTCTCGGGCCATCCGGCGGGCGCGGGTGGGTCTCAAGAACCCCAACCGCCCCATTGCCAGCTTTGTCTTCTCTGGCCCCACCGGGGTTGGTAAGACTGAGCTAGCCAAGTCCCTAGCGACTTACTTCTTTGGGGCTGAAGAGGCCATGATCCGCCTCGATATGTCTGAATTTATGGAGCGCCACACGGTTTCCAAGCTAATTGGTTCGCCTCCAGGCTATGTGGGCTATAGCGAAGGCGGTCAGCTCACCGAAGCCGTCCGGCGACGGCCCTACACTGTGGTCCTCTTCGATGAAATTGAGAAGGCCCATCCCGACGTCTTCAACATGCTGTTGCAGATTTTGGAAGATGGCCGCCTCACCGATGCCAAGGGTCGCACGGTAGATTTCAAAAACACCCTGCTGATCATGACCTCGAATATCGGGTCGAAGGTGATTGAGAAGGGTGGCGGGGGTCTCGGGTTTGACTTTGAGGAAAGTCAGGCCGAATCTCAGTACAACCGCATTCGCTCCCTCGTCAATGAGGAGCTGAAGCAGTACTTCCGGCCCGAGTTCTTGAACCGTTTGGATGAAATCATCGTCTTCCGGCAGCTCACGAAGGATGAGGTGAAGCTGATTAGCGACATCCTGCTGAAGGAGGTCTTTAGTCGCCTGACCGAACAGGGCATTACCCTAGAGGTCACAGAGCGGTTTAAGGATCGCCTAGTGGAAGAGGGCTATAACCCCAGCTACGGTGCCCGTCCGTTGCGTCGTGCAATCATGCGCCTATTAGAAGACACTCTGGCAGAGCAGATTCTCTCCGGCAGCTTAGGCGATGGCGACACTGCCGTGGTGGATGTCGATGACCAGGGCAAGGTGATGATTCAGGCTGGTGAAAAGCAGCGTGAATTATTACCCCAGGGGGCCGAGTAGTTAGACCTGGGACCGGGCGACTTAGGTCTTAGCACCATTGCTGAGAGCAGGGGAGCCTAAGGGGCAAGGGAGCTAGACGCTGGAATGGTCACATTAATTCCGCCATCAAGTGCTAGCTGGCCTAAACGTTCATAACCCGTCGGTCCAAACAGGCAAGTAGAGGATGTATCCTCTACTTGCCTGTTTACTTATGTAAAGGTGTTCTCAGATTTCTTGCCTTGGTCGAAACATAAATTTGATAATAGTTAAACGACATCCAACCTGAAAGCCTGAGTTTTTATCGGAAGGCGGACGACAGGCTTGGATGTGGCCAAGGTTTAAAGCGCCGTTGCCATTGAGTTGGGTTTTGCACAATGGGCGGTGGGGTTGATGCAATATTGTGGAGTCATATCAAGCATGGGTCTGATTAAAAACGTTGTGGGCGCAATTTCGGGTCTTGTCGGCACCCTGTTTAGTGCGATTCTGGGTATCTTTGGCCTAGGCAAAAAATCAGAGTATTTTCTAGAGTTTGATGAAGCTGCTGCTGCTCCAGCGCCTAAGTCAGCACCAGCGACGCCAGCGGCAGCCCCTGCTGAAGCCAAGCCCGCCAAGGCATCCGCCAAGGCCGAGAAAGTGGCCCCAGCACCGGTCGCCGTGGCAGCCGCACCTCAATCGCAAGCCAGTAAACCGGCATCTCCCGCCGAGGGGGGGTTGACATTTGCAACCGATTTTCTGGTTAACCCCCGCCTCAGCAATACCAGCCGTCGCCGCCCAGGTCCCAGCCTTTCTCCCTTTACGGATATGGTCAAAGAGATGAAGCGCTCTAATTCTATGGGCTGAGCTGGATTGATCTCAGTAGAGAACCTTGAAGTTTGGGTCCGTCCTGATCAGGGCGGACCCTTTTTGATGGCAATGATTTATGTGCTGAGGCCACCTAGTGTTCTGTAAGCTTTCAATTTGTAGGTTGGGTGGCGCGATAGCAAAACCCAACACAGCACATGATTGTTGGGTTTCACTGCGTTTCACCCAACCTACTAAACCCTGATTCTTAAAATTGACAGACCACTAGCATCACTCTGGTCCTTAGCGCCCTAACCGGGCTGGTGACTGCGATCGGCACTCTCTGGGGACGATCGCACAAAGTGCAGCCCACTGTACAGGTGGAAAGCCGCATCCCAGGGGGTATCTTGGCGGCGCACCAACGGCATGTGGGCCTCGAAGAACGGCATCAGGTCAATGTATTCCAATGCGCCTTCGCCAAAGTTGGTAAATCCAGACTGGATCGGTCCTGACACCTGGTTGAGCACGTAATCCCTGAGGGCATTCCATTGTCGGCGACGAGAGGGGCTAGCCGTCTCTTGGGGTGCTAGGTCTGGTAATGGATTACCGTGCTTGAATTCATAGGCGCGATCGCAGAGCCGTAGGATACAGCGGCGTTCACGCAGATGCAGATCAATCACTTCAGCGTAGTCCTGGGTCTTTTCCTTGCGTTCTAATTTTCCCCAGGCATCGCGATCGAGCACCGACTCAAATAAGGGCAGTGATCCGGTCACGGCCTGACTGATTTCTGCCCAATCAAAGCCAATTTCCCCCAGTTGACCGGTTTCATTCTGGCAGACCACTGTTCCCTGAGCACCCACAGACCGGAAATAATTGACCTGAAAAGTTTGAATTTGCTTGAGTTCGGTTTGATTCACCCAGAACGCCGGGGTCTGGGCGGCCCGTAGGGACTCCCCTAAAAATCGCAGCTCTCCCAGCGGCCCCACCCGATGGAGTCGCCAACCTTTGCTGGGGAGCTGGAGGCGAGCCATATAAGGATCAATCTGAAGGATTTTGGCCAACCCTTGAGCGGCAGCAGTACGCGCCGCCTCTCCTCTGACCGGTTCTAGACAGAGAATGCCGGGGGCGTCACTATCGGGACTGGAGCGCGCCGTTGCTAACGCCGCTTCTCGGGCTTGGAGCAGGTGGGTTTGAACCCGCTGGATGCCTTGACGGGCATGACCCATGAGTTTGGGTAACGCCGCTTTCTGTAGCAGCTTTAGGTAGGTGCGCTCTGCGGTTTCCCACTTGCCGATCGCTTCTTGATATTGCGCGATCGCCAGCAAGAGCCAAGGATCGCGGGGATCTTTACGCTTCCACTGCTGCAACAGATCAGCAGCGGCGGGGTAATTCCCTTGTTTGAGCGCGGTTTCAATCAGGTCCTGCATAGTTGAAAAGGAACAATTGCCAGAAGCCAATTCACAAGCCCATTGTAAAGAGTCGGCTCAAGTTGCACTCCATTATCCTCGCACCCCTTCAACCCTTCACCCATTACCCTTCACCCCATTCTCCCCTAAGCCCTGCGGTGAATGCCTTTAGGCTGTATGCAGCCTCTACCTTCCTGCCACAATCTCTCCCAACGCCCCCAATAACTGGTCGAGATGCTCTGAGGTGTGAGTCGCCATCAGGGTAATCCGCAGGCGACTGATGGGGACAGTGGGAGGACGCACGGCGCTGAGCAATAATCCTTGGGCCATGAGCCGCCGCTTCAGCGCCATCACCATGGCGGCATTTTTACCCGCCGCTTTCACTTCAGCTTTCACTTCGATACAGAGAATCGGTGAGGCGGAGGCGAGTCGCCGCTCCAACGGACTCTGGGGAGACGGGTCGGCCAGTACCTTATCTAGACCCTGAGCCAGGGTCTGTTGGTGGGCACGCAGGCGATCGCGCCGCTCGGGCTCTGCTTGAACAATGGCAATGGCTTGGCAGGCGGCGGCAGTGGCGGCGGGGGTTAAGGCGGTGGTGTAAATCCAACTGGAGGCCCGATTCCGCAGCAAATCAATCAACGTTGCCGAGCCAGCCACATAGCCCCCCAGACTCCCTAAGGCTTTGCTGAGGGTTCCCATCTGCACCAGCGGACGGCCCCGACAGCCTAACTGCTCGACGCCCCCCGCGCCAGTGGCCCCCAGCACCCCAGTGCCATGGGCCTCATCCACCAGCACCATGGCTTCAAAGTCATCGGCCAGCGCCAAAATTTCTGGCAGGGGACAGAGGTCGCCGTCCATGCTGAAGACACTGTCGGTAAGAATCAGGCAGCGGCGATACTGAGTGCGGTGCTGGGTGAGCTGCTCTTGCAGGTGCTGAGGATCGCAGTGGCGGTAGTTAAGCACCGTCGCGCCGCTGAGCTTGGCCCCATTGATTAGGCTGGCGTGATTGTACTGGTCTGACAAAATCAGATCCCGCTGGCCGACTAGGGCGGTAATGGTGCCGATATTAGCCAGGTAGCCAGAGCTGAACACCAGGGCAGCTTCGGTCCCTTTGAGATCAGCCAGCGCCTGTTCGAGCTGCTGGTGGAGGGGGCGGTGACCGCTGAGCAGCCGTGAGCCGGTGCTGCCGGTGCCATATTGTTGGAGGGCGGCGATCGCCGCTGCCCGTAAGCGCGGATCCCCCGCTAAGCCCAGGTAATCATTGCTGGCGAAATTGACCAGGGGCTGCCCTTGCCCAGTCATCACCGGACCCGGCAACCCGTCTAGGGGCTGCACCGCCCGATGCCAGTGGGCGCGGTGAATCGTTGCCAGAGCGTTGTCTACCCAGCCGTAGGGATCAGCCATGGGGATCAGAGAAGGGAATACCGCTGTAATGGCCACTTGTCGTGAACGCTTGTAGTGACCGCTGGAAGGGTGATCGCCTTCAAGGGTCGCAATGGTCAGCCGTGGCCACGTTCGTCAAGTCGGGTGACTGGCAGTCGGGGCAAAGGCCAAAGAATTCGAGGGTGTGATAAAAAATGCGGAACTGATGGGTGCGATGGAGGGTTTTTTCCAAATCATGGACCGGACATTCATCTACCGGAATGGTGCGATCGCACTGCAAACAGGTCAGATGATGGCGATCTTCTTTGGGTACGCTATACACCGATTCGCCGGTGGGTAGGGTGCGCATCTGCACCGCCCCTTCCAGTTTCAGTGCCTCTAGGGCGCGATAAACCGTTGCCAAACCAATGCGGTATTGATGGTCACGCAGTTGGCGATAGAGATCCTGGGCAGAAATGGGCGTTCCCAGGGTCGTAATCACCTTAAGAATGTGGGTTTGGCTACGGGTTCGACGGGGCATACCTGGATTTGGCGATTGCTTGCGGCGCTTTCCTTCAGCGCTTGCTTTCAGCTTAGTGCAGAGCGAGGGCCTTGCCGCAGCCAGTCCCGCTAGTCCAGTCCCCCAGAAGCACATCAGAAGGATACGGTAGGATAATGAAGCTTTGAACCGGGGTTTTCGGCCATGGCCACTTACCAAGCTCAAATCTACGTTACCCTGCGGCCCTCGGTGCTTGATCCGGCTGGGACAGCGGTGCAATCGGGGCTGGCACATATGGGTTATAACCAGGTCTCCCAGGTGCGGATTGGTAAGTATGTGGAAGTGACGCTATCAGCAGCGGATGAGGCGCAGGCCCGACAGCAGCTTGATCAGATTTGTGATCAGCTTTTAGCCAATCCAGTGATCGAAAATTATCGGTTTGATCTGGCATGTGTCGATCCCCAGGCCCAAGCAGTCGCTGTGGGGATGGGTGCCGGTTTGGCCAAATAATTAGTTGCTGCGTTTAAGGATCCTGACCCGATGAATGTGGGTGTAATCGTCTTCCCTGGCTCCAATTGCGATCGCGATGTCGCCTATGTCACCCGCGATCTCCTGCACCAGCCCACGCGCATGATCTGGCATGAAGACAGTGACCTGGGCGCGGTGGACCTGGTGGTGGTGCCGGGGGGGTTTAGCTATGGGGATTACCTGCGCTGTGGGGCCATCGCCCAATTTTCTCCCGCCCTGCGCGCCACCGTCGCCCATGCAAACGGGGTGGCCTAGTGCTAGGGGTCTGCAATGGCTTTCAAATTTTGACGGAGGCGGGACTCCTACCGGGAGCGTTGGTGCGTAATCGCAATTTGCACTTTATTTGCGATCGCCTGCCTTTGCGGATTGAGCGATCGGACCTGCTCTGGACCCAAGCCTACGGCAATCAAAAGGTGATTACCCTGCCCATTGCCCATGGGGAAGGCTGCTATTACGCCGATGCCGACACCTTAAAGGCCCTAGAGGATAACCGCCAGGTGGTGTTTCGCTACAGTGCCCCAGATGGGACTTGGGGCGATCGCGATAACCCCAATGGCTCGGCCCACAGCATTGCTGGGATCTGTAACCGCCAGGGCACCGTTTTAGGCATGATGCCCCACCCTGAGCGGGCTGCCGATGGGGTCTTAGGCAGCACCGATGGGTTGGGGCTCTTTCAGGGGGTGCTGACGGCCTTGGTCAAGGCCGCATAGCGATTCCATTAATTGACTATTGACCCAATTCTGCGTCGATTTGGGTGGCTTAATTCGCCACGTTTAGGCGACGGGTATCAATCACCCAGCCATCGGAACGCACCAAAACCGAAGAAATCCAGCGCTGATCGGGACTGTCAGGGGCGTTACCAATTTTAAACAGCCCCCCTGCCGCCAAGGGCT
>JAAUQE010000051.1 GCA_012032425.1 Leptolyngbya sp. RL_3_1 | reverse complement strand
CAATCTGGGAGAAGGGGTTAGGGGATGAGGGTGTCGGGAAGTTATCGGTCTTATTAAATTCTCATTCCTTAATAATGCGGTGGTCTATCCGGGAACCGGTCAATCGAAACGGAGATTTTGGAAGCAAAGTGCTATTCTCCTCTGGAGATGGCGCGTGTGTGAGGAGTTGTAAATCAATGGTACGTTCTTTTACTCAGACGGATGTTTCCGACGGTTTGGCCCTGGGTGCGCCAGGTGGCATTGGCTGGCTGCCCTTAGATCTCCCAGCCACGCCTTTATTTGGTACCGATGGCATTCGCGGGCGCGCTGGTGAATTGCTC
The DNA here is from genome assembly GCA_012032425.1 of Leptolyngbya sp. RL_3_1. Lineage (GTDB taxonomy): Bacteria > Cyanobacteriota > Cyanobacteriia > Phormidesmidales > Phormidesmidaceae > PCC-6406. The sequence continues at coordinate 18,580 of JAAUQE010000051.1, read as the reverse complement.
ACCGCCCCCCTAGGAATGCAAGTGGGCTATTGGGCCGGACAGGTGCTGAAGCAGACCATGCCCCAACCGGGGCTCGTCCTCGTGGGCCAAGACTCTCGCAGTTCAGGCCACATGCTCTCTACGGCGCTGGCCGCTGGCCTCACCTCAGCCGGTTTGGAAGTCTGGAATTTGGGTCTGTGCCCCACCGCCGCTGTGGCTTATCTGACCCAGCAAGTGGGGGCCATGGGCGGCATCATGATTTCCGCCAGTCATAACCCTCCGGGGGATAACGGGATTAAATTTTTTGGAGCCGACGGCACTAAGCTTTCGACCCAGATTCAGCAACAGATTGAGCAAGCTTTGCGGGGCCAAGGTTCCCAGCCTACGCCCCGCTCACAACCGGCTTGGGGCCAGTGTTATCCCCGCCCAGAGTTGGTCGATCGCTACCTCGACTTTCTCCATGAGCCTTTGCAACCCAGCCTTGACCTGAGCGGGTTGAAGATTGTGCTCGACATGGCCTGGGGGGCGGCGGCAGGCATTGCTGATCGCGCCTTTGATGGCACCCATGCGGAGATCATCAGCCTCCATGGTTTGCCCGATGGCGATCGCATTAACGTCAACTGTGGCTCCACCCACCTTGGCCCCCTCACCGCCGCCGTCCAGGCCCACAAGGCCGACATTGGCTTTGCCTTTGACGGCGACGCCGACCGGGTCTTGGCCGTCGATGCCCAGGGGCGCGTCGTCGATGGGGACTACATTTTGTATTTTTGGGGTCAGTTGCTGAAAACAGCCGGTCGGCTTCCCCACGATACGATTATTTCCACCGTGATGGCCAACTTGGGCTTTGAGCGGGCTTGGCAGCAGTTGGGGGGCACCCTCGTACGCACCAATGTCGGCGACCAGCATGTCCATGCTGAGATGATCCGTCAAGGCGCGATGCTGGGGGGCGAACAGTCGGGTCACATCCTCTGTCACCACTACAGCATGACCGGCGATGGCATTTTGACAGCCTTACATTTGGCAAAACTGGTGAAGCAATCGGGCGGCTCCCTGGCGGCACTGGTGGACCAAAGCTTCCAAACCTTCCCCCAGCGCTTGGAGAATATCCGCGTTGAGGACCGCGATCGCCGCATGCATTGGCAAGACTGTGGGGCGGTGCAGCAAGCGATCGACAAGGCCGAATCCGCCATGGGCGACTCAGGCCGGGTGCTGGTGCGGCCTTCGGGCACTGAACCCTTGATTCGGGTGATGGTAGAAGCAGAGACCCTTGAGACGGTCGATCACTGGACCGATCAGATTGCCCTCGCCGTGCGCCAGCACCTGACCACTTAGGACTGGGCGGCAAGGGTGCTATGGCAGTGCTGAAGGATATTCCCAGCCTCTTAAAGGGACTTGGATCGGGTTGGTTTGACCGCTGAAAAATTCTCAAACCAGCCCCGTCGCCAGAAAAAATAGAACAAGCCAGCGGCAATGGCAATCATGAGTAACCAGACGCCAGGGTAGCCCCAGTACCAGTTAAGTTCTGGCATATTCCAAGGGGAGGCACTGGGGCTGAAATTCATGCCGTAAATACCCGCTACAAAGGTGAGGGGAATGAAAATGGTCGAGATAACGGTTAAGGTCTTCATGACCTCGTTCATCTTGTTACTCACTGAGGAGAGGTAGACATCCATCAAGCTAGAGGCCAATTCTCGATAGGTCTCTAGCATGTCGAGGGATTGCACCACATGCTCGTAGCAGTCCCGTAGATAAACCTTGACGGCAGGCCGAATCAGCGTACAGTCTTCGCGCAACAATACGGCGATCGCCTCCCGCTGGGGCCAAATCGATCGCCGTAGGGTCAGCAGTTCACGCTTGATCTGGTGAATTTCATTCAAAGTATGAACGGTTGGGGCATTGGTGACTTCACGCTCTAGGGTTTCAATGCGTTCCCCATAATGCTCTAGCACCGGGAAAATGCCATCTACAACGGCATCCAGTAGGCTATACAGCAAGTAATCCGCCTGCCGTTGACGGATGGTGCCTTTGTTAAAACGAATGCGATCGCGAACCAGTTGGAAGCAATCGTAATCCGGTTCCTCCTGCACCGTTAATAGGTGATTTTTATCCAGCACAAAGCTGACCTGCTCGTTTAAAAAATGTTCCTGCCCCGGCAATATCATCACCATGTGCAAGACCACCACCAGTTGATCCCCATAATCCTCAGCTTTAGGGCGCTGGGGGACATTCACCACATCTTCTAACACCACCGGATGTAGGTTGAAAACTTGCCCGATCTGCCGCCAGGTGTCTTCCTGTCCCAAACCATGGATATCGATCCAAGAGACGGATTCACGGTCTAGGTAATCGGCACATTCCATCGGATTGGCGACGACGAATCGCTCCGCCTTATCCGCACTGTAATCAATCAAAACAATCCTCGGGGGGATTGCATTCGCTTTGATTTGTAGGGTCCCCGGTAGGCTACCGGGCTGGTCGTAGGCGTAGTCCACATAGCGGCGTTCTAAAACTTCATCAGCAAACGGATTGGCGCGTGAGGTAACCATCAACCGGTCCTTTGGGTTATGTGCGTTCAGATTAGACCGCTCCGGATGGGGGCGAGGTCTTGGGAAGGGTGACCCGGCCCCATCCTGGGCGAACTTCCCCCATTGGGGCGGGTCTCAGTCCGTATTCTAGAGAGCCCCCGCGACCCTAGATGGCAGCACTGAAGCTACGCACCTGTATGGATGGCCGTTTACCCATGATGTCCACTGCGGAAGGTGGCGCTACCGTCCGCTGCCAGTGGTCGCCAGAAGCCCTGCTGTCTCTAGCTTTGCCAGAATTTTGCCTAACGGCTAGCCCCGTGGGAGAGGGCTAACGTAGGGTCTATGCCTGTCGGAAAAAGGTGAGGGCCGCGCCGTCATCTTGCCCAGCCGTTTGGCATGGCGCAAATCGTCATAGCAAAAGGGAACAAGCATGGTGGCGTTATTCAATGCGCCTAAGTGCAGCCAATTGTCTCACTTCCTCAAGAAAGCCGGAGTCATTACTAGCTCCAGTTTCTAGAAGCAAGACGTTTTTTTGAGATTTGACCCCATTCTGACGCCGCCCACATATCTTGTCACTAGAGTAAAACTAACGCGACAACTGGATACGACAACTCATGACGGCTTATCAGAAAATCTTGGTGGCGCTCGATCAGACCCCCCTAGCAGAAGAAATTATCGCCCAAGCCTGGGAACAGGCCCAACCCGAAGTAACTCAAATCCTGTTGCTCCATTGTCTGCCGCTCCCCCCTGCATCTAGCCTAGATTATGGCGATCGCTATAAGGCCAACCTGAGTCAGTTTCTAGACATTGCCCAGCAGCAGCTCGGCGAGCGTACAGAGGCCGTGCGTCAATGGTTGGAAACCCACGCCGAGCAATCCACAGCTCAAGGGATCAAAACTGATTGGGACTGGGGTATCGGCAATCCGGGCAAAACCATTTGCCAAAAGGCCAAGGACTGGGGGGCTGATTTAATCATCGTCGGCTACCGCAGCCGCAAAGGGTTCGCTGCGGCCTTACTCGGGAGCACGAGTAACTATGTGGTCCACCATGCGCCCTGTTCTGTGTTGATTGTTCAAGCCTGAAAGCTGCCAGGGGCATCGTCAGCGGCTGAGCTGACATCGAATCGCCTCTTGTCAACATCGGTTCAAAAGCTAATGCGGGGACAAAAGGAGCGAGGGGGCTAGGAATCGGAATAGTCCAATGATTTACGCCCTTGCGTCCTATCTGTTTGGGCTTTGCCTTTTAAACTTTGCCTTTTGCATCCCGCGTAGCGGTCCTAACCCATTTCTCGCTCAATCAGAACAGCGGCGATCGCCGCAAACAAGGTGATACCTAAGGCTAGCCAGGGGCTTTGGCCTTGAGCGACGGCAAAGGAGGTAATGATCCCCGCCCCCAAGCCAGCCACCACCATCGAGCCGAGCCAATCGGTTTTTTGATTTTGGTACATTGCCCTTGTCGGCCCTCTCTAGCCACTGAATAATAAAGTGGCCTTAACCTATCACTTTTACCTCTAGGGTCTTGAGGGGCACCCAGATTTCTAAATCAAGGTATAAATAGCGACGTGTTTCTTTACAACCAGCCGCGTCTTACTGCGGCTGCTGAGCCGTCAGGGGCTGGGTATTACCCGATTTAATCCAGCCCTCTTGACCCGTATCCGGCAAGCGCACATTTAGCCATTCCCCGTCATCGCTGCTCTTCAGCACCAAGACCGGATCGTTGTAGTCAATCCCCCCCAGTTGCTGAAACTCTTGGCCAGGACCCGATCTGAGCACTAACCCGATCGGCTGCACCACCACCGCGTCGTAGCTGTCGGGGGGGCGCTCAAAGGGGACTTGCTCGGGAGTCGATGTCCCTGGAGTCGAGGCGGCAGCCGGATCACTGGCTGCTGTTGCTGTGGGGTCAGCCGCTGCGGGGTCAGCCCCCGTCACCACCGTTTCGTTGCTAAAAACCGGTTTGCTGGGCAGTACAGATAGTCGCGTCATGAAATAGCGGGCGGTGGCGACCCCCGCTAGGGACAGCAAGAAAATCGCTAGGAAAACCCCTAGCGTTAGCTTCGAAAATCCCACCAAACATCCTTTCATGGTGCCCTATGACGATTTCAGCGACTCGATCTGCCATCCGGTTATAACATCGTTTCGCCAAAACCAATGGGAATTGTTGAGGAACCACCAGGGGTTAGGACGTCTCCTCAGCATCGAGCCGTTGCTTGAGGCGATCGCCCAAACCAGGGTTGCGAGAAGCCATTCGGGCTTTGCCGGACGCCGCCCAAGCTTGCAGAGCTTCCACTTGGTCTTTGGCCGTGCGCGCCAGGGGAATCATCTGGCTGGCGGCCTCCAAGATGTCATCCGTGGTGAAATCCCGATTTTGGCTAAAGCCAATGTGCATCGCCTCGATTAACGTCTGCTCGATCTCTGCACCGGAGAAATTCGGGGTCTCATAGGCAAGGCGGCTCAAATCATAGGCTTGGAGATTGTGAGCGCGCAGTCGGGACAGATGCACTGCAAAATTGCCTGCCGCTCTTCTTGGGTCGGCAGCCCCACAAAAAGATGTCATCAAAGCGTCCCCGCCGCAGCATCTCGGGGGGCAGGGCCTGAATATTATTGGCGGTGGACACCACAAACACCGGAGAAGTCTTTTCTGCCAGCCAGGTAATGAAGGTGCCCAAAACGCGACTGGTGGTTCCCGAATCCCCCCGACTGTCTAGCCCCGCAAAGGCTTTGTCAATTTCATCAATCCAGAGGACGCAGGGGGCTAGGGCTTCAGCAATCTGAATCATTTGGCGAGTGCGGGACTCAGACTCCCCCACCAAACCGGCAAACAAACGCCCCACATCCAGCCGCAGCAGCGGTAAGTGCCAGTGGTGGGCGATCGCCTTAGCGGTCAGAGACTTGCCCGTCCCCTGAATCCCCACGAGCAACAGACCTCGGGGGTGAGGTAGCCCATACTGACGGGCCTGGTCAGAAAAGGCATTGCCCCGGCGCAGCAGCCAATCCTTGAGGTTATCGAGACCCCCAATATCAGAAATCCGTTCCTTAGCGGGATAAAACTCCAGGATTTGGGTCTGACGGATGGTTTGACGCTTCTCCTCCAGGACCAGCTCAATATCGCTGGCTTGGAAGCGGCCATGGGTAGCAATGCCCCGAGCCATAATCCGCCGAATTCGCTCAATGGAAAGCCCCTGGCAAGAGCGGGTGAGTTCGTCTAGTTCTCGCCCTTGCAGCGTGGAGCCGCTCGCGTTAAGTAAGCGTTCGACCTCAGCCCGAATCGTGGCCTTATCGGGCAGGTCGAAGGTTAACACCGTCACCACTTCGCTCAGCTCCTCGGGCACGGAGACTTGGGGAGCCAAGAAAATCAGGTTCTTCGGCTGGGCCTTGAGCTGGCGGGCCAACTGGCGAAGCTTGCGAGAGACCCCGATGTCCTCCCAAAATTTCTGAAAATCTCTGAGCACAAAGACCGTCGCGGTGGTAGACGGTAATTTCTCAATGTGCTCTAGGGCCTGCAAGGGGTTGCGGCGGGCAATTCCGGCATCGGTGGGGTTGCCTTGGTAGCCATCTACAAAATCCCAAAAATAGACGCCTCGATTCCCGGCCTGTTTGGCACAATCGGCGATCGCTTGCTCGGCCCGCTCTTCTTCCTGAGTGGTGACGTAGATAATCGGGTATCGAGCCCGCAAACATAGCGTTAGTTCAGTGGTGAAACTCATCACGCCGACCTAATACCTAATCTTGATCTACTCGCTAATCTTGATCTGCCTAATCTTGATCTACCTAATCTTCACCGATTGCGACAGTCAGAGACCCTCTACAGCGCCATGGGCAATGGTCACTCCCCTTGGGCCTCTGGGAGCTGATCCTGTAGGGCGGCAAGGGCAGCCCAGCGATGATCGGTCAAGGTGGCAGCAGACTGGGTAGCGGGCTCATCCGCGATGATGATCCCTGGGCAGTCAGGATCACAGATTTGCCGCTGGGGCAGGGCCAAACAAAGCTGCTCATAAAGCCAGGTATCGGGCTCAAAGTATCCCTGGGGGGATAGGGTCTCGATTAGCTCTTCCATCCCCACCTCCCGTTCTAGGGGTGCTTGGGCATTGGCGGTAGCGTCTAACCAGATCAGCTCAGCGGTATCCAGGGACAAGCGATGGTTATAGCATTGCAAACAGCGATCGCAGGTCAGGGTCACAATCGTATCGGCAGTGCCCTTCACCTCTAAATAAGTCTTACAGTGACTCACCGATAGCTCACCGCGAACGGGCACCAACGTTTCCAGGGGAGGAAAATGAGCTTCAAAGGTCAGCAGTCGGGTCTGGTGGATGGCATTCAGCAGATGGGGAATATAAATCGCTTTCATCCAACCCTCCCGGTTCTCTTTTGCATGTCCAGCCTGCTAGCCCCCATGGCACCATTATCTAGGCTTTACCTAATGGATTTACCTAGGCATCGGCACTCGATTCAGCATCAGACAATGGACGCACAATCAGATGACGCTCTGGTTCCCGGCCCCGGCTAAAGGTTTCTAAGCCGTCATAGGCTTTGAGCAGTTGGTGCATCTGGCGTCGCTCTGCCGAAGACAGCCCCGTCATTTCATATTCTGCCGCCGTAGCTTGGACTTGTTGGGCAGCGACGGCGGCCATCGCCTCCAGCTCGGCGTAGCGCTGCGCCCGGTGACCGGCCAACTCCAGGGTATAGGCTTGCTGCGCTTCTGGGCGCGCCCCAAGTTCAGCGTAGTATTGGCCAGATACTGCATCGCATCCAGCACCTGCCCTTTTTCTCCTAAAAGGCCCGTAACTTGCTCGGGCGCTAAGGACTGCTCATCAATGGTGAGCCAGCAGCTTGCGCCTTCATCATCGGCGATCAGCTCGGCATTAACCTGCGCTGATACCCCTTGGAACGTCAGCAGATTTTCAAGCCACTGAATCCCGGTTTGCTGATTTTGATCGCGCTGACTTTGATCGTCCATCGCTTAAGACGCCTTTTCCTTTTTCTTGGCTCGACCGGGTTCAAAGGGGAGGGTTTGACGACCATCGCCACCCTTGCCAGCAGGAGCCTTCGCAGCTTCTGCATCCACAATCTTTTGCAGGTTCTCGGGTAAGGGCTCCCGAGACAAAATAAACGTCTGCACGGTTTGGAAAATATTGGCAATCAACATATACATCAACACCCCAGCCGGCAACGGGAAGAACAAGAACATGCCTGAAAAAATAATTGGCGTGAACTTGTTGATCGCATTTTGCTGGGCGTTATCGCCACTGGTCTGGCCCTGACCCGTGAGCAACTGGTTGACGTAGAGGCTGACCCCGAAGAACAGGATCATGAACAAGATGTCCCAATGGATGGTGCCATCATCCCCAGTCACCCCAATTCGACCCAGGGCTTGGATAAACAAGAAGCCTTTATTCGCGGCAAGTCCATTTACCTTGGCTTGTAAAGTGACGTCTCCGGGGGCGATCGCCGTCACATGACCATTGGCGTCCACCTCCACCAAGTCCTGGCCTTTAGTCACCTCCCAATAGGTCTCTAGGGGGGCGACATCCTCATAATCTTCACTCAACTGCGCCAGGGTGCGGCCCTGCTCGGTTTGGAAGGAGACATCGGCTTCATCGCCCACCACCAAACGGTTACCCTGCGGGATCACAGCTGATACCGGGAAATGAGCCCCGTCGGTGATGTAAATACTTTTAGGACTGGTCGAGAAAGTCTGAGGCTGAACCTGCTCAGTCATGTTCTGGGGCAGGATGCTGATGTTGATGGGATAGGCCACATCGGCAAAGGGCGACCCTCGCAGGGTGGCAAACAGCGCAAACAGAATCGGCATCTGCAACAGGACGGGAAAGCAACCTGCTAGGGGATTGCCAAAGTCTTTATAGACCTTGCTCATTTCCTCTTGGAGCTTGGCCGCATCATCCTTGTAGCGCTCTTGAACTTCCTTAACCCGCTTCTGCATGGCGGGCTGAGCTACCTTCATGCGCCGCATGTTACGGATAGAGCCTGCGTTCAGGGGATAGAGTGCAAACCGAATCACGAGTGTCAACGCCACAATTGCTAACCCATAGCTGGGCACAATCCCGTAGAAAAAATCTAGGATTGGCAACATGATGTTGTTGGTAATAAACCCGATCCCAAAGTCCATGCGCGCTCTACCTCAACCAGCCTGCTATTTTCAACATCAAAATCGAACCCGACCCTACTCTATCGAAAAGCGTAGCGTCTTGGGACATTCCCTCAGGTACGGTTAGCCCCAGCCTTGGCATAGCATCGGGTTAAGACAGAACTGGGACGGCTTGCTCAGGGCTCACTGTTGCAGCCTTAAGCCGCTACCTCGACAGCATTGGCACCAATCTTGTCATTGATATAGTCGGCAACCGCTCGAAACTTGGGCAAGGCCCGAAACTCTAAGCGACTACCGTCCTTGAGGGTAACCACCATATCTCCCCACAGACCTAATCCGCGCGGCACGGTCACAATCGACTTGATCTCGTTGTAGATAATGTCGGAGCGGGTGCGCCCCATCCAGCCGCCAGTGACCGAAATGCGACGACTGGTGATGCGATACCGCAGCCACAAGGCCCGAGTAATCGCCCCGACGGTCAAGGGGATACAAACCACCGTCAAGGCCAAAAACGCATTCAAGATCAAGTCCCCGATGTGAGGGCCGCCCTCATAGTAAACATCCTCACGGATCCCCATTTAGCACCTCAAGTTCGAGTAACAACTGTTTCAATTGTTGCAAAAGTTGCTCGTAATCGCATTGGATGGCCGCCGATCGCAGCACAATTACCACGTCTAAATCATTTTTGAGCCGTGGCAACAGGGCCTGAATGGCGGCACTGACGCGCCGTTTCAGCCGATTACGCACCACCGCGCGCTTGCTAACCTTTTGGCTGACGGTAATTCCAAACCGACTGGGCAGGCGACCTCCGTTACTGTTGCGGGGACGAACGCCAGCCCTGAGGACTGCCGAACTTGCCCGCTGACCCAATCGACGCACCGCGACAAAATCACGGTTTCGGGTCAGACGGTGACGCTTAGGAAGGGCCAAGGTTGAGGGTGTGCCGCTCGGGACAGCAGCCAGTCTGAGGGGCCAATTAAACCGCTAACCGCGCTCTACCTTTGCGACGCCGGGTGGCAATCACCCGGCGTCCGGTGGGGGTACGCATCCGGGTGCGGAAACCAGAGGTGCGCTTACGTTTGCGGACGGTGCCGCCAAAGGGTCGTTGAGTCATGACTTCCTCCGAATAGAACTAGGCGACCGCCAGAGCGGGGTCTGCCCAAACAAAACCTGATTACCGACAACGGTACGGATCAGACAATGGGCGATACTGGACTCGAACCAGTGACATCCTGCTTGTAAGGCAGGCGCTCTACCAACTGAGCTAATCGCCCCTATTGAGGTCTAATCGCGCAGGCTCATTATAATACCCCATTCAGTTCCAATTTTGCCTGCTCCTTTCGCTCAGTCGGTCAGGGCGTGGGGCTTGTGCCATTGGCAGCTACTGGGGGAGAGGGAAATCAGATCCTCAATGTTGTGGGCCATAGTGCGACAAATGGCGTCTAGGGGGAGATCATTGGGGTCACGGCCAAAGGGATTTTCAATCTCGATGCCAATTTCCTCAATGCCGAAGACGGCAAAGCTCACTAACCCGACCACGCCTCCGGTCCACCAGTGCAAGCTTCCCACCACCTGAAAAGTGAGGGATAGGCAATAGAGCATCAATAACTGCTTGAGATGAATGCTGTAGGCCAAGGGGATCGGCGTCTTGAGAATGCGCTCACAGCCCCCCAATACATTGACGGCTTGATCCAGAAGATCGATCATGGCGCTGAGCTGATAGGGATTGAGCTGCCCTTGGCGGTGGCACTTCTGGAGATAATCAGCTATCCAGAAGGCAATCTCCAGGGGCGGATGGTTCATCGTACCCAGCTTGACGAACTGGTCAGAAGCGACCATTTCCTCCAGTTCTGCATTCAGAGGCTCTTGCCGCAGGTGCAGCTTCGTAGCGATCGCAAAACCCACCAGCAATCGTAGGACGGCAATTTTAGCGGCGCGATCGCTGGCATCGGTTTCCTCAATGGTCACCCAAATTTGGCGGGCCAAGTTGCGGGTGGTGTTGACCAAGCTTCCCCAGAGCTTACGGCCTTCCCAAAACCGTTCATAGGCAGTGTTGGTGCGAAAGACCAACAGCAGGCCCAGCACAATGCTGGGAACCAGACTCCCCAGAATGGGCCAGGACACCGCCCAACCCGCCTGATCTAGAGCTGAGATGATCACCCCAAACCCAACGCAAAGCCAGACGCGGGGTAGCACCGCCGGAATCACCGACCCTTGCCAGCAAAACAAGACCGAAAACCAGGGCCGTCTATTCCCCATGGGCTTGATTCCGTTGAGGATCCCCTAACCCATAGGGCGCTTGGCCCAATTTCACCTGGGGTTGTAGCTCGGGCGGTGGTGGCGCGCTGCCCCAATGGGTTTCAAGGGCACGCAGTAAGGCGTCTTGCTGAATGCGAAACCCTCTAGGTCATAGCCCTGATTGAGAATGGCAAACCAGATCGGCCCGCGATCGCGGCTATGGAACACCCCAGCCAGGGTGCTCACCGTCGCTAAACTGCCCGTTTTCAAGGCCGACTGGGGGGGCAAGTTCCGACCAGCTAAGGTGCCAATCTCTTGGCCCATGACCGGCATCACGTCAGCGATCGACAACCCGTGGGGTTGCAACTGCGCTTGAATCGCTTGCAGGACCTTGACCACCGCCCGAGGCGACATTTGGTTTTCGATCCCGAGGCCAGAGCCATTGATAAAGCGCAGTTCTTCAATGGAAAGTTGCGTGTGTGCCACGACCTGGGCGGCGATCGTGTTCGCGCCCCCCAGGCCCCGAGCAATCTGATCGGCCATGGCGTTATTACTATAAATATTCATCGCTTTAAGCAGCGCCACTAAGGGCAGCGATTGATGACGAACGAGGGGCCTAGTGGGAGTGTCAGCCTGCCCCAGCACCACCTCTCCCTCAATCACTAAGCTGGGTTGACCTGTCCCTGCAGGCAGCGTTTCGGAATAGTACTGGGCTTCTTGAGACCAGAGGTCCGCATCAAACCCTTGTCTTAGCAATTCCCCGGCCCTGTAGGGATCTGGGTCAAAATTCATGGTGAAGTCTCCGACAATCACCAGGTTGCCCGTCACCCGCTGTAGTCCTAAAGCCTGTAGGGCATTGCCGAGGGCGATCGCCTCCTCCCAAACAAAATACGGATCCTGCCCGCCTTGAATCACCAAATCTCCCCGCAGCACCCCATCCTGTAATGTGCCTCGATAGCCCACCAGGGTCTCAAATTGATGATCAACCGGCCAGGTATTCAGGGCGGCCAGCGTGGTGGCCATTTTGGTTAGAGAGGCAGCGGGTAAAGTTAGGGCACCCTGGTGGCTGGCTAGGGGCGATGCGCCCGCTTGTATCCACACCCCTTGATCTGAGGCCGCAAAACCCTGGGTAGCCAAGGTAGCAACGTAGTCCTCCACGATCGCCTCAGCTTGGGGATCAGGTTGATTGAGCTGGGTCAGCCAAGGCGACGACCACTGACTGACCCCAGTCAAAGCAGGCCAGGGCATCGGTTGGAGTGGAATGGGAGTAGCTGACCCCAGCAATAGGGAAATCAACCCTAGAGAAGCGGAATACACAGATAGAGCCCCCATGGTTTCCATGATTGCGCCCATATCCTAGCGAAAATAACGCTCATGATTAGGGCTTTTCCCCCATTCCGACAAAAGCCCAAATTCGCTAAGATGGCGTGCCTGTCATTAGCGATGCAACTGATTTATGGTCACCCCGTCCAAACTCCCCAACTGGCTTCGGGAAAGGATTATCGCCACCTGTGGCTATCCTGGCCAAGATCATGTTCCCTACCTATGCTTTCGGGAACGGTTTTATCGCAGTGCCGATGGTCGTCCCCGCCCCGAGCGGCGACTGGTGCTCGTGATCGATCATTGGTCTCCTGCTGCCCAAAACTGGACGCGGGTGGGGTCTGGCAGCTATCAATATCATGCGGAAATTCCCGGTAGTGAATCGGGCAATCCCTGGTTAAAGGGGCCACAATACCCCCAAGATACGGATCTCAAACTGCTGGACTTGGGGCTCCAGCAGATTACCCCCGTCGGCTGTACAGCAGCGGGACTCCACCTCGGGCGTTGTGAAAACCAGGCGGGCAAACGCTGCTGGCGGATTATGCCCCAGGTGATGGGGGAGACTCAGCGGCAAGACTGGTTGCCGATCCAAACAGCGTCAGCCTTGGTGTGGTTACCTTTGCCCGGTATCGGGAAATAACCCCATAGTCGGTGAATTACAAACAATCAGCCTAGAAAAAACCCCAGCCAGAGCTGGGGATGACGTGCTGTGAAAGGAGAAAGCCAGTTCTGCTGACCAGTAAAGATTAGACGTCAGCGTCATCTCGTTCAAACCCTATCCCCTGGTCATTTAGCGTCTGTGCCAAGATCGCTTTGACCACCTCAATGTAGGTCGGGGCATCGGCTGAGCCGGACTGAAGGGACTGGGCTTGAACGGGCTGGGGAACAGTGACGATCATGGTGGAAACTCCAGGGTGCGTTTTCGCGATGAACTCATCATCCCGTGAATTCCACTATGAGGACGTGAGTGGGGTCTACTGATAACCGTGACACCTCCGTATTTACACCGCGCCTAGGATCACGTAAAGCCGTAACTGAAACCAGTTGGTGGCGTGATCTAGATCATATTGTTTCGCCGCTCTGACTGCTTTAGCCCAGGCTAAATTACCCTGCCAAGCCCATGACTTTCATCTTCCCAAGCGCACTTTTGGCGATCGCCGTTCAGCTTGTACCTCAGCCCGCCCTCCTCTTGGCCACGAATCTACTGCAATCTCATCCGAGCACCCCGCTGGTTTGTCCCCTCAGCCAAAGCATTTATCGAGACAGTAATGGCCAGGGCTTTGAGTTGGTGTGGCGTGCAGAGACCACCAATTTTTCTGCATCCAAGGCGACGCTCCAGATCAGCCGTGGTGATGAACTGTTGCACCATCTGGACCTCACCCAAGCCAGCGGCTACGGCACAATCTCTCTGAGTTCGCTCGACTTGGAGCAGACCCAGGTGGCAACAGTTCTAACCCTGGTTTTCTTTGATGAAACCTTGGCCGATGCCACACCACTATTCTTTGAGCCGGACCTACCGGCACCGACCTACGCATTCATCGCCAGGTTAGGGAGATACGACTACTATCAACGGCGGGGAGATGGCCTCCTGGTGGGAGAAACCCTGTGGATTTTCGATCGCTGCCAATCCTGACTTGGGGGGCGGGCAATTGCCAAAAAGGGATGTAGCGAGTGCTGGGACGGCTTGGAGCGGAGCAGCTTTACCAGGGCGGCATCGGGCTTAATCGAAATCAAGGCAGGCATAAATGCCGACAACTACCGGGTAAGGGGGTGGCAGTTTGGCTAGGGCTTAACAGAATCAGGTTAGGCCCTGGTTATGACGCTTCTGGTTTGGTGTCCTGGGGCTCTTGACTGCTGGGGGGAGAGGACGGTTTTGGGCGCGATCGCTGCCAATTTTGCCAAGCCATTAAGCCGCCGGTGGTGATCATCCAAATCAGCCCCAGTCCGTTTAGCAAGACATAGATCGGCTCTAGGGTGGGACCTAAATATTCACCCTCGTGAAGGGTCATTAAAAAATGCACCTGGTCTCGACTGAGGCCAAACCAGCTTTTGCCCAGCCGGTAGGTGACCCCAGTCGTGACGGTGATGAGGAGGGGTAGCAGCACCAAGGGGGCGATCGTCGCGTGCAGCTTGCGGACCAGGAGTTGCAGGCGCATGGGTATCGAGAATGCGTGGGCTTGGCCCCTATTATGGCGTTGTCTTGGGGTCGGAACTGTTCTAGAACGACGTAATTACGATCTCATTCCTGCCGCCCAGAACGTCACCTATGGCGACGCGCTCCTTTCCCGACAACCCTTTCCAAGCGATTGCCCGACAGCAGTCTATAGCAGTCGCTAGTTTGATTAAGACAAGACTGCGAGCCCCTTTGCTTGTGGGCTACAGAACAGGACGATCCGAGGTGTCTTAGAGGCTGTTTGAAAAGTTTGCGGGGTTAGCTTTAGTCACCTGTAATCCCCAGCGAGCGCCACGCATCAATCGAGGCTGTAGCTCCCACCCAGAGGGCATCAGGTATCCTTTCAAACTCGGGTCACCCCTTTCAAACAGCCTCTTAAGCAAAGTGGCCATCGCTATAGTGCCAGCCGGTCAAGTTTTCTGTCGCCATTGTTGAACGGCGCTCAGCAGTTGGCGGCTGATCCAGAGCCAGACGAATGCGAGTAAAAGCAGATATAAAACCGCTTCTTGGACCAGCACCCCTCGGATAAGTGAAATACTCAAAAACACCCATGCTAATCCTCGCAGCCCCGCACTGAGCTTCGAAAATGCCAGTTCACGGCGAGGCTCGATCTCTAGAGGCAGCACCGTTTGCCGCTGCCAAGCAGGGTCAGAGGAGAGGCCAAATTGGTAGTAAAGCCCTGAAGCTGTGGTCACCTTGAGCACCATCCCCCCCGCCATCGGCTGCAAGCTGGCCGCCTGAATATCAGCCAAAGGGATCTGCCACTCTCCACAGCACAGTTCGCGCTCTGACAGGATCAGCGCCCCCCGTTTCGCGGTCACCCACCCCATTTCCCGCTGTACAGGAACTGCTTGGCGGAATTGGCGACCTTTGGCAGATCCGGCTGCCACCACCTTTATACCGGGAACCCGACGCTGATATTGAGCGACCCGCCAAGGCACCAAATATAAGCCATTCGTGATCAGCCTCAGGGCGCGATTCGACATGCCTGTCCTTAGCCACTGCTTTGCACGGTTTACCACATCCAGTAGACGATCTCAGGGGGATTCGCGTTCAAAGCCACCCCGTAGCTGATCACCCGATCAAGATCGTCATTGTCCTGAAAGTCCAGCACTAAAATTTCATAAGCGTCTGGAAACTGGCTCTCTGTATCGCTAGTCGAAAACGATGCGATGGGCGGGAGTGGGACCTGGTTCTCTTCTGAAAAGGACGTGACGTCTGCGGCTGAAAATTGGTATTGGGCCACCGCCTCATACTCAGATTTGAGACCCTTCCACATCTCGGACGGTAGTTCCATACGCAACTGCATCGACATTGAGCCTTGCAACGCCCCTGGCGCATGGTAGAACTTCACGTTCGTCGCCTCGGCTGGAATCACTGCCGGAAAGTGGCTGACCGATATGAGGTCTTCGTAGTGCGATCGCACCGCTTCATACTGACTCACATCAGTGACGGGGGCCGACGCGCTAGAGAAAGCCAACCCCACCACATTTCCCAAACCCACCACAAGGGTGATCCCCAGCGTCAGCAAACTACCAATACCAATAAGCAGCCAGCGTTTGCGGCGATAGTGCGTGGCTAGGAACCCGGTCAGCAGCAGGGTTAGACCGGGCGAAGAATTAAATAGCCAGAGGTCAACGGAGACCTCGTAAGGCAGCCAAAGCATGTTGAGCCATAGTCCTGCCCCCAGCAGTACACCACTGAGAAGGAGCAGCAGGGGGTTGTGGCGAATGTAGGCGCTCAGCATGAGCGGGGTGCAACGCGTCGGCGGGGTCCTATGGGTGAGTATGTCAATTCGGTTTTGAGATCGTCAATGATTGACCTTTACTCGTATAGGTTGATAGCCCGCAGCAAATCCAGGTGCTGCGGGGAGGAGACCAGGGTGTTGGCGGTAATCCAGCCGCTGGCGGCAACTGCGGGCAAGCCAATCCCAGGGAAGGTGGAGTCCCCACAGCAAAGCAGCCCTTTAACGGGGGTCTTGGGACCGGGAAAGAATCCCTGACCCGCAGCGATGGCGGGGCCATAGGTGCCGCGATGGCGGCGGAGGAAACGCTCATGGGTGAGGGGCGTCCCCACCAGAGTGACTTCCGTGCGGCGACGCACATCGGGAATCACCCGTTCCAGAGCCTGCCAAAGGGCCTCGGATCGCGCTGCTTTTAGGTCGCTGTAGGCGGCACTGCGGCGGTCCATCCCTTGCCAGAGATCATAGGGTTCATTGCCGGGACTGTAGACATGGATGGTGTGTTTTCCGGTTGGGGCGAGGGTCGGGTCCAGCACTGAGGGAATGGAGATCAAAATGACGTTCTGGGGGGCGGTCACCCCCAGCGCCCAGTCATTTACTACGATGTGATGGCAGGCCAAGTCAGTGGGCAGATCGGTAGCGTCAATACCCAGGTGCAAATGCATGAAGCTATGGCATTCGGGGGTTTGCTGCCGTTGCTGCCGAAAGGCGGGGGGCAATGTATCGGGGGGCAGCAGGGCCAAGGTGTCCCAGATGGAGAGGTTCGAGACGACGGCTTTGCGGGCGCGATCGCCTCCCCCGTTCTCAAGCGCACCCCTTGAGCTTGATTCTTCGCCACCCAAATCTCTGCAACGTGAGCCCCCAACTGTAGCCGAGCGCCCTGCTTTTCGAGCCCGCGCACCAATGCGGCGACGAGGCAGCGCTGCCCCAACGGGATAGTCCAGCACCACATCGGGTTGGTACCATTCGGCGAACATAAAGGCCATCTCGGCGGCGCTGGTGCTGTGGGCGGGTAAACCGGAGAGTAAAAAGCAGAGCAGATTCAGCCAGTTACGCAGAAACGGATCTTGCACCACCGGATTCATCAGGGCGCTAAAGGGACCGCTGAGTTTTCCCAGTCGAGGCGCGTGGTGCAACAGTCGTCCCAGAAAGGGCAGCAGACTCCGGGGGAGGCCCCAGTCGGCCCGTACTGCCGCTGGGGGGAGGGCGATCGCCGCCTCTCCATAAGGTCCCATTCTCTGTTGCAATTGCTGCCATTCGGCCAATGCGGGGGGGGGCGCAACTCCGCCAGGGTCTGGCCAAAGGATTCTGCCCCGACGGCGATGTCGAAAGTGCCCTCTGGGAGGCAGCAGCCCCAGGTTTTGTAGGTGTGCCATTGGGGGGATTCGCCGATCGCGTCCAGCACATGGCGAAGGGGATTGGTGGAGGGAGAGTAGGAGAGACCGGAATAGAGGGAGGGACCGGAATCAAAGTGGAAGCCCTGGCGTTCAAAGCCGTGGGCGGCTCCCCCTGGCAGTGTGTGGCTTTCGCAGACGAGCACGTCTAAGCCGTAGCGGGCTAACAGGGCAGCGCAGCTTAAGCCCCCACCCCACTGCCGATGACCACCACATCTACTGCCATCGATTTTGTGCCCCCCTGTTCAAACCTATGGAGAAGCCCCCTTGAATCCATTAAAAACTAGAAAGTGTGGCGATGAATCTCGTACAGGGCTGCGTGATCTTGGTGCATCTTCGACCATAATTAGCCAGCCTACAAAAGCCAGCCTACAAACGGACGAGGTTGCTTCATGGCACCATCACGCCATCAGCAGAGATCGCTAGGGGCAATGCCGCTAGCCTCGCGTCTATGGGCTCACAGGTCAGTTCTGTTCCCAATGCCTGTGCGCTCAGTTGCGCGTTCAACTCTGATTGGGCCTGTTTGCCCATGAGCTGAACCCAGTTCCACAGGCGCGATGCACTCACTGATAGGCCACTCCATTGGCCCAACATTCAACTGGCCAGTTCATAGGGCATCACTAAGCTCAAGAGACATCCCAAGCGCATCAGCTCGTCGCTGCTCTGTTGATCGGAAGTGATGCCGATGGCCTCGTCCAACGGGATGTGTAGACTACCTTTACATCCATTCGGGCAACGGCCTACGCGTCGCTTTCAGCCAATATTGCTCACCAAAGTTTGCATGGAGCGACGTTGCCACCCTTTCGAGTGCAGCCGTTTGCTACAGGTTTTACAGGCGGGCCACGCCTGTGGGCGATGGGCTCGCTCACTCAGGTCTGTTTCCAGCAGCCAGCAGGCCAACATGAATCCCAACCACATGGCAATACAGACCATTTGAGGCCGTTTCGAGGCGGACTGGAGGGCACTGATTTGCGCTTGGACCTTGGCGCATTCTAGCCACGCGGGTATTTTTGGCGTTAAGCTCATCACATCTTTTTGTTTCGGGTAAGTAGATGGGCACAATTGATTTGTGAAACGCTCTTGCTTCATCAAACGCGCAGTAACCCTT
>JAAUQE010000050.1 GCA_012032425.1 Leptolyngbya sp. RL_3_1 | reverse complement strand
CGTCTGAACGTTGTTTCCGCAGTAATAAAACGTCGTCAGCGAGGGTCTGCTCACAGGGGGTATCTGCAAAGCGGTAGCTCCAATCCTCAACAAAGTCTCCATGGCTGTAAAAGACAGCCGGGACTAAACGATCGCCCTGTTGCCGGGAGACGACTACCTGGGAGACCTGTAAAATTTGGGCAATTTGGGTGGCAAGAATCGGGAAAAAATCCTGCCCTGTCGCTGCTGCCGTGCCCTCTAGCAAGGATTTAAAGGCTTGCTCAGTGCGCTTGCGTTCAGTAATGTCGCTGACCACCATCACCACCTCGTCACCGCCGCAGGCCGCGACTCGAATTTCATCCACATGACGTTGCCCATCGATCACGATGGGCTGTTCATAGATTTGAGGGGTTTGGGTGGCGAGGGCTTGCTGGATATAGTGCATCTGGGTCTCGACGATCTCGTCAGGCAAAACATTGCCGTAAAGACTCTGTCCCACCAGCGTTTCATCCCCCAAAGCCTCAAAGGTGGATGGGGGGAAAAAGTCGAGATACACCCCCTCCCCAGAAATCCGCATCACCAATTCTGGCAGCGCCTCAATCAAGGCCCGCAGCTTGCGCTCACTCTGGACTAGGGCCAGTTCTGCCCGCTTGCGATCGGTGATATCTCGCACCACGGCTAGGGCCTCATCGTCCCCACAGGGGGTCACGCGCACCTCTTCAATGCGGAGCTGATCGCCAATCACTAGGGTTTGTTCAGAAACCTGTAGTTCCCCGGTTTCCAGCGCTTGAGCAATGGCGGTTAAGCGGGCTTGGACCAGCTCATCTGGCAAATCGTGATCGGCGATATTTTGGCCCACGAGGGATTGATCCCCGATCACGGCCATGCCTGCTGGGGGCTTGAAATCGAGGTAAGTCCCGTCCCGCGCAAACCGCATGATGAAATCGGGCAGGGCGGCGATTAACGCTTGATTTTTACGGTTGCCTTCCGCCAGGGCGAATTCCGCTTGCTGGCGTTCGGCGTCAAGCCGCGATCGCTCGCTAATGTCTCGCACGACGATGACGACTTCTTCCTCTCCACAAGGTACAATCCGCACCTCCTCAATCCGCCGTTGACCCGCCACCCAAATGTCTTGCTCGTAAATCTGAAGTCTCCCCGTATCAAGGGCACAGTGGATCGCAGCCATGCGGTTGGCCACCATGTCGTCAGACAGGTAATTGCCTGCAATCCCTTGACCAATCAAGTCTTCACCCAGTGCCTCAAATTGAGAAGGACGGAAAAAGTCCAGATAAATCCCCTCACGGGACATCCGTATCACTAAATCAGGCAAGGCTTCCAAGAGGGCTTGATGCTTTTGATCCGCTTGAGCCAAGGCGATCTCAGCCTGCTTACGCTGGGTAATGTCGATGCTAACGGTGTTAACAATCCAGTGATTTTCGGCCGCTTCCCAGCGGGAGACAAAGGTTTCGGTGACCCAGCGCCATTCGCCGTTACGGTGGCGAAAGCGATATTCGCAACTGCCCGTAGGCTGCTGGGTCATGGCGATCCGGCTGGGTTGGAGCACCGCAACCTGGTCCTCAGGATGAATACGGGTCAACCACAGATCAGGGTCATAGAAAAATTCGCTGCGGGTGTAGCCCCAGATTTGGTCGCAGCCCTCAGAGTAGTAGTCATACTCCCAGGACTGGTCAGGCCGCAATTTCAAACGGGCAATCACCGCACCAGCATTGTTGAGCATGTCATTGAGCTTGGCCTCAGAGGCGCGTAGTGCCTGCTCAAGCTGATACTGGGCAGTAATCTCTTGCACCAGGGAAAGCATGGAAATCACCTGGCCGTGCTCATCTCGGAGCACCGAGTTGTACCACTCACAGTCCAGCACTTTGCCATCGCGGTGGTAATTACGATTGCGATGCACCCCCCGCTTTAAGCTGCCATCGGCAACTGCTGCCATGACGCTATTGACCCCGGCCTGGTCGTTGTCCACCACAAAGGGCCAGTCATAAGGGTGCTTGCCCATCACCTCAGCCGCAGACCAGCCAAACATGACTTCGGCCCGGTGTGACCAGCGCTTGACGCGAATCTGGCTGTCCCACTCAATGGTGGCTAGGGGCGAGTTTTCGCTATGGAAGGTCAACTGTTGGAGGGCCGTTTGTAGGCGCACTTCGGATTGTTTGCGATCGCGAATATCTTCCACAATGGCCAGATCTGACAGCGCTTGTCCCTGTTCATCGGTGACCAACGATACGGTCACAGCGGTCCAGATCGCGGTGCCATCTTTGGCCAGATAGCGTTTCTCACAGCGGTAAGAGCCCACCTGCTGCTGGTATAGCGCTGCTGTCAGCGCTTGCTGCTGCGGCAGATCGTCAGGGTGGGTAATGTCTTGGTACCTTAAGCTGAGCAGCTCGGCTGGGGGATAGCCCAACAGATCACAAAACCATTGGTTGGCTTTGATAAACCGCCCCGCCGGATCGGCTTGGTTAATGCCGACCCCGGCTTGTTCAAACACGGCTCGACACTCGGCTTCACTGGCCTGCAAGGCGAGGCGCACTTGCTTAGCGGCGGTGATATCGCTGCTAACGGTGGTAATCAGCCAGGTATGGGTTGCCGCTTCCCACTGGGCGGTGGATTTTTCGGCAATCCATCGGAGGGTACCGTCAGCGTGATAAAAGCGATATTCAACATCGGTGGGGGCTTCCTGGTAGAAAGCTGCGTAGCGAGGCAACAATACGCTGTCCCAATCTTCGGGATGCACCCGCGATCGCCAGAGGTGCTTGTCTGCCAAAAACGCAGCGGCGCTATAGCCAAAGACGGCTTCACACCCGGCTGAATAAAACCCGTAGTCCCAACCGCTATCGGCATAATGGCTGTCATCGGCACAGTCTTTGCCATAGAGGCGGTAGCTGGCAATGCAGGCGGGGGCATCATTCAGGACGTGCTGGAGCTGGGCTGCTGAACTTTCTAGGCTGGGGGGGCTGGGGCTGACTTGCTAGATTGGCCCGCCAGCGCCTGTTGGCCAGCAGCGTCTGCACAGTGGTGCCCAGGCGGATAGGGGTGAGATGCTCCTGCACCAGGTAATCAGCCGCCCCTGCCCTCAGGAGCGCGGGCGCGTGATCTTCCTGGGCGGCGGGCAAAACCATCAGCAACGGTGCCGCCCACCGCTGCTGCGCCTGCCTCACCTGGGATGTCGTCGGCGTTGAGGTCACCCAGATCAGGGCATCCGGTGGCGTCTCCCCCAAACAGTTGGGGAGAGTGGCGAGATTCGGGCTCGTCACCCACCGATAAGCGGCGAGTTCTGGGGAAGTCAACCGACGCTGATCGAAGCGGTTAGCTTCCTCGATCAGCCCAATCACAGGACAGTCAGCAGTCATGGCGGTGGCATCAGAACATGGCCGAACTGGGGCAAAGGGAGATCTCCCTTTGCCCTACTAGAGTGTGCCCCACAACCCGCCTCGGGGGATGAAATCAACCCGGTCGCCGATCTCCCTTCAACAAACCCATTTCCCCGTTCGCATTATCAATTGGTTAGGGATTCGCCATTCACAAATCCCCCATACCCGCAAATCACCCAGGGCACCTGCAAGAGGTGCCCCTACATCGGTTGTCAGCACCGCCAGGTATTTTCAGAGATTACCTCAAGGGCTGGTGACCAGGGTCTTTTGGGGAATATTCGTGTACTCGCTGACGATTTGCCGAAACTCATCGCCATCTAAAGTCTCTTTTTCAACCAAGAGATCCACCAGTCGGTCAATCAACAGGCGATTTTCCAGCATAATTTGCTTGGTTTGGGCATAGCAGTGATCGACGATAGCGCGTAATTGGGCATCGATACGGGCTGAGATCGCCTCGGAATATTCAGAGCGGTTCAGCCAACTCCGTCCCAAAAAAACCTCCTCCTGGGATCCTTCTAGGGACAATGGCCCCAGATCAGACATGCCAAATCGGGTCACCATTTGGCGGGCTAGACTGGTGACCCGCTGGAGATCGCTACTCGCGCCGGTGGTGACTTCGGCATCCCCAAAAATCACCTCTTCGGCAGCCCGTCCCCCCAACAAGCCCATAATCATGGCCATAATCTGGGATCGTGATATCAGGGTTTGGTCGTCATCAGGGGTAAACCAGGTTAAGCCCTGGGCTTGGCCGCGAGGAATCAGGGTCACCTTTTGGACCGGATTATGCGCCTTCACCAGGGTGCCGACAATGGCATGGCCGACTTCGTGATAGGCAATTAAGCGCTTACTCTTGCTATCGACTAAAGGAATGCCTTCCATCCCGGCCACCACCCGATCCACGGCGTCATCCACCTCGGCCATGGTGATACCTTCTTTGCGGCGGCGGGCGGTGAGGATAGCGGCCTCGTTCAAAAGATTGGCCAGATCCGCCCCTGTGAAGCCGGGGGTGCGGCGGGCGATCGCCTCTAGGGAGACTTCCTCGGCCATTTTTTTATCGCGGGCATGGACTTGTAAAATCTCTAGCCGACCCTTGGCATCGGGGGGATCAACCATGATTTGCCGATCAAATCGTCCGGGGCGCAGTAGCGCTTGGTCGAGAACATCCACCCGGTTGGTGGCGGCAATAATAATGATGCCGCTATTGCCCTCAAAGCCATCCATCTCCGTGAGCAGTTGGTTGAGGGTTTGCTCCCGTTCGTCATTGCCGCCGCCGATGCCGGTGCCCCGTTGCCGACCGACCGCATCGATTTCGTCAATGAACACAATGCAGGGGGCGTTCTCTTTGGCTTTTTTGAACAGGTCACGCACGCGGGAGGCCCCGACCCCCACAAACATTTCCACAAATTCGGAGCCGGAAATGCTGAAGAAAGGCACGGCGGCTTCCCCCGAGATCGCTTTAGCTAGCAAGGTTTTACCGGTGCCGGGGGGGCCAATCAGCAGCACCCCTCGGGGGATTTTGGCCCCGATCGCCGTAAACTTCTCCGGCTTCTTCAAGAAGGCCACCACCTCTTGCAGTTCTTCCTTGGCCTCTTCGATCCCCGCCACATCTTCAAACTGCACCCCGGTTTTGGCTTCCATCTGAAAGCGGGCACGGGATTTGCCGAAGCTCATCGCCCCCCCGCACTCCCGCTGAGCGCCGCAAAATTAGCAGCAAACCAAACACCAGCACAAACACCAGCAGGGTATTGGTGGCCACCCAAGCGATCGCGCTGCCATTGCCCGCTGAGACCACTTCGACCGCCACACCCTCTTGGCGCAGCCGTTGAATCAGATCCGGGTCACGGCCATCACCAATAAAGAGCTGCACCTGCCGGGGTTCGGTCTCCTCGTCATCTCCCTTCAAGATCACGGCGGCGATACCCCGCTCCGGATCGAGGTTGACCTGTTCGACCTGACCGGCATCCACACTTTTGAGAAACTGTCCGTAGGAGAGTTCCTCGTCGGATTCGGTTTGGGCGATCGCCGGTGCAGCGGTCAGCATTTGCAGCATCAGCCAACTGGCCGTCACCACACCGGAAACAGTGGCCTGAGCAGTGCGACGCCATCGAGAACGCTGATGCAGGGAAGATGTCATAGAAGTTGTGCCTTTTTTCGGTCTAGGGCGAACAGGTCAATCTGGATTTAGCACAGTCACACAGACTAAGCAGGGTAATCATCTGAGCCTTAACCTTCCTCAGTTTATCGTTCCCGTTTGAGACTGTGAGGGGGCATCCAACCCTTTCAGTGTGGTAAAAAGCTGTTTGACCCGTTCCAGGTTTTTATCTCCGGGGCGATCTTCAACCCCGCTGGAGAGATCGATGCCATCGGGAGAAAGCAGGGTTAACGCTTGGGTCACGTTCTCCGGGGTGAGTCCCCCCCGCCAAAATCCAGGGCAACCGGGGGGCAAAAAGCCTTCAAGGTCGGCCAATCCAGAGTATTGCCGGTGCCCCCAAACTCCTGGGGATGGTAGGCATCCAAGAGCAGGGCATCCACCACCGCTTCATAGGTTGGGATGGTGTGTAGGACGGCGGGCGATCGCACTCGCAAGGCTTTAATCAATCGCACCTCAGGGTGACGGAGGCGCAGGTCCTGGCAGCGCCCTGGGGATTCTTGGCCATGGAGTTGCAGGGTGGTCAGTTGTCCGGCAGCGATGGCCGCAGCGATCGCTGGATCATCAGCATCCACAAACACCCCCACCCGTTCCACCGAGGCGTAGCCGTTGTCGATTAACCCTTGGCTCATGCGCTGAAGCTGGTCAAGGGTGACATAGCGCGGCGAGGTGGGCGCACGGATAAACCCGATCGCGTCAGCACCCTGGCGGGCAACGGCGATCGCCTGCTCCGGTTGAGTCAGGCCACAAATTTTGACCCAATGGGATTCCATGCCCGACGCCCTGCCCTAAACGGCTATACCCCCGTGTTAACTCTGGTTAAACAACGCCCAAAAAGGGCAGCGGCGGTTTTTATAATCCTTTGTACTTGAATATTGCGCTTTGACATCATCTTTTCACGTTCTTTTAGGAGCTGAGCCGTTGTTAATCTCGTCCCTGACCCTCTTGGCCACCACCTACCCCTCTACCCCGGAGTGGTCGATCAAGGTGGCGCTGATTATGATTACCTGCAATCTCTTTGTAATTGCGATCGGCCGCTCGGCGATTCAGAAACAGGGGGTCGGCCCCGCCTTACCCGTGGCCCTACCTGGCCTATTTGAAGGTTTTGGGGTAGCAGAACTCTTGGCCACTGCCAGCCTGGGTCATATTTTAGGAGCCGGGATGATCCTCGGCCTCGGGAATGCGGGCCTGCTGTAGCGGGCTGCTTCAACCTGGCCTCGACCAGACCCCAGTCAACCCAATAACCGCACCAGGGGTGAGCCAGCCTGCAAAAGGGATGGTTTCACCCCTGGTTTCGTTAAGAGGCCCCACTACAATAGAGGGAGACGTGGGAACTGCCCGAGTGGCCTCCCATCGCTGGTCAATATGGCCTTCAGACAGATTTCATCCTAGCGCTTGTAAAACCCCATCATGCAATCTGGTTGGCGAATCGGCTCCATCTTGGGCATTCCTCTATTTTTAGACACCTCTTGGTTCATTATTTTGCTGCTGGTGACCTTTGCCTACGGCAGTGACCCGACCTGGCAAAATACTTGGGGGCCGCTGGCATGGGGCGTCGGGTTTGTCTTGGCGTTACTGCTATTTAGCTCGGTCCTACTCCACGAATTAGGCCATAGTTTAGTCGCCCGTGCCCAAGGCATCCAAGTCAACTCCATTACCCTGTTTTTGTTTGGGGGCATTGCCGCCATCGAGAAGGAGTCCCGCACCCCAGGCCAAGCCTTTCAGGTGGCGATCGCCGGACCCCTAGTGAGTTTCGGCCTTTATCTCAGCCTTACCCTCTTGATCACCGTGGCCCCTTTGCCCCTTGTGGCCCAAACCGTTCTGGGCAATGTCGCTCAGATCAATCTAGTCTTGACCCTGTTTAACTTGATCCCAGGGTTGCCCTTGGATGGCGGGCAAGTCCTCAAGGCCGCCGTCTGGAAAGCTACCCAAAGCCGAGTCAAGGGCATTCGCTGGGCCGCCAGAGCCGGTCAGTTTTTGGGATGGGGGGCGATTGGCTTAGGGGTCTTGGCCTATTTGGCCAAGCCCAGCCTCGACCTAATTTGGATTGTGCTGGTGGGCGGCTTTGCCGTTCGCAATGCGGCGGCCTATGGCCGTGTGGCCGATTTGGAAGATAACCTGTCTCAATTAACGGCAGCGGACGCCTTATCCCGCGAATTTCGCGTGATTGACGCGACTCAAATGGTCCGCAGCTTCGCCGAGGAATATCTCTTGCAGACGGAGCGCGCCCCAGCCTATTTCGCCGCGTCTGACGGTCGCTATCGCGGCTTAATCACGTTAGAAGCGGTGCAGCAGTTAGAGCGCAGCACCTGGGATACCACCGCCCTGCGGGACATTGCCCAGCCCTTAGACAGCATTTCTACCGTACGGGAGCAAACCCCTCTTGCCGAGGTAATCAATACCCTGGAACAAGACAGCCTCAAGCGGATCACGGTTTTAACCCCAGCGGATGCCGTGGCCGGGGTGATTGATCGGGGCGATATCGTCCGGGCCATGGCTCAAAATATGAATCTGCCCATTTCTGAAACGCTGATTCAACGCATTAAGGATGACGGCGAATACCCCCCCGGCCTAAAGCTGGCTAGCCTTGCTAAGGCCCTGACGGATTAACCGCCACAGGCTCATCTTCTGGGGAAGATGGGTTCTGTGTGGACAAATAGGTCTGCACCCCTTGATGCTCATCAGCAGACAAGGGCAGGAGGCTGAACGTTACCCCGAGTTGGGCGCGATCGCCCCCACTAGCGTCTCCATCAGGGTCGTTAATAGGGCAGATTGGGTTGGCTGGATTTGCCGTAGCGCCGAGGGGATTGGCCCAAAGTCCGTAGTACCAAACACCGCCTCAGTCAGGGCTCGATCAGGATTTAAGCGCATCGACCCCTGTTGCAGGAGGCTGCGATCGCGCCGGAGCTGGGCACTGCCAATCAGCTTGTAGCCCTGATCCGTGACCAAGTCGGCAGCGGTAGCCGTGCCGAAACAACTGGGATTGTGGATGTAGCCCCGGCCCGCCGCCCCATAGCGCAGCGACACACCCAACTGCTGCCAGCCCGCGATCAGCCCATCACAGATTTGTCGATAGCAGTCCTGTCGCCGCTGTCCCCCGAGGGGCAATGTTGCCCCGTAACACAAGTCTCCCTGGTGCAGCACCGCCCGTCCGCCCGAGGGGCGTCGCACTAAGGGAATCCCTTGGCCGTGCCACTGTAGGTGCTGCCAATGCTCAGGCCAGTGACGCTGGTGATAGCCCAAAGAAAGACTAACCGGCTGCCAGGTATAAAACCGCAAGGTTGGCGGTTGTAGACCCGCGATCTGCTGATCCAGCAACCAGGTATCGAGGGCCATTTGCCAAGGTCCGGCCCCCTGGGTGAAGGGAATCAATCGCCATTGACGTGGAAGTCCTTTTCCAGTCAACTGTTCAGTAACTTGCATCTAGTCACGTATAGTCACGTACTCGTATCGTGGTTAAACATAGGTCAGGGCTGGCAAGTCTTCCCAATTGGTGGGGGTGAGGCCAGCGGGGTTGCGCCTTGCTTGGGTGTAGGGGTTGGCGGTGAGGTACTGCTCCAGGGTTTGGTAAGCGGCTTGCCGAGACGCTAAATCATAGCGGAGGCAAAACCGGTAGGGTTTGAGGGAGCGGGCGGCTAAGGGCACTGGCTCCCAGAGTTCTAGGGTGACGCCATTTTCTTGGGGAATGAAGCGGTAATGGATTTCTGTGGGAGGCGAGGTCGAGTCGGACGCCATGGGTGACCTTTTTGGATGGATGGGACTTAATGAATGGGGCTCAGACGCATAGCCCTTTCTCCTAGGGATGATTTTCCGCTCCGGACGGGGGCGAACCATGGCTCCAAAGTTGGGCATTCCCACGGAGATTAAGGGAATGGGCCGTTGGGGCCGTTTCGGTAGATCCAGCCAGATATCCAAGGAAGAAGCCCACGGGGTTGATCGCGGTGGTCGATAATGGCGAAGAACCGGCGTTATCTGTCGAGGAGCCCAATGGCCGCTGTTGACCGACCTCCAATTGAGCCCGATCCGATCGACATCGTGATTTTGTCCAATGGTCCGGGTGAGGTTACGACCTGGGTCAAACCGGTGGTACAGGCGTTGCGGACTCAGACTGGCGATCGCTCCCAGCTCCGCATTTCTGTGGTGCTTTCCCCCTGTCCCCACAGCACGGGCCAAGAGGCGGAAATTGCCCGTCACTACCCTGAGGTGGATCGGGTGCAAGGGGCACAGCATTTCTGGCCTTTTTTGCTTCGGGGTAAGACCGCCGCCGACTGGGATTGGCGCGATCGCGGCGTAGTGGTTTTCCTCGGCGGCGACCAGATCTATCCCGTCCTGGTGGGGCGGCGACTGGGGTACAAAACCGTGATCTATGCCGAATGGTTTACCAATTGGCGGCGCTGGGTAGATGCCTACGGGGTGATGAGTGCCCGCTTGATTGAACAGGCTCCGGCGGCCTATCGCCCGAAGTTCACCGTGGTGGGGGACCTGATGAGCGATAGCCAGGTGGTGTCCACGGATCAGGACCGCGTGACCCAGCAAATAGGCCTGACTGCCGCCACCGAATTGATCGGACTGTTGCCCGGATCCAAGCGCTCGAAGCTCACCCAGGGAATGCCGCTCTTTTTGGCGACAGCGGAATATGTGCGCGATCGCCGCCCCCAAACCCGGTTTGTGATTCCCGTTGCTCCGACCCTGCAATTAGAAGCGCTGGTGGACTACATGAATGCGGATGCCAACCCGATGGTGTCGGTGTTTGGGGGGCCAGCGGTCACCCTGGTCCGGCCAGCAGATCCAGACCAGTTGCCCTATCTCAAAACCGATCAGGGCACCCAGATCTTTCTGTGGGAGCCCTTCCCCGCCCATGGGGTGACCAGTCAATGTCGGCTTTGTCTGACCACGGTGGGGGCCAACACCGCTGAGTTGGGGGCCTTAGGGATCCCGATGGTGGTGCTCCTGCCCACCCAACAGTTGGATGCCATGAATGCCTGGGATGGCCTCTTGGGTCTGCTGATTAATTTGCCCCTGGTGGGCAAGCCGTTGAACCGGCTGGTGAACTGGGTGGTGTTTGCCTATTTGAGCCGCAAGGGTAAGCGCTTTGCCTGGCCGAATATCTGGGCAGGGCGAGAGGTCGTACCGGAGCTATTTGGGCCAATTACGGCCCAGCAGGCGGGCGATCGCATCCTCACCTATCTCGAAAACCCTGAGACTTTGGCGGCGGTACGGCAGACCTTGCAAGCCGTGCGGGGGGAGCCAGGGGCTGCCCAAAAGCTGGCTGCCCTCATCCTGAAGACCGTGAATGAGGCCCAACTATGACCCTGATGTTTGTTTGGGTTGGTGCGACTTGGTGCGACTTTGTTGGTGCGATTGTGGTCTTTGTCGTGGTTGGCTTGATTAACCCAGCCAAGATTCAGGCCAAAAGACTACAGCGCCCTGAAGACATGACCGATGCCGACATCCGTCAACTCGTTCGTTAGAGGCGACGTATTCAAGCGATCGTTGGGTATCGGGCAATCCATGCATTTAGGCAATTTCTGGAAATAAACAGACCTGGCCACTGATCTCAACATAAACGAAATTTATAGGTGATTTTAGATACTAAAATATGGAATCCTCATACTGATCTTTAGCTACTTTTATTGACGCGCAACGGATGGCTGTTATTGACTTTCAGACCTTGTACTATCACCCACACTAATACGTCTGTTCAAGTAACATTCGATCATCTGGATCGGCCATGTACCGTTTCCCTCCATGGCATCAAATGCTACTAGTGAATTTGTTTGGCTAGAGTTGCACGAAATCATTTTCAGGGAATCAACCATGAATAGTCGTGTCCTCGGATTAGCAGGGGCAATCATTCCCATTATTGCCTTCACTACGTCAACGGCATCGCCAGTCCAATCGGCAACATTAATAGGGGAAGACGTTGCTGAAGTTGGGCATAACAATGGATCACTGCTCCGCTTAAATGGTGAATCTCTTCCCTTTGGAGAAGGGCGCTTTCCGGTCCAGGAAGGCGATGTGATTGAATTTGGCACGGGATTTACGGACTTTACGCTGCTGACAACTGAACCTGAGAGTACGTTGTGGGAAGTTGAAATTTTCCCTGGAGACAGCACCGCCTTCTTTAACTTGGAAGCGTATTCCGTTACTGTCGAAGCGGAAGAGCGGTTCTCCGCCCTGACCCCCTTGCCGTCAGGTCAGGGTAACGTGATCGCCTTCGGCTTTGATCCAGATAATGCGGCCCCTGTGAAGCTTACAGCGGTTGATAGCGAAGCCAAGTCAACGCCAGAACCGACCACGCTCCTAGGGCTCGCTGCTGTCGCGGCGCTAGGGATTAGTTGTCGTCGCAAGTGGGGGCCACAAGGCGACTGAAACCCGTTCTAAGTCGCCATCACTCGATCACTGGGGCGCATTCCGCAAGACGAGACATGCTCCTGGGGAAAGAATTCAGGAGCCAGGAGCCAGGAGCCTCGTCCTTACTGCATTCTGGCTCCTGGCTCCTGGCTTCCTCGCCCCTCAAGCACCCCGGCCTTCAGCAATAGTGCTTAACTTGAGCCGCCCGGTACTAGCCCTAAATTGCGGCCAGAGCATCCTTTAACCCGTGAGCAACCCGCGCTTGGGCTTCTGTCGAGAGCTCCGGATACATTGGCAATGAGAGCACTTGGTGGGCGGCTAACTCCGTATTCGGGAAGCTGCCAGGTCCGAGGTTTAGGGAAGCATACACCTGCTGTAAATGGAGGGGGACTGGATAATAAATCATGGAGATAATGCCCTGATCCATCAGAAATTGACGCACGCGATCGCGCCATTCACTGCCTTTTTCAGGGGGGGATTCGATCCGAATCGTGTACTGATTCCAGACAGTCGCGCCGCCCTGGGGGACAGTGGGCAGAACAATTCCGGGCACCGCTCCCAAAAGCGTTTGGTAGCGCTCAGCTACGGCATGGCGAGCGGCATTCCAGCCCTCCAAATACCGTAATTTAATTTGCAAAATTGCCGCCTGGACTGCATCTAAACGGCTATTGACGCCGATCGCTTCGTGATAGTAACGGGTACGACTGCCATGTTCCCGGAGCATCCGGACCGTCGCTGCAATCTCAGGGTCGTTGGTGGTCAGAGCCCCACCGTCGCCGCAGCCGCCTAGATTTTTAGTGGGAAAAAAGCTGAAGCAGCCCATCTGGCCAATGCTGCCCACTTTGCGATCGCCCCAAGTCGCTCCGGTTGACTGGGCACAGTCTTCGATCACCGGCAGGTTGTGGTCCTGGGCGATCGCCATCACCCGCTCCATATCCACCGGACGCCCAAACAAGTGAACCGGCATGATCGCCTTGGTGCGGGGAGTAATGGCTGCCGCCAACTGATCGATATTGAAATTAAAGCTATCTAGATCGATATCGATAAAACCGGCGTTGCCCCAACCGCACTGATCATCTCAGCAGTGGCAATAAACGTAAATGGTGAAGTAATCACCTCATCCCCAGGACCAATATTGAGGGCGCGCAGGGCCAAATAAAGCGCATCGGTACCGGAATTGCAGGCCACGCATTCATCGGAGCCAATATAGCGACCAAAGTCTTGGGCGAAGGTCTCAACAATCGGCCCGTTGATGTATTGTCCCGATGCCAGCACCTCTAAAACAGCAGTGCTGACATCCGCTGCAATGGTGCAGTATTGCTCTGTTAGGTCTAGGGGCGGAATTGTATTCACTCGTATACACCAGGAAAGTAGATCAGAATCACCACGATCAGCTTAAACAAGAATTGTGCTCAGAGGGGGCAACCAGAGCGCCGTAACGAGGGTCCGTTAAGGGATAACCCCCATCCATCCACGACCCTCTACGGGTCCTTGATTGACTTGCCGATCCCTGAGCACCGTTGCCGCAGTTTAATGGATACAGAAAAGCCGCCAACGGTAATTCCCCAGCCGTTGGGGCACGTTTTTCAAGCCGACGCTTAGTGCTAGCAGTTTCCCAAGGCCGTGGACAAAACGCAATTGTTAAGGAGAGACCATGATTCAACTGGATCTACTGCGGTTGAGCCTAGCCCTGGGGCTGATTGCGATCGCCCTTGCCCTTGCCCTTTGGCAGCGATTGGGTTTAGCCGGAACCTTAGCGATCGCCACCGCCCGCACTATTTTTCAACTCTTTGCGGTGGGCTATTTTCTGGCGATTGTTTTCGCCTGGGATAGCCCTTGGGGGGTCCTGCTCGTGCTGTTGGTCATGCTTTCAGTCGCTGCGGTCGTGGCCCGCAACCGGATTAATCCAAAGCTGGTCAAACTCCTACCCTGGGTTTGGACATCCTTGCTAATCAGCACTGCCTTTACCTTGGTCTATACCACCACTATTGTGATTCGACCTCCCACTTGGTATGCCCCCCGCTATGTGATTCCCTTGGCCGGGATTGTCTTGGGTAACGCCATGACCGCAGCGGCCATTTCAGGGGAGCGGCTGATGAGTACCCTCCAGCGCCATCGTCTCGACATTGAAACCCATCTGAGTTTAGGCGCAACCCCCACCCAGGCCCTGGCACAGTATCGTCAAGAGGCGATCAAAGCTGGATTGATGCCGACCCTCAACGCCATGATGGTGGTGGGCATTGTGAAGCTGCCAGGGATCATCACGGGGCAAATTCTCAGCGGTGCTGATCCGCTCAATGCCGCCCTCTATCAAATGCTGATTATGTTTATGCTGGCCTGCTCGGATTTGGTGGCCGCCCTGCTGATCACCTTGGGACTACGGCGACTCTGTTTTAACGAGGCCGCCCAACTGGTTCTGCCGTGAGTTGTGATGACTCCAAATTTTGATGGCCTTAAATTAAGGTATAACCAGGGCAATCAACCCCACCCTTAAGGCTATGTCATTGCAGGCGATCGCTACACCCACTGACCCCCAAGCCTGCGACACGCTGCTGATCGGTTTACATGGCTGGGGGCAAACGCCGCCGATTTACTCCCCCTAGGGCAGTTCATGGCGCTCCCCCGCTGCCATATGGTCTTTCCCGATGCCCCCTTTCCCCATCCCCAGAATCCAGGGGGAAGGATGTGGTACGGCTTCCCCAATGGCTATGATTTCCGGCAAGCTCATGATTTTGCAGCCCCAGCCGACTTGCTCACCAGCCGCCAACTCCTACAGGAATGGCTCCAGCAAATCACTGCGGAAACTGGCATTCCCCTAGAACGAACCCTACTGGCGGGCTTCTCCCAGGGGGGAGCCATGGCCCTGGATGTGGGTTTGCAACTACCCGTCGCGGCGGTGCTCGTCTTGAGTGGCTATCTCCATGGTCAAATTACCCCTCATCAGCCCCCTTGCCCGGTGCTATTGGTCCATGGGCGACAGGACCCCGTTGTTCCCCTCGCCTGTGCTCATCAGACCCGGCAAGTTTTGCAAGCCCATCATGTACCCGTGACCTACCATGAGCAAAACATGGGCCACGAAATTCAACCGGTGGTCTTGCAACAGATCCAGCAGTTTTACCAAACCTGGCTTCAGGGGGAAACCCCAGCCGGGAATAAGTTTTAAATCAGCGCAGACACCCCGCTTGTGTCTGCTTTGTAAGATAGAAAATCCGTGATTTATCCGCAGGCCAGCGTCTACACCATTGCCTAGGCAACAGCGGTCTACTTGAACCCTTTGAAACCTGAGCCACATCCAAACCCGTCGTTCGCTCCCCGGTAAAAACTCAAGTGTTCAAGGTGGATGTGGTTTAGATCCCTTTAGATCTCTGGATTGCTTCGCAATGTTAGATAGACTTGAGTCCTGGGGAGCTTGATCCATTTGGGGGAGTTTTGGTTATGACAACAGTACATGTTTCATCAGAGACCGTTTCAGCCATCACGCAGGAGGCCGTAGCGGAATTAGCGAAACGCTTAGAGCAAGATGCCTATGACAATGCTTTTGCGGGTTTAGAAGACTGGCACTTGCTGCGAGCGATCGCCTTTCAGCGACCCGAGCTAGCGGAGGGCTATATGCATCTCCTCGATAACGAGTCCTTTGACGAAGCCTGATCGAGCGCTGGGGGATATTTCCGGGAAGTATTTCCGGGAAGTATTTCCGAGAAGTATTGATCCCAGCCACGGTCGTTAACGCCCATGGTGTCATCCCCGGATTTGCAAGCCACCTACCCTCCAGATGGCGAACCTCCATCTGGAGGACGAGTGGTATTGGGGATAGGCGGCGGCATCGCCGCCTATAAAGTCTGTGGAGTGGCCTCTGCCTTGGCCCAGGCCAATATCGAAGTGAGGGCGGTGCTCACCGACTCAGCCCAGCGCTTTATTACCCCCCTCACCCTAGCGACCCTCTGTCGTCATCCCGCCTATACCGACGCCGATTTTTGGCAGCCGACCCACCCCCGCCCCCTCCACATTCAACTGGGGGAGTGGGCCGACCTACTCGTATTAGCGCCCCTCACCGCCCATACCCTGGGCAAGCTTACCCATGGTCTAGCGGATAATCTGCTCACCAATACGGTATTGGCTTCTACCAGTCCGATTCTGGTGGCCCCTGCCATGAATACCGACATGTGGCAGCAGCAGACCGTTCAAAGCAATTGGCGGCAATGGCAGGCCAACCCTCGGGTCCACACCGTTGGCCCTGGTCAGGGGCGGCTGGCGTGCGATCGCGTGGGCGCTGGGCGCATGGCTGAACCCGATCACATCCTGACCGCCATCAACACGCTGCTGCTCACTCAAAGGGCGGCAGGATTTGGCTGGGAAACGCATCTTGATCAGTACGGGCAGCACCCACGAGCATTTAGACCCGGTACGCTTTATTGGCAATCCAGCCACGGGCAAAATGGGGGCCGCTCTCGCTCAAGGGGCAGCCTCCCGAGGGGCTCAGGTCACTGTGGTCCATGGTCCCATGGCCCCTGCCGATTTACAGCGGTTCAATCAGGGGCTTGGTTGCGTCCAGACCCAGGCGATCGTCAGTGCAGCGGAGCTACAACAGGCGATGGAAGCAGCGCTACCCTCAGCCGATTGGGTGATTATGGCGGCAGCGGTAGCGGATGTGCGGCCTCAGCACCGGGCTACCACGAAGCTACCCAAAGCAGAACTGCCTAAACAGTTGCCTTTGGAGCCTGTACCCGACATTGCTGCCCGCCTATCGCAACTCAAATCACCCCAACAAAAATTGATCGGGTTTGCCGCTCAAACCGGAGATATTCTTCCCCCAGCCCGACAGAAACTGATTCAAAAAGGGCTGGATGCCATCATCGCCAATCCCATTGATCAGCCCCATAGTGGCTTTGGCAATGATTGGAACCAAGCCATTCTATTGGCTCCAGGACAGCCAGCCCAAACCATCAACGCCTGCCCTAAATGGGTGATGGCCCACCGCATTTATGACCAGCTATTGACGCTTTTCTAGGAGTCTTCGTGGCCCTTTTTAGGGGTTTTAGCAGCATGGATCGCTTCAATTTACCTGAAAAATAACGTAGCGATCGCTACCGTTATTCCAGGCGCAGCCTCATCTCCTTTCCCTATAGCCCTGAAAGCCTTGTTCCGACTTGGCTTGGGCTTACCGTGATAGCACGCAAATGCCCTTAAAGCTAAGTGGTTTTACGGGATTCAGTCGCTCAAATACAAGCCCAGCAAGAAAAAACAACTCTTAAAAGACTCCGTATCCCTCCACCAGATTGTTCCAAGCTTCATGAGAACTTTACAAAAGCCCTGCCAATACAAAGATTAAGCAAAGTTATCGCGAACACCGAACCGTTAACTAAGGAGACCCCGTAGGATCGGCCCAAGCGAGTCGAGTCTAATGGAGTATGTGCGGTTGTGATGAGTTTTTCAAACCAATCTACGGCCCTTTCGCCCCAAGGCCACTGTGTAAAAGCCCTAGGCGCATCGCCAATTGCTATTCCTGCGGATTGGGATGATTTTCACCCCTCAGTCAACCATCCGATCAAGCGTTTGATTGACGTTGTTGGGGCACTGGTGGGCCTGGTGATTACGGCGATTGCCTTTATCCCCATCGCCATCGCCATTCAACTGGACAATCCTGGCCCCATCTTCTATAGCCAGATCCGCTGTGGTCACCAAGGTAAGCCCTTCAAAATTTGGAAATTTCGCTCCATGGTGGCCAACGCCGAAGCCCTACAGCATCTCGTGCAAAACGAGGCCGAGGGTCTGATCTTTAAGAATAAAAATGATCCTCGCGTCACCCGAGTCGGTCGTTTTCTCCGCCGCACCAGCCTTGATGAATTTCCTCAGTTCCTGAATGTGTTGTTGGGAGAGATGAGCTTAGTCGGCACTCGCCCCCCCACAGAAAAAGAGGTGGCTGAG
The DNA here is from genome assembly GCA_012032425.1 of Leptolyngbya sp. RL_3_1. Classification (GTDB taxonomy): domain Bacteria; phylum Cyanobacteriota; class Cyanobacteriia; order Phormidesmidales; family Phormidesmidaceae; genus PCC-6406. The sequence goes on along the minus strand of JAAUQE010000050.1, from coordinate 1,194 downwards.
TACACCCCTCGCCATCATCAGCGGCTGGAGGTCAAACCAGGCATCACCGGGGAGTGGCAGGCTCGGGGCCGGTCTAACGTTAAGGACTTTGAAGATATTGTCGCGATGGACCTGCGGTACCAGCAGCAGTGGTCTGTCAGCTACGACATTCGTCTCATTGTGGAAACTGCCTTGGCTGTAGCCAAGTGTAAAGGGGCCTGCTAGGGCTGGTCTATGCCCCGGCAATGTTACGACCGTTGGGGCCTGTCATTGCAGCCAGAAAACCGGTTAGGGAAGGCAGCTAGGAGACAAGGGTCAGAATTCAGTAAGGGTAAGGCTCCTGACTCCTGAATTCTTGTCCCAGGATCATGTTCCGCCTTGCGGAATAAGCCATCGCCTGCATATTGAAGGTCTAATATCTGCGGAAGCTGAGCAGAGGCTTCCGCAGGTATTTTGGGTGTTGAAGTTGATTCAAACGAACAGCTCGTCTACCGCAGTACTAAACGTTTGGTAGGGCTTAACCCCAATGATGGTCTGGAGCAGCTCCCCTTGCTTGAATAACATGACTGCGGGGATGCTTTTGATTTCCAACCGTTTGGCTAGGGGTTTATTTTCATCTAGGTCAAGTTTGAAAACCTTGATGCGATCGCCATACTCTTCGGCGAGCTGATCCATCAGAGGTGCCACCACTTTGCAAGGGCCACACCAGGTGGCGGTGCAGTCTACCACTAAGATTGATTCGCTGCTGAGCAGTGAATCAAACTCGGTTTCATCTTGAATAAACGTAACCGTACCCATATTTGCGTCTCCAAAGTCAGGCGTCATCACCATAGCCTCTAATGGTCATGGCTGATAAGAAAAGCGCCCTACTTCGGTCACAGGCGCTGACCACGGGCTGCTTCGGGTAAGTCGCTCAATCTTGCCAACGCTCATGAGTCCTGCTTATCCCGCTTACAATGCAGCAGTCGTTTTGAATCACAAATGCAGCCTAGCCCAATGACATCCTGAGCCCTAACCCTAGCGTCTCTGTAGGCTGTGCTCAGATCCTGTGGGCTTAACGCGGCCAAAAACACCGGCACCCCCCCCGCCGGACCCAAGCCCCTAAAAGGGGAAAGCTGGTCTGGCAGGTGGCTAAAATCTGCTGGTCGGTAGGGCTGAGGGTATCAATGGCATAAAAGCCTGCGGGTACCATCGCCGAGACTGCCAGCCAGCTGA
>JAAUQE010000241.1 GCA_012032425.1 Leptolyngbya sp. RL_3_1 | reverse complement strand
CCTGCACCGGTCAGGTCCGCCGCCAAGTGGTAGTCCTGGTCCTGCTTAAACACGTCTAATTACGCAGATAGCACCAGAGGATCGTGGCCATGCCCAGTTCATGGGCGCGAGCAAAGGCTCGGCGCACCTCCTGGATTTGTCGCCCTGACTCGGGGGAGCCGAAGTAAATGGTGGCCCCCACCGCCACGGCCCCTAGATTCCAGGCTTGCTCAACGGAGGCAAACATAATCTGGTCGGCCTGATTGGGGTAGCTGAGCAGCTCGCTGTGGTTGATCTTGACGATAAAAGGGATTTTGTGGGCGTAGCTGCGGGCGATGCTGCCCAAAACCCCCAGGGTGGTAGCCACGGCATTGCAGCCCCCTGTGATCGCCAACTTGATAATGTTCTCGCTGTCGAAGTAAATCGGGTTGGGGGCAAAGGACGCCCCGGCGGCATGTTCGATCCCCTGGTCCACCGGCAAAATCGACAGATAGCCTGTATTCGCCAGCCGCCCGGTGCCGTAGAGCTGCTGGAGGCTGCGCAACACTTGGGGGCTGCGATCGCTCTGGGCAAAGATCCGATCTACCCAGTCGGGACCGGGCAGATGCAGTAGGTCCTTGGATACTTTGGCCTGATAGGTCAGTAGGTCTTCGGCGTCTGCTCCTAAATAAGATTTGATGGATTGAGGGGGTGCGCTCTGTATCGCCATGTTGCAATTCTCCCAAGGGTTCTGGAACAGAAGATATCGGTATTTTCTTCCGTAGACATGAAACAGCCCTGAATCCGCCCCTGCGGGAATTGTTTTTACTAGAAATGGGTTCTGGCCTGAAACCCTGTAGAGACAGCAAATTTGCTGTCTCTACAATGGGCTGGATCAACCCGAATTGGGCTAACCCAGATTTTCCCTACGGGCAATTGCCCTCATAGGGCCACTTCCAGCCGGTGATCTCCTCTGAATCAGTGCCGTGCTCATGGGCATAGGCCAGACACTCGATGATCTTGTTCTTCATCCGCTCCTTCACATAGGCCGCCGCCGACCCCAGTTTTGGCACCCGATCAATCACGTCAATCACCAGGTTGAACCGGTCGATTTGGTTGTTGATCGCCAGCTCTAGCGGCGTGTTGATGTTGCCCCGCTCCTTGTAGCCGCGCACATGGATGCGCTCCTGATTAGAGCGGCGATACACCAGCTTGTGAATCAGCCAGGGATAGCCGTGGAAGTTAAAGATGATCGGCTTGTCGGTGGTGAAGAGGGAATTGAAATCGCGATCGTTGAGCCCATGGGGGTGCTCACCCTCGGACACCAGCTTGAACAGATCCACCACATTCACAAACCGCACCTTCACCTGGGGGCATTCCTCCCGCAGAATCGCCGTCGCCGCCAGGGATTCCATGGTGGGAATGTCGCCGCAGCAGGCCATGATCACATCCGGTTCATCGGGCTCCACACCGCAGTCATCGTTACTGGCCCAGTCCCAAATGCCGATGCCCTTGGTGCAATGCTTGATCGCCTCGTCCATGGACAAATACTGCAAATGCTTTTGCTTGTCCGAGATGATCACGTTGATGTAGTCCACACTGCGGAAACAGTGATCGGCCACGGAGAGCAAACAGTTGGCGTCAGGGGGGAAGTAGACCCGCACCACATCAGGGCTCTTGTTAGTGACCAGGTCCACATAGCCCGGATCTTGGTGGCTGAAGCCGTTGTGGTCCTGCCGCCACACCAGGGAGGACAGCAAGATATTCAGAGACGACACCGAAGCCCGCCAGGGCACATGGTTGCGACAAATATCCAGCCACTTGGCGTGCTGGTTAAACATCGAATCCACCACATGGGCAAAGGCTTCGTAGGTGTGGAAGAGGCCGTGGCGGCCGGTGAGCAGATAGCCCTCCAGCCAGCCCTGGAGGGTGTGCTCACTGAGCATTTCCATCACCCGGCCATCCCGAGACAGCTCGCCGCCATCCTCGTCTTCGGGGTAGAGGTCCGCCATCCAGACCTTTTTGGTGACCGCGTAGACATCTTGCAGCCGGTTAGAGGCGGTCTCATCCGGCCCCATCAGCCGGAAGTTGTCGGGGTTGTGGCGCATGATCTCCCGCATCAAGATCCCCAGCACCTTGGTGTTTTCGTAGTCCACCGTACCGGGCTGGTCAAAGGCAACGGCGTAGTCCTGGAAGGCGGGCATCTTCAGCTCCCGGCGGATCAAGCCGCCGTTGCTGTGGGGGTTGGTGCCCATGCGGCGATCGCCCACCGGAGCCAGCGCTTTCAGTTCCGGGATCAGAGTGCCGTTCTCATCAAACAGCTCCTCGGGCTTATAGCTGCGCATCCAGGTTTCTAGGTCGAGCAAGTGCTGAGGATTGCTGTGCATGCCCCCCATCGGCACCTGGTGGGCGCGCCAAAAGCCTTCCACTTTATGGCCGTCCACTTCCTCCGGGCCGGTCCAGCCCTTGGGGGTACGCAGCACGATCATCGGCCAGCGGGGCCGCTCGATTTTGCCGTTGATGCGGGCTTCCCGCTGCACCATTTTGATGGCGAGGATGCATTCCTCCATCACCGCCGCCATCCGCTGATGCATTTCCGCCGGGTCTTTGCCCTCGACAAAATAGGGGGTGTAGCCATAGCCCCGGAACAGGTGCTCCAGCTCCTCATGGGAAATCCGGGCCAGCAAGGTAGGGTTGGCAATCTTGTAGCCGTTTAGATTCAGGACCGGCAGCACCGCCCCATCGCGGGCTGGGTTGATGAATTTGTTGGAATGCCAAGCGGTGGCCAAAGGACCAGTTTCGGCCTCGCCATCCCCCACCACGCAGCAGGTAATCAAATCGGGATTATCCAGCACCGTACCGTAGGCGTGGGAGACGCTGTAGCCCAGCTCGCCTCCCTCATGGACGGAGCCGGGGGTCTCGGGGGTAACGTGGCTACCGATATCACCAGGGAACGAAAACTGCTTGAAAAACTTTTGCATCCCGACGGCATCCTGGCTCTTGTCGGGATAAATGTCGGAGTAGGCCCCCTCTAGGTACACCGGCCCCAGCACCCCCGGTGCCCCATGGCCGGGACCGGCCATGAAGATCATGTCGAGGTCGTACTTTTTGATCAGTCGGTTGCAGTGGATGTAGGTAAAGCTCAGGGCGGGGGAGGCCCCCCAGTGACCCAGCAGACGGTGCTTGACATGCTCGGGCTTGAGAGGTTCTTTGAGCAGGGGATTGTCCCGTAGATAGATCATCCCTACGGCCAGATAGTTACAAGCCCGCCAGTAAGCATGCAGCTTGTCCAAGGCTTCGTCAGACAGGGGCTGGGTCTCAGGGGAAAACGCAACAACCATAGTTTTAAGCTCCCAGGTTAATGATTCAAAACGGCTCAGAACGGCCCAATCAAACGTCAAATTTATTGACTAGACCGTATAACCAGCCCGTTAAGGTTTGGTTATAGCTTAGATTTTCTAACGTTTACTTAAGTGTATTGAGCTACAAAAATGCGCAGGAGTCCATGACTTACCCGTCGATCTTGGCGCAGGAATTTTGAGCGGATCTTCAGCAAGATGGACGAGATTCTAAAGTTTTTATTAGGGATCAAGATCAAACCTGAAGGGGATTTCAGCTTTTGCAAGGGAATATTTAGAGCTATAGCGCCAACAGTTTCCCTAGGGAGAAACAGGTAAAATATTGAATGTGAAAGGCTTTTGAGATTGGCCCAGATTTTTGAGATTTGTGTTCGCTCAACCCTCCATCTTTTGCTCAGAATAAATCTATGGGATGCATAGAATTTATGCGTGTTTAGTTTTATACAAAAACCTAAGGGGGTGGCAGCGATCTCGTCACAACGCATAAGTCGCCCCAGGAATTGCGCGGCAACCAGGGTGATGCCGATCAAAAGCGTGTAAGTAGATGGGCACAATTATTTGTGAAACGCTCTTGCTTCACAAAGCGCGTAACCCTTGCTGTTCAAGGACTTTGCCTTGGCAGCCATCTTATATTTAATCCAGCCCACCTACTTAGCAGTCGCCAGTCCGGTTAGGATAAGACTGCAAGCCACTTTGCTTGTGCGCCACAGAACAGGGTGATCCGGGGTGTCTTAAGCACAGTGGCCAGCGCTATATTGACCCGGCATCGGTGATCACGTGCTGAAGCCCATGGTGTTGTGCGGTCGGCTAGGGTGATCTCAACCGGTTTTCCCAACGCTGAAACACAGGCGAGCGAATCACGCCGATCGCAATCAGCCCTGGCAGGACCAGAAACATCCCCAGCAGCCTCAGGGCGAAGCGTCCCGCCTCCCAACTCAGCAGCCCCGATTGCCTGTGTTGCCACAGGAGGCCAAGCAAAACCATCAGCAATACCAGCAACAGCAGTAATGAGCGGCTAGCGGGCGGCTGACACTGTATGGGCTGGCGTATAGCGTTAATGATTCGATTGGTCAGGTAGCCCAGATGCATCAGCACCCAACCCGGTTTAGACCCTTCAATTGCCACTAAACTCACCACCAGCCCTATGCCGACTGGGGATGCAAGGCCATATCGCACCATGTGAAAGCGATCGTAGAGGAGCCCCACCACCAGGGTTTTAGCCAACATCGGTAGTCCTAAAATTGCCCTAGGCATCAGCCCTAGGGAGCCGGTCAATGCGGCATTTGCCGTGATTGCCAGCAGCCCCAACCCAGAGAGCAATCCGCCGTACAAGAGCAACCGCAGGACTGGGGACTTTTGGGCTGGACTGAGGCGATCGCCATAATCACCCACCAGCAACGTCATCACTCCGGCCAAACTGACCCCAGCGCCCCAGGCGACCGGCAACCCCAGCAGCACTAGGCAGGCAAACCCCAGACTCGCCCGCACCCAAAGGCTAGGCAATAGGGCCTTGTAAAGGGCGATCGCCCAACCCACAGCGCTCCCCACAGCCAATACCTGACCCAGTAATTGCCGTTGGGTCCGCAGCGGTTGATCCGTCGTCGGCAACCCAAAGGACTGCTCCGCCCAGGCAATAATTTCGCGCTGTAGAACAGGATCATAGGGGGCAGCGGCGTGATCGACGCTGGGGGAAAAGACCAGACGACGGGCGGTGCCAGCGGCAAAGTCCCCGACGGTGGTGAACGGGACAACCTCCCCTGCCACTGCCGAAGTGAACAAATCTCGCATTTGCCCGACCGGGTTCAGCTCTTCGTAAACGCCACTGCCCACCCAAGGTTATGGGGCAGGGTGGGGGTAGCGGGGCCAATAATACTGAGCAGGATCGTCGTTCGTAACGCTGGGTTACTTTTAGCCAGTTCCAGAGCAGTGATGCCTCCCATCGAGTGGCCGCCAACCCCCAGCGCACCGATTTGCGGATGTTGACGCATCCATTGCAATACGGCGTTGGCGTCTTGCTGGTTGGCACTCAGGTCATTAGGGCGGCGATAGGACTGACCATAACCGCCAAAGTCAAACACCACGGCGGCGATCTGGCGACGGGCTAGGGCTTGAGCCAGGGGCGCGAGGGTGTCTTTGCTGGAGTTGACCCCGTGGCAGAGCAGCAGCGCTGGGACGGGAGCCGTGGTGTCGGCGGGCAGGTAGAGGCGACCCGTGAGGAATTGGCTAGGGGCGATCGCCACAGAGAAGGGTTGTAGAACGGGAGCTGGGTTGGCACTGACTAACCACAGCCAGAGGCCCAACAGCAAGCCCAAAAACAAGCCCAGAGTCAGAATGAAATATCGAGTCAATGCACAGCACCTCTGGCGTGGCCATCACTATTGGGCTCAGCGTCCTCCAAAGCCGCCGCTAGGATAAAGCACTGCTGATAACCTGGTTGACTGACAAAAGTTGTTCGCCCTCACCCCCAACCCCTCTCCCGGCGGGCGAGGGGAGCCGAGCACACCCTCTTTTCCCTCTCCCCGTGGGAGAGGGAAAAGAGG
>JAAUQE010000240.1 GCA_012032425.1 Leptolyngbya sp. RL_3_1 | reverse complement strand
GGGAGCAGAAGGGCGAAGGGGAGCAGAAGGGGCAAGGGGAGCAGAAGGGGCAAGGGGCTAGAAACTGGAATAAGTAGGTGGGCTGGATTAAATATAAGATGGCTTCCAACGCAGAATCCTTGGACAGCAAGGGTTACACGCTTTGTGAAGCGACGACGTTTCACAAATAATTGCGCCTACCTACTTAGTCACGTTAATTCCGCCATCGAGTACTAGAGCTGGGCGAGACGCTGGGCAATTTCTGGATTGTAAAGCCGCAAATAATTCCAATAGCCGCCAAAGACCGCCCTCACGTAGCCTCGGGTTTCATTAAAGGGAATGCGATGCACAAATTCATCGACATCGGCATAGTTGCGGCGATCGATCCAGTCGGCCACGTTACCGGGACCGGCATTGTAGCTGGCCACGGCATAGAGCGAGTGGTTGTCGTATTCCCGGTGGGTATAGTCGAGATACCAGGTGCCGAGATTAATGTTGTCTTCTGGGTCTTCGAGGCTGTCGATGGTAATGTCCGTTTGGCCCTGGATCCAATCAGCGGTATCGGGCATGACTTGCATCAAACCGGTGGCCCCGACCACAGAGCGGATCTTGGGCTGAAAGCGAGATTCCTGGCGAATCAGGGCCATCACCAGCAGCGGGTTAAGCTGGCGCTGGGCCGACCACTGGGCAACTAAGGGCGCGTAGGGAAAAGGGTACAGGGTCTGGCCGTAGGCCGGATGGTTACGGAGGCTGTTGTAAACGGCCTTTTCCTCGGGCTGGTCTCGCCAAGCCAGACTCGAAATCATGTAAATGCCGTCGAGATTGTCCCCCACGCCGACGCGCATCACCCCGTCGGTGAACTGTTCTTCGACGGTGGGATCTTGGCGATTGGTGAATTCCACCTGCCAGAGGGTCCAGGCATCGCGGTCCTGCCGAGGCGATACAGCTCTTGCAGGGCCTCTGATCCAGCAGGTAAGGGGGTGCGTTGGCTGGGCAGGCGTACTTCTGGCTGGCGCGATCGCACCGTTTCAAAATCCCCCACATCCCAGCCCAGGTAGACGGCAGAACGCCAGGCATAGTAGCTCTCGGGATAGGCTTTGACCACCTGCTGAAAGCTGGCTTGGGCGGCCTCATTTTGCCCCGCCCGAATTTGCCATTTCCCAGCCCAGAATCCGGCCTCGGGGGCTTCGTCACTATCGGGATTTTCCTTGAGTAATTGCTGCGCCCACTGCACCGCCCCCGACCAATTGCCAGACTCAGCCGCGCCGTGGGCATAGCGCAGCCGCAACTGGGCAGCGGCCTCGGAATCGCTGTACTGGGTGAGGATCGATTGGGTGGCCTGTTGCGCCGACTCCCCGCTGCCCAGGGCGGTCAAAATGCTGGCCTTGAGCGAGAGGGCTTCTCCGGCGCGGTCAGGGAAGCGGGCGATCGCTGATCCAGCAGGGCTAGGGCAGTAGCATCATCCACTAAGTTCGCCAGTTTCAACATCCCCTCAGCAGTTTCAGGGGCTTCAGGGAATTCGGTGATCAGTTGCTCGTAGCGGGCGATCGCCACGGTGCGGTTCTCGGCGATCTGGGTGCCTCGCGCCGCCCGATAGCGATTGGTGGGGGTGGCCGGGGCTTGGCTGTACGCCTTGCCTGCGGCCCCGTAAATTTGCCGCTCCCAATAGGCAAAGCCCACGTCCTGCCAGTCCTCGGGGGTGAGCTGCGCGCCATACCGCTCCACGAGTAAATCGAGCTGGGCCAGCAGCTCCGGGTGCTTAATGCCGTGGCGGGCCAGGATTAATCCCATGGCTTTGGCATCGGGGCGATCGGGGGCGTTGACCAAGCGGTTGTAGGCCACCTCCACAGCGCGGGGGTGGGCGGGCAGGGTGGCGAGGAGTTGGTCCCAATACTGGGGATCCTGTAGGCCGAGCTGGTAGAGGGCTTCCCCAGCGGCAACGCTGTCCCCGTGGGTGTCAACTGCCGCTTGCCAAGTCTGACGGGCAGCATCTGACTGTCCCGAGGCGTTCAGGGCTTGGCCCCGCTTGACTAAAACCTGGGGGGCCAGCAGCGGATAGTCTTGTTCTAAATTTTCGAGCAGGGGCAGGGCTTGGCCCCCGCTGCCCTGCTCAATTAAATCGACAGCCCGTAAATAACGGGCGCGGGGCTGCTCGTCAGACGGGCGGGCGGTGGCGATGTCTTCTAGGGCAGCGGCCCGCTTATCTGGCGGTTGGAGCGCCAAGGCCAACACAGGAGAAGCCTCAGGGTGCTCTTCTGCGGCCCAGTCTGTGGAGGCTTCGTCTGAATTGGCGGTCGTGGACTGCGATCGCGGCAGCCAACCAGCCCCATGGGCGAGTGCCAGCACCGTGCCAACGCTAACCGTGCTGACTGCGCGATCGCAATCCAAAGCACCCTTTTTTGTAAGGGCTTTTTTTGTAAAGGCTTTCCCATGGTGACCTAGCTTCGACCCTTGCAACATCCTCTAGCTGTTTTAGCAGACTTAACTCAATCTCAGCTGAACCCAGCCCAGTTAGTGGTGAGAGCCGCCCTAGGGATCCGCAATTGCAGAACCGTACAAGCTGTGATCAAAATTGGTTCAGGGTACATAATTTCAACTATCTTTCACCACTGCAATAGCATTCAGATTTTCATGGATCTTCAAGCATCGACCCAATCGCGCCTCGGCTGGACCGGAGATTGTTTAGCGGTGGGTCTCTCGACAGCCGATGTGCCCCTTTCAGGGGAGTTAACCAGCCTCGATCAGCAGTTGTCAGGATTGCTCCAAGACCTGATTGACGAAGCCGAGTTCACCGGCAAGTCTGGCACCACCGCCGTGATTCGCGTCGGTAAAACCGGACCGATTCGCAAATTAGCCCTGGTGGGGCTGGGGGAGTTGAGCGAGCTAACCGTGGATGGGCTGCGTCGCGCCGCCGCCAGTGCGGCCCGGTTGGCGAAGCGCGAAAAAGCCAAGACCCTCGGCCTTTCCCTCGGTAATGGCGGGGGGGCAATCGCCGCTGAGGTCGCCGCCCAGGCCCAAGCCGAAGGGGTGATTTTAGCCCTGGCAGACGACACCCGCTTCAAGTCTGAAACCGACGACAAGGTGGTGGCGGTCGAGGGCATCGATATTTTGGGATTGCCCGGTCAAGATGCGGCCCTAGCGCGGGGCCAACAGATTTGTGACGGGGTGATCTTGGCCCGTGAACTGGTGGCCGCTCCGGCTAACGTGGTTCACCCCCAGGCCCTAGCCGATACCGCCCAAGCGATCGCACCGACCATGGCTTGGAGCTAGAAATTCTGGAGCAAGATGCCTGTGAAGCTTTGGGCATGGGGGCTTTCCTTGGGGTCGCCAAAGCCTCGGACCTGCCCCCCAAGTTTATTCACCTCACCTATCGCCCCAGCGGCACCCCCCGCCGCAAGCTGGCCATTGTCGGCAAGGGTCTTACCTTTGACTCCGGGGGTCTCAACATCAAGGCCGGGGCGGGCAGCATGATTGAAATGATGAAGTTTGACATGGGGGGAGCTGCCGCCACCCTGGGGGCTGCGAAGGCGATCGCCCAACTCAAGCCCGATGTGGAGGTTCACTTTATTAGCGCCGCCGCCGAAAACATGATCAGCGGGCGGGCCATGCGTCCTGGCGATATCTTGACCGCTTCCAACGGTAAGACCATTGAGGTCAACAACACCGATGCCGAAGGCCGTCTCACCCTGGCCGACGCTCTGGTGTTTGCCGAAAAGCTGGGGGTGGATGCGATCGTCGATCTGGCCACCCTCACTGGGGCCTGCATCGTCGCCCTCGGGGACAATATCGCGGGGCTCTGGAGCACGGACGATACCCTGGCCAAAGATCTCCAGCAGGCCGCCCAAACCGCCGGGGAAAAGTACTGGCAAATGCCCCTCGAAGACAAATACTTTGACGGCCTCAAGTCCATCGTGGCGGACATGAAAAACACCGGCCCCCGCTTTGGCGGCGCAATTACCGCCGCCCTCTTTCTGAAGCAGTTTATCCAGTCGGTGCCCTGGGCGCACCTAGATATTGCCGGTACAGTCTGGACCGAGAAGGAAAACGGCTACAACAGCCCTGGGGGCACTGGGTTTGGGGTCCGCACCCTGGTGCAGTGGGTGCTGTCCTAACTGCGTCGTTGATATCTACCTTCAGCAGGCACTATAGCGCTGGCCACTTTGCTTCTAAGAAACCTCTTGTGGGGTGACCTGTTCCACGAGGTTAAAGCCGAGCGAAGCAGCCTTCTTTTTAAGGTTATCCAGCAGCCGTTGTTGATAGCGTTGCTCATAATAATCGGCACCGGGATCTTGATAGTTGCCCCCTGAAGTCCACATCCGGTAGAACATGCGAGCAATTTTATGGGCCGTGGCGGTAATGGCTTTAGGGGCACCGAGCCGAGCGCGCATGCGGCGATAAAAGGCACCCAAGGCAGTTTGCGTTCGGCCCACACTTTGAGCAGCAAGCCGGAAGGCGGTAGCCGCTCGGTTAACGACTTTGCGCGTATGGGTACGCTTGGCCTTTCCCCCAGTGACGTGGTTGCCCGGGCATAATCCCAACCAGGAGGCGAAGTGCTTGACGCTGGGAAAGCGAGTTGGGTCAAGGCCGACCTCGGACAGGATGGTTTGTACCGTGAGTACTGCCAAACCATCAATGCGAGTAAAGTCAATACCACTGATGCGAAGCAGTTCTGAGCGGAGGTCGCCTTGAGGCCTCTGAGCGGAGGAGGGCTCCGGAGTTTGGGTGGGCGAGGGGTGCTCCTCAGGCTGTTTATCAGCAAAAGACGCTAAACACTGTTGAATCTGGTGCTCACAGGCGGTGATTTGAGCTTGATACACGTCATAGAGGGCGAGTTCTTGAGACAGGACAAAGACATGCTCGGCTCGATAGTCCCCAGTGAGCGCCGCCACCACCTGCTCATCGGTACTTTTTACCCGGGGATGCTTTAAGGCAACCAGCTTATGGGGGTCTCGTTCACCGGCCACAATTGCTCGCAGGATGGCCAAGCCTGTTACCCCGGTGAGGTCACTAATCACCCGATGTAACTGGATATTCATTTGAGTCAGGGCTTTAGCCATCCGTTGTACATGAGCACAACGGTTTTGAATCAGGCTCTCTCGTTGTCGAAGATAGCTGCGCAGAACGCAGACTTGATCCTCGGGTCGGAACGAGCCTGATAGTAAGCCATAGCTGTGTAGCTTTTGCAGCCACTGGCAATCTAGGACATCACTTTTGCGACCGGGAACGGTTTTAACGTGATGCGGATTGACCAGCTTGACCTCAAACCCAGCGGTCTCTAACACTTGAAACACCGGAATCCAGTACACTCCAGTCGCCTCCATCGCCACGGTGCTCACCCCGCACTGTCTCAACCACTCGGCCATCGCTAACAAGTCGGGGGTAAAGCAGCTAAATCGTCGCACCGGCTCCGTATCACGCCCCACAGGAACACTGACCCAATGCGCATCGGCCCCTAAGTCAATCCCGGCGGCATGGGGATGGATAGGCGCTAAGGGCTCCGTTCGCTGACTAGATTCAGAACGGGCACGCGTTTTGTTGGTTCGCCTTGACGATTTATCCATCCCTTTGTCCTCCCTTATCGTTTACCCAAAGCTGCTTTGAGCGGGTGACTGGAATCGGCTAGTCTTCTAAACGGGATAGGTCTATTGCCTTCACCAATGAGCTGACCAGTTCACCCGAACCACGCTTAAGACCAGGCTAAATAGCACCAATGGAAACTCGGCCTTGATTCTCAAAGCAGCACTCTCAGATTACCTGAGGTTTCTTCCAGGGCTGAACCACAGCGCAGCGTTGGGTTAATCGCTTAAGACACCTCGGATCGTCCTGTTTTGCAGCCCACAAGCAAAGTGGCTCGCAGTCTTGCCTTGATCAGACTGGCGACTGCTATGCGAGGTGCGCTGACTGGGCCTTGCCGCAACTCC
>JAAUQE010000239.1 GCA_012032425.1 Leptolyngbya sp. RL_3_1 | reverse complement strand
CTTGCTCAATTTGTGACCAAGCCCGTTGCTCCCGAATGGTGCTCTCCTGTAACTCCCCAAACCGGATTGAAAGCCAGTAATCACTGTCTAAGCTTTTCAATTCTTGCAGGGTTTGGGTGGCGGCATCCCAGTTGCGGGCCGTGATCTGCTGCTCCACCTTGACCGCGATCGCCTCCCCGGCCTCCCACTCCTTTTGCCAGTTCCAAATTGCCGCCTGGGCTTCTTGACGCAAAGGCGTGTCTAAAGGAATGGTCTGTGCCCACTTTACGGCTGAGGTTAAATCGCCTCGGTGGGCCGCTTGGCTGGCCTTTGCAAGAGCCGTTGCGACGCCGTGGTCAGGATCGGAAAGGCGTCTTGATAAAGGGGATGGGCCTCGGGCCAGCCTGCCGTCAGCTCAATGGCATTGGCTAACTCCTGGGCACTGGCAGACTGCATTTGGGTTTCGGCGCAGATCAAGCGTTCATTGTCAGAGCTAAAGCGGTTAATTTCTTGACAGTCAGGCAGGGGGGGAATCCGGGTCAACCAGGCCAAAGCCCAGATCCCAACGACCCCAGAGCCGACCATGAGGCTGCTCCAAAACACCGGCCAAGCCCAGCCCCAGGGAATGCGCCAACGCTTTGGCCGGGGAGCCGTCAGACCAGTGATCAGGGGGGGAGAAGAACGGGCCATAAAATGCGATCGCTGCGGATCTAATGCCATCATGGGGGCTAATGCGGCAGCATTGAACCCAGTTGCAAGATGACAGCGGATGACATCTCAGCCACCCCAGATTGAACTCACGATGAGCCAGGGGTGAAAGTTCTTGTCATTGTAGAAGCATTTTCAATCCCTGCACGGCGTTTCTCAAAAACCCCAGGGAGAGCCTGGGAGCAGCAGGCTGGGAATGGGGTGATCGGCTCAGTCAAGCGGTACCGCTGGCCGATATCATAGGGAACTACCGGATCGCTCAAGGATTACACTCTTGCTGAGAGCAGGGGTGCTGGAAACTGGAATGGTCATGTGAATTCCGCCGTCGAGTCCTAGTGCAGCGTCAAGCTGGCTTCTAAATGTAGTAAATGTAGAGGGCTGAGCGGGTAGAGGGCTGAGCGGGTAGAGGGCTGAGCGGAGTCGAAGCCCGGACAGGAGCTACGGCAATCACTGTGGGTTGCTGAGACAAAGGCTACCAACCCACAGCAACAAAGCTGACAGACCACTAGGTCATCGGGAGAGGATGTGACATATCAGTGACATATCAAGAGAGAGACCATCACAGACCGCACTCGTTCGCCCCGCTGGTGGCAGACGATCATCGCGATCGGCGGGAGTGATCTTAATGCCGCCCCGCCCAGGGTTAGCCCAAGGTTTTACCCCAGTTCAAGAACTCCTGATTACCCGGCGATGCACGGGCTGTGATCTCCAGGCAGCCATCTTGCAGGGGTTGGACCTGTCAGACGTGGACCTACAGCGGGCCGATTTACGCAATGCCGACCTCCGGGAGGTGGCTTTTTTCGGGCGGATCTCCGCTGGACCCAGCTCGATGGGGCTGACCTCAGCCAAGCGCGTTTAAGTAATGTTGATGCCAGCGAAAGTTCCGCCCAGGGAACTAATTTGACGGGGGCGCGATTAACCCAAGCCCAGTTCATTGAAAGCAACCTGACCGGGGCGAACTTGACCGGCATTATTGCCAATGAAAGCAACTTCCAGGGGGCGATTTTAACCGCAGCTCAACTGTCCAATGCCGTTTTGGTCCGAGCCACCCTAGGCAATGCGGTGCTCACGGGGGCGGATCTGAGCGGCAGTGATCTGTACAGCGCCAACTTGATTCGCGCCGACCTGTCTGAGGCCAACCTCCAGGGGGTCAACCTCGTCAATGCCCGTCTGGTGCGGACCATTGTGCAAGGCACCGACTTTACAGACGCGATCCTGCTGAATGCCAATGTGGTTAGCGTCGATTTAGAAACGGCAACCCTCTGTCGCACGATCATGCCTGATGGCACCGAAAATAATTCGGACTGCCCGTCGCCTGCATCTCAAGGGTCACCGGTCGCGCCTGAGTAGAGCTGTTTCGCCCCTAGAAACTACTGGCTTAGCGCCCGCAAGAATTGCTGTAATTCTCCAAAGAATCCTGGCTTGCGAGGTTTACTGGGCGCACCCTCAGGGGTGTTTGCCTCATTTCCCTCCGCTTCGAACAGTTTAGCGATCGCTTCCCCAGACGGTTTGCTGGGAAATTCCGCCATCAGCTCATAGTCGTCATCGCTGGTTTCTGCCCAGACCTGCCATGGGCCGGGGTAACAGCGCAGTAGGGTGGCCCCGTCTAGGGGTTTCAGGTAATAGCCAGACTCTAAGGTGCTGACAAAGCGCTCTCGCAGTTGTCGGGCCGTATAGCCAATCCCGACAATGGCAATATCTTCGAGCTGAGGGTTGAGCATCACCACAGATTTGCCCATCGCCTCATTGCAAAACGCTTCCACCTCGGTGACTTCTACCGCAGAGGGCTCAATGATCAAAAAAGCGTCATCATCGGGCTCAATCCGGCCCTTGGCCTCATTAATGCCGCGAATGCTAAAGTCCGGGTTGCCCCAATCGCGTTTGGCCAGGGCAGCGGCCCCAGCGTCGGGAAAATAGACCTTAAACTGCAGCCCCATTTCCTCTAACAGCGGATAAAATTGCTGGGCCACGGGCATGATTTTGAGTTCTGGAATGCAAATTTCTACCAGAATCCGAGGGACCCCTGCGGATAGGGCGGCGGCGGTCGCCGTTTTGGCCTGGGCGATCGCGGCTTCGAGGCTCCGAGGCACTGCCGAGCTAGGAACATCAGCCGTGACATCTGAAGTTACATCTGACAGAGGCACGTCGAGTCATGGGGCAAATCTTTAGACCGTGGACAGGTTGGGGGAGGGTGCGCTCTAGCACTTGACGCAGCGCCAGAGCCGCCCAATCAACATCATCTGGGGTGGTTTGGCGGCCCAGGGTGAGCCGAATCCCGCATTTGGCGGCGCGATCGCCATACCCCATGGCTTTCAAAATTGGGCTGGGACTTAGCTTACCACTGTGGCAGGCCGAGCCAGCACTGATGCCAATTCCCGCCAGATTCATCTGCCGCACCAGGGTTTTACCGCTAACGGTTTCGCCATCGGCGGTGGTGAGGCAAAAGCTGACGTGGTGGGGCAGGCGCTGGCGGCGATCCCCCGTCACCGTCAATCCGGCATAATCTGCCAAGTGGTGAAACAGGCGATCGCGCAGTTGAATCAACCTTAGGGTTTCGGTGGGGAGCTCTTGACCGGCCAGCTCCGCCGCCACCCCAAACCCGGCAATGGCGGGCAGGGCCGGGGTCCCGGAGCGCAGCCCAAATTCCTGACCGCCTCCCCCCAGGAGCGGCATCAGCGCGCAACCGGGTCGAATATATAGAGCCCCCGCTCCCTGGGGGCCATAGAGCTTATGGCTGGAGAGGGAAAGCAGATCCACCGGCAGGGCTTCCATGTCCAGGAGCAACCGCCCCGCCACTTGCACTGCATCGGTATGGAACCAGGCCCCGTGGTCTTGGGCGATCGCCCCCAACTCCACAATCGGTTGCAGGGTGCCGACCTCACTCTGGCCGTAAATCACGGAAACCAAGACTGTCTCTGCTGTGAGCGCGGCCTGTAGGTCTTGGGGATTGACCCGGCCCGCCTGATCCACCGGCAGTCGCGTCACCGCCCAACCTTGATCGGCCAAGCGCCGCACCGGTTCGGCGATCGCCGAATGCTCGACGCTAGAAATAATGATGTGCTTCGGACGGTGATAGTTCTGAGCGACTCCGAGAATGGCCAAATTGTCGGCTTCGGTGCCGCCCGCCGTAAACACGATGGCATCCATGGGGGCATTGATCAAAGCAGCGACTTGAGCCCTGGCCTGCTCCAAGACCGTGGCGGCGCGATTGCCCCAGTGGTGCAGGCTAGCCGGGTTACCCCAATGCTGTCCTAGGGTCGCCTGCATGGCCGCGATCGCCTCTGGACGTGGCGGGGTAGTGGCGCTGTAGTCCAGATAAATCTGCATGGCATTCGGCAAACGGCAAAAATGACTCTTCGATCCTAGCAGGGCTGTAACGGAGCTTCACCGACGCCTATGCTAAAATCCCGCCGAAGGGGAGTGCGCCTCTGTGTCCTTCTCAATACCCCGCGTCACAAATTACGTCCCGGTTCATTCAGGAGATCAAGACCATGCACAAACCACTTTTGGGCTGTCTTTTCGGTATTACCGCCGCCTTGAGTACGGCCTCCGTCGCTTGGGGCCATGCCTCCCAGACAGATTACTTCGTTGATTTATTTTCTGCGGATTTGGTATTGACCGCCAGCTACAGCAGTGGTGAGCCCATGGCCGAGGCGACGTGGTGATCTATGCCCCCAATGATGCTGAGACCCCTTGGTCAGAGACCAACACTGACGATGCAGGCCAATTTGTATTTGAGCCCGACGAAGCCCTAGCGGGGGACTGGCGGGTGGAAATCACCCAGGACGGTCACCAAGACATTTTGATCATCCCGGTCACGGCCACCGGCATTGACTACGTCAACATTAGTCAGGGTCCCAAACAGGATCTGCACTACGCCGAGATTCCCCCAGTTGCGTTGGGGATTATGGTCGCCCTGGGCTTAGGGGGATTAGTCGTCACCCTCGCCCCCCAGGCGCAATTGCAAAAACACCAGGACTAAGGCCAGCCCCATCAGCACGATCGCGGCAGCGGCAGCGTAGCCAAAATCAAATTGAGCAAAGGCTTGCTGGTAGATGTAGTACACCAAGACATTGGTGCTGTTGAGGGGGCCACCGCCCGTAATCACATACACCTGCTCAAAGCTGCGCAGGGTAAAAATACCCGTAGTCACTAGGGCAAAAATCAGCGTTGGCCGCAGACCGGGCAGCGTAATGTGCCACAACTGCGCCCAGGGACCGGCCCCATCTAGGGCCGCTGCCTCATAGCGACTGCGGGGGATTGCCTGCAAGCCCGCCAAGAACACCACCAGATTGAATCCCAGTTGCTTCCACACGCTCAGCCCAATCAAAACAGGCATGGCCCAGATTGTGCTGCTCAGCCAAGGGATGGGGGTGATCCCCAAAATGGCCAGCACCCCATTCATGGGGCCATCGGTCTGAAACAGCCAGCGAAACCCCAGGCCGACCGCCACCAAGGAAGTCACCGACGGAATAAAATAGGCCGTCCGCAGCAATCCTCGCCAGCGGAGGGATTGATTCAGCAGCACCGCCAATCCTAAGGGAATCACCAGGCTAGGGATGACAGTGGCGACGGTGAAATAGAGGGTGTTCCACAGCACTTGCCCCACATCCGGGTCGAGCAGCAGGCGCTGATAGTTTTGCCAACCCTGCCACTGCAACCCAGCACGGGTAAAGCTGCCGGTGGTGAAGCTCAAAACCAACAGATAAAGAATGGGGCCAAAAACAAAGACGCTTAAGAGCGCCAAGGCTGGGGCCAGCAAGGCCCAAGCGATCGCCCCCTCGCCGCTGCCTGGGTGCCGGGATTGGGTCATAACGGTGTCGGCGATGGCACTCCAAAAACACCCTTGAATAAAAATAGGGTGACCTTGCGGGCCACCCTAACATCATTTGCTGAGAGGAGAACACAGACCGCAGATCAGCCCGTGTGTTTCAGTTAAACCTATTCTACTTTGTTGAGAGCAGATGTCAACAAGCTGCTTGCGCTTAATCGGCCATTCTTGCGATGCTGTTGCCAGTGAAATCTGGACATAAATACTTCTGGAAAAGAATTTCGGCTTTCTGGTGGCCAGAGTGGAATCTGACCGCTGAGGCAGAACTTGGCAATTATTGTCAACTATGGACCCGGTTGCGGGTCGGTAGTCTGAGCGCGATCGCGCCCCGAGCCCAACCTTTGATCATCGCGGCTGGTCCCTTATAGTTTTAATAACGACTGA
>JAAUQE010000049.1 GCA_012032425.1 Leptolyngbya sp. RL_3_1 | reverse complement strand
TGGGGTGAGGGAACGCTTTTGTCAGTCAACCAGGGGCGCAAGCATTATGGCGTGATTAAATCCTGATTCCTGAGGGTGGCCTGATGACTCAATTTCCGGCGAATGCATCAGCGCTGGGGTCTTTGAGGGTGGGGAGCACCACGATCAGGCGGTATCCGGCTTCTTCATTGCCCTGTAGAGTGAGGGTACCGCCATGGGCCGCGACTAAATGGCGGCTGAAGAGTAAGGCCAAGACTTCCCGAGCGTCACTATTTTTCGCGTTGGGTTCAACCTCGTTGGCGACTGCCGGATGGCTAGTCATCGGGTTCTGCGTCAAGTGAGGCGCTAAGGTGCTAACCGCACCGGGCAACCCTTCCCCCAACCAAGGATGGGAAAGCCACACCGCCAGCTTCAGAGCTTGACTTTGGCGAGAGGCATGGATTTTCACCGTGCCGCCTTCTCCGGCCCCATTGATGACGCAGAAAATCAGGTGATAGAGCACCTGCTTAAAGACCGTTTTGTCTAAGTTCCACAGCCGTGAGCCCGGTTCGACAGTAAGGGCGAGGGTTTTGTTGTTGTGCTTCGCCAGCGCCGTTAACGAACTCAGGACTTGCTGCCCCAGCATTTCCACATCGACTGAAGTGGCCGTCAAGGCTTGTCCAGGGGCGTGGAATGCCCCTAAGTCAATGATTTCATTCACCATTTCCAGAAGCTGCTGGCTGCTTTGGTGAACAATCTCTGTATATTCCTGCTGCTTGGGGGTGAGAGGACCATAGATCTCGCGGCTCAACATCCCCGCCATCCCCGCAATTGAGGTGAGGGGATTGCGGAGTTCTTCGGTGAGTTGACCGATCAAACTCAGCCGGACCCCATCCAGAGAAGCGACCGACGAGGGGGGCTGAGGGGCAGGGGCAACGGCAGGCTGGACAACGCTGTGGCGTTCATATTCGCTGATGCTCCAGCGGGCGGCCATTTCCATAAACGCGATCGTATCCGCCGAGAAGGTGCGGGGGGCGGTATCCATGGCGATTAGTAGGCCCAGGGATTGACCTTGGGTGGTCACCAAAGGAACCCCAACATAGGCTTGAACACCGTACTCTTGAATCAACGCTGAGGGGCTGCTATGTCCATCGGCTGAGGCGTCAGGCAGCACTAGGGGCTGTCGTTGCTGCCAAACTAGACTGATTAACGGATCGGCCATGGCAATCTGGCGACTGCGGGCCAGGGGATTCATAAATCCCAAATGCGATAACCCCACTGCCGATTGAAACTGGAGTAAATCCGCATTCACCAAGCCCAATATACAAATCGGCATGTTCAAGAAGCGGGACACCATTTGGGTGGCTTCTTCAAAAACGGCCAGTGCTTCGGGGGTCAGCAAGCTTGAAGTTGATGGTGTGGACACAGTGCCCATCGTGGTATCCATAGGGTAACTAGCCGATTGGGTAGGGGAACCTGCCAGGGATCGAGGCGACTGCCAGGCTTGTAAATCATCTGCAACTGGAGGAATCATACTCTGCTTCATGGCAGTCGGGAGGGGAGGTAATTAAGTTGGTCTTGTTTTTAGAATGCCCTAAACGGAAAACCAATAAACCCTGAAAAGGATGACCAAAGTCGTATCAGGCCAGCAGAAAGCGGCCCTCGAACCCGAGACTAGAGAAGCTGGGTGGGCCTCATAACGGTTTTTACGGAGAGGATTGATGGCCGGTGGCGCGATCTTCCCAGCCCAGGGGGTGGCGTCATCAAGTTGCTCAGTATTTTTCCTTGAATCGGAGATTGAAAATGAACCTCTCGGTCGAAGTTATAAAATTTATGATGCTGCACTTTCTTCTCCTTTTTGGTGGATTTTAGCGGGCAAACCCTGTTCAACCCCCACCAATAATTTCAGTGTTTTGGCAGAAACTCCAGTATAAATACGCTGGAAAACTCAGGGTCAGGAGAGATTCATATCTAGGGCTATTGTCATTCACCGTGAGAGGGTGTTTGAAAAGCCCTCGGGACTTCCTTTAGCGACATGGATTACCTAGAAAAGTGACGGTAGCATTAGGGCTTCAGCCACCCTACTGATGGGCTCCAGTATTGTTCAAGACTGGCTTACCCCCTTTTCAAACACCCTCTGATGACGCTAACGCGATCTTGAGGGACATTTTTGTGACGCCACCCCAAATTGATTGCCCTCGATCGTGACTCAGGCAATGGCATATCATTTCTGCTCATTTTAAAATCATGAATTCTGTTTTTGTGCTGGAAGAAATACATGATTTGAGTAATATTGAAACCTTCATACAGCATTTCTTTACCTGGTGAGGTATGGCTTATAGCCTGACAGCAAGGGTTACAGGTCTATTTTTGTCCCTCACGCGCTTCAAAAACGCTGTATCTTAGGTAAGCCCCAGACAGCCGCTTAACCTTTGTTACGGGCTGCAAGGGGATTGGGCGATCTCCCTAGCTCAGGCTATGCGTCCCTGGGATGCGTCACCATAGAGGCATCATTCACCCTGTCTGCATCACCTGGTTGGGATGCAGTCAACAGGCACAACGGGTCAGTTTAACTTGACAGTCTTTGATACCCCCATTCGTCGTCGGACTCTCTTGGCAGGATCCCTAGCCCTGGCCCTAGCGGGCTGCGGACCCGCCCCGGAGACGGTACTGCGCGCCCTGTTTTTGAAGGGCACCATTGCGCCCCGCTTAATTCAAGGATTCCGCGACCAACTCCCCGCCGCAACGGGTCTAAAGCCCCAAGTGGCGGATCAGATTGGCGAGCTGTTTCAGCAGCTCCAGCAGTGGCACCAACCCGCCTCGAATCCGACCCGATGGCGACTGCCGATCATTGGTCGAGAAGCGCCTAGGGCTGATTGGGTGAGCCTCGGGGATTACTGGCTGACGGCGGCAATTCAGCAGGGGTTGATTCAGCCTTTGCCAGCGCTGCCAGGGGTGACCGAGACCCTGGCAGCCCCCTGGAAAACCCTACTCCAGCGCGATCGCCAGGGTTCGTTAGATGCAGCCGGTCCGCTCTGGGCCATGCCCTATCGCTGGGGCAGTCTGGTGCTGGTATATACGCGTCGCCCCTTTGAAGGCTTGGGTTGGGAGCCGACCCACTGGCAAGACCTCTGGCGACCCGAACTGGCGGGGCGCGTCTCTCTCCCCAGCCATCCGCGACTGACGCTGGGTCTGATGCTGAAGGGGCTCGGGGAATCGGCGAATCATCCCATCCCGACCAATTGCCCGCCTTGGTAGAGCGGATTGGGCGGGCGATCGCCCGTTAAAACCTACGGGTCCACCGACTATCTGCAACCCCTACTGCGAGAAGACACCTGGTTAGCGGTGGGTTGGTCAACGGATGTGCTGCCCCGCTTAGAAAACTATCGACAATTGGCGGCAGTCGTGCCAGACCCCGGTACCCTGCTCTCCGCCGATGTCTGGGTGCGTCCAGACCGTGCCGCTGCCCTTACCCCCCTCGATCAGCAGTGGCTGTCCTATTGGTTAGACCCTGCCGTGGCGGAACCCTTGCAGGTCTTTTCCTACGGTGCGTCCCCCCTGCTGTTGACCCAAAGTCCTGATCAATCAACCCCAGCCAACCATCGACTGTTGCCCACGCTAAAGCAACGTCAGAACAGTGATTTTTTGCTGCCGCTCGCCCCTGACAGTCAGGCCATTTACCAAGACCTGTGGCGACGGCTGGCGCAGCCGGACTAGGGCGGCAAAAACAGATCCCCGTCGATTGGCGGCGCATCCTCGGGTATCACGAAGGGACCGATATCGGCATAGCAGGCCAAATCCGTCAGGCGATCGGCTGGAATCTCCGTTATCCCAGGCTGATTAAACGCGGGTAGGGTGGAAAAGTCGCAGGCGTAGATGCCCACTAGGGTAGACCGCTGATAGAACCGCAGTTGATAGCCATAGCTACTGGCCGTGGTCCCAAACTGATTCAGGACCGCGTACTGCTGCGCAAAGTGCCATTGGGTGGGATTGTGCAGCGCCCGCCAAAACTGGTCGTCCACCTGGACATCAATAATATTGAGCTGGGTGGAGGCACTGCGAAAGGCCGCCCAGCTCTCAGCCAGACGAAATCCCCCCCAACGACGTGTGTTCTGATCACGGTTCCACCAGAGGCTGGGCGGGGTCAGGCGCGTCTCAAAAGGACCCGCCGGGTCATCGGCTGGCCAACGATTGTCCGGGATATCATGGCGAACGGTGGGCTGAGTTCGATCCACGTCTTGGCGGTAGCCCAAGCCAATCTCGTAGACCGAAGGCAGGGTCAGTAGGGTAATAAAGATGTCTTCAGCCGGATGAGGGGGAGGCTGCTGGTCGGTCGCTTGGGCTAGGGTGTCCGGAGGGGGCTGAGACGGCGTTGGCAAGGCCCCAACGCGATCAGTCCATCCCCAAAACGGCCCAACCCAAAATAGCCCAACCCAACCCCTGACCCAGGCGGGCAGGATTGACCCTGGGGTGAATTGGATGGGGCCGTTCAGGATTCAGGGTCATCATTCAAAATCAAGTGAGAGCGGTGGGTATGGAGCAGGGTCAGGGTCTGGCCAGACACCTGTTCCAGCATGTAAACCAGTTGAGCGGGCTTTAGGAGGGTGCCGTCATTGCGGCAACTACCGGTGTACTGCAGGGCCACCACCGTGCCCTCAGGGTTGGGTTGGCTCTGCTGGGGCAAATGGGACTGAGCATTGGCATCGGCACAGGCGAGTGCAAAGAGGCGATCGCGCAAATTGACCCGTTGGTTTTTCCCCGACTTGGTGACGTGCTTCCAAACGATCTCGGCACTGTCCAGCACCGCTTGCAGCCAACCGGACCAATCGGGTTGGGCTGTCTCCATGGCATCAGCGTCCGCTAAGCAGCCAACGGCCAACACATAGGTGGCCTTGGCCAAGGATTGGGTCGCCGATCTCGCCTTGAGGGGAACGGCCATAACTTGGTGGATCGGTAAGGTGTCTGGCAACTGGGCTTCTAGACGCTGCTGAAAAGCCTCCGGTTCCAGAGCCGTCGTGAGTTCAAAGTCCACCACTTCACCACTGCTGGTGGCCCCCAACGGCAGCGCATTGGCGGGGGAAAGGCGCGGTCCGGGGTGATAGCCGCCGGTAAAGGCGATCGGTAGCGCCGCTCGTCGCACTGCCCGATCCAAGAGTCGGACGAAATCCAGATGGCCCAATAACGCCATATCCCCTTGCTTACCCAGGGTGACCCGTAACCGCTGGACGCGATCCGTGGGGGGGCGAAAGTGCCCTTCAAACACCGGAATCGGCAGGGGGGGCACAATCACGTTATGGCCAAAGTCAGGGCCACAGACCCCGCAGTGGGAGCAGCCGTCAAAGGAGCAGTCGGGGACGGTGGCAGCTTCTAGGGCGCGTTTTAAGTCGGTTTGCAGCCATTGCTTGTCGATGCCGGTATCGAGATGGTCCCAGGGTAAGGGGGCATTTAAGCTAGCGTCGTGATCACCCGTCGTGTCCATCACGTTCCATTCCCCCGCTTCCACCTGGCGATATTTCCAGGACAAGCCCGATTCTTCAATGGCTTGGGTCCAGGCGTTAAAGGCCTGTTCCATGTTCTCCCACCAGGCATCCATCCCGGCTCCCAGTTGCCAAGCCCGCAGCACCACCGCAGCGAGGCGGCGATCGCCCCGTCCTACAAAGTTCTCCATGGCTGAGATCCGCACATCGGTGAAATTGGCTTTGATGCCCCGGAGGGATCTCAGGGCCTGCCGCAGCAGATCTTGTTTCCGCAGGAATTCAGATGTCGAGACGGAATGCCACTGAAAAGGGGTGTGGGGCTTGGGGGTGAAATTAGAAATCGTTAGGTTGACGCTCAGGGGTCGGCGTCCCTTTTGGCGGCACTGCTGTTGCAGCCACTCCACCGTCTCTGCAATGCCCAGTACGTCCACATCGGTCTCCCCCGGCAGACCAATCATGAAGTAGAGCTTGACCCGGTTCCAGCCCTGCTCATAGGCGGTAAGAACCCCCCGCAGCAGCTCCTCGTTAGTGAGCCCCTTGTTAATGATGTCTCGCATCCGCTGGGTGCCTGCCTCCGGGGCAAAGGTCAGCCCGGTCTGGCGGGTGCCGCCGACAATGTGAGCAATATCCTCATCAAACCGATCCACCCGCTGGCTGGGTAGCGACAGGGAGATGTTTTCGTCTTTGAGGCGGTTTTTGACCTCTAGCCCCACCGCCGGTAGGGCCAAGTAATCCGAACAACTCAAGGACAGCAGCGAAAATTCGTTGTACCCGGTCTCGCGAATGCCGGTTTCAATGGTTTTGACAATATCATCTGGGGCCACATCTCGGGCCGGACGGGTCAACATCCCCGGTTGGCAAAACCGACAGCCGCGAGTGCAGCCCCGGCGAATCTCGACGGTGAGGCGATCATGCACCGTTTCCACATAGGGCACGAGGCCAATGCCGTAATGGGGGATGGGGGTGGCGACCCGCCGCAGGACCCGCTTGGGTACGTCAGGCCGATTGGGGTGGACCGAACCGTCGTCCGCCATGTCGTAGAACTGAGGTACGTAGACCCCTGGCACTTGAGCCAGATCCAGCAGGAGCTGCTCCCGACTCAAGCCCGTCGCCTTGCCCTCTTCGATCACCAAGCCAATTTCCGGCAATAACTCTTCCCCATCCCCTAGGGCGATGAAATCAAAAAACTCAGCGTAGGGTTCGGGGTTAGACGTAGCGGTCTGTCCGCCCGCAAACACCAAGGGCCATGTAGCGGTGCCAGTAGCCGATGGGTTCGGGGCCGAGGCGCGATCGCGCCAAGTCAGGGGAATACCCGCCAGGGTGAGCATTTCTAGAATATTGGTGGCCCCCAGCTCATAGGACAGGCTGAAGCCCAAAATATCAAAGTCGGTTAAAGCCCGTCGGGACTCGACGGCAAATAGCGGGGTTTGGCTGTCCCGCAACTTCTGTACCAGATCGGCGGCGGGGAGGTAGGCGCGATCGCACAGTTGTCGAGGCTGGGCATTCAAAATACCGTAGAGAATGATATGCCCTAAATTCGAGGCCCCAACCTCATAAATCTCAGGATAGGTCAGCACCCAGCGCACAGCGGCACTGGACCAGGGCTTATGCACTGCTCCCAACTCGTTTCCCAAATACCGTGCCGGTTTTGCAATATCTGCTTTCAGTAGAGACTCAATCGTTGTGACCACAATAGGTTGCCTGAACGGGTTGCCCTGCGTTTAACGGTACTTCAGCGTAGGACAAACAGCCCGCTTGTCTTTCAAACTATAGCGCTCGCCATTTTAATTTAGCCCCCGAGCATCGCCCTGAGCTTGAAGGCCACCTCCCAAAGGCGAGCAATGTGAATCTTGATCGGGCGGGCTAGCTGCCCCCACCGATGGTTCTAAACATCGATTGCGCTTCACCCATTGAGCGCTGTCAACAGCAATCCCGCCACCAAAATGCCCTGCCTATGACAGTTCATAGACAGGGGCAAAATCAATATTGAAGCCATTATTAGTAATAGAGCAAACGCAGTTAAGCGGCTTGTTGTAAAGGTAAAGGCTCAACAATTTCAAATAGATGATCCAATTGCGCCAACTCCAACACCATCCGAATAGCAGGGGGCACAGAGCACAAACACAGCCGTTTTTGTCGGTGGTGGGCTAGCCGTAGGGCGGTCAAGAGTGATACCAGACCGGCATTGTCCAAGCAATGCACTTGACTCATGTCTACCATCAGGGTTGTAGCCCGACCTGAAATCACTTGCTCGGATAAGTTGTTGTGCCAATCTTTACCTGCTGAGGTAGATAGTGGCAGAGACGGTTGAATAACCATAACGTCCTGTTGAAAACGTGCCATACCCGCATTCACTCCCAAAGCGCTTAACGATAATTCGCTGACAGCCGTGTGAACTGATGCATCGAACCTACGCCGGATATCCAAAAATCGCCATAGCAGATCTAAGAGCTTTGCAATGGCTTTAATAAACGACCGGCTTATGTAAAGTTACTGTGAAGCCAAGACACGTAAGGTAACACTGGTCACAATCTCTAGAAGCCTCTCGTGACGGGCATCACACCGGGCTCACGGAGAGGTCACGCCGAGGGATTTTCGGGATCACGGGAAAATACTTAGGGGTTCGTCACAATGGTAATCAGTTAACTACCGACCATCGTCGGCGACCCATTATGAATGTACCCAGCGGAATTCGTAAGTTGGTTGGACAGGCGCTCCAGAGACGCACGCTTACGCCTGAGATTGAGAATGCGATCAACTCAGAGTTAACCCGGCTGGGCCACCTGCCGGAAACAGACTTTGAAGCCCTAGAGTTGCTCATGGTAGAGATGGATGCCGGTCGAATTCAACTGGTTCCAACTTGTTAAGAATGGCGTATTCCGCAAGGCGGGACATGCTCCTGGGGAAAGAATTCAGGATTCAGGAGCTAGGAGCCTTGTCCTTACTGCATTCTGACTCCTGTCTCCTAGCTTCCTTTCCTAACTGGTTTTCCCGGCTTAAATGACAGGCTAGGTTCAACTGCGGCTGGCTGCGATCTGCCACAGTTGTCGCAGTCGCTGATTAGCGGTAGAGCGGTCATAACTGGGGGCCTGTGAGAGCCTAGACAGCACCGCCAGCCAATCCGTATCCAAGGCTGGCTTAAACCAAGACAAAGGCCAAATCACGTCAGGCCCTTGGGGGGTTTGATGACAAGTGTTGTTAGATTCTCCACCTGAATCGGCATCAACGATCGCCAAGGGTCGAACCCAGCAGCGATCGCGAGATTCCACCACTTGAATCACCTCCCCGTACAGGCAGACCTGGTCCAGCACCAGGTAGACGATCTGGTTAGGGCTGAGGCGACTGCATTCACCTGGAAATTGAGCAGGAGAAATGCCTGCTTTGTCGGTCACAGTATCACCATTGCTGCGATCGGCTCCTTCTGCCTAGATCCTGATTGAGCCGTTGGGAACAGCCTACGCTGTTTATTGTAAACACTGCGTTTGGCCCTGAAAGCAACAGCCTTTGCCAATGAGGACTTCAAACCCTGGCGACATGACAACCCGTCGTTTGCCCTACGGTCAAAACTCAAGTTTTCAAGTTGGATGTGGTTTATACGGCAACCCCTGGGATCCGGTCAGTTCTGGGTTGGCACTTACGCTAAACTTCTTTACGAAGGAATTAGCTTGGCCCAAAAGGAGTTGACTGTGGCGGTCGAAACCATTGAGCGTCCAGCGGCATCGACGCTCCGCAAACCCGCACCCAGATATCGCGTCATTCTCCATAATGATGACTTCAATTCTATGGAGCATGTGGTGGAATCCCTGTTGAAAGTCGTTCCTAGCCTGACCATGCCCCAAGCCGTCGATATTATGATGCAGGCCCACGCGGCGGGTAAGGCGGTGGTGATTGTTTGCGCGCTAGAACATGCTGAGTTCTACTGCGAGGGTCTCCAAAACTTTGGGCTAACCTGTTCCATTGAGCCAGAAGAATAGGACAAACCGCTTTGGAACCGCTTTGGGACTATCTGCGTCGGCAAGCTGCGCCTGTGCGGATTACTTTATTTTGGGTGGGACTGATCGTTTTAGCCTCCCCACTTTCCCTGCCCCTGTATTGGTGGGAGTATCAGCAGCCCGAAGGACATTCCGTTATTTTGGCCCCAGTTTCTCTGGTCGGTGCGTTTACGGTTCTGCTCCAGATCTGGACCCGTTACGTGCATCACCTCACCCAGCCCTGGCGGATTCTGGGGTTTTGGGGAGGGCTGCGGTGGTGGCGCACCTGGGCCAGTGGATTTGCGATCGGGGCGGCTGGAGTTGCGCTACTTTACGGTCTGCAACTGGCTTGGAGATGGGCTGACCTCACCCCAAACTCCCTTAACGGTCGCATTGCGCTAGAAGGACTGCTCATCGCCTTACTGGTGGGCATTGCCGAAGAACTGATCTTTCGGGGCTGGTTACTCTTCGAGCTAGATCAAGACTATTCCCCCACGCTAGCCCTGTGGATTAACGCAGGCTTGTTTGCCCTGGCCCACTACATTCGGCCTTTATCTGCCATTATCGAAACCTGGCCCCAATTTCTGGGGCTATGGCTTTTAGGGATGACTTTAGTGTGGGCCAGACGGACCCCCGTCCGACCGGTCGCGCGAATGGTCAACGGGTACGGACCTCCCTAGCCAATGCAGCGGGTTTGCATGGGGGCTTAGTCTGGGCCTACTACCAGGTGACCGTAGGGGAGCTGATCACCCCAACCGGGTTAGTCCCGGCTTGGATTACCGGCATCCAAGGGAACCCACTAGCGGGAGTGATGGGAGCAGGGTTGCTCGGGGGAATTGCCGCCCTGTTTTACTACCGCAGTCGAGCGGCGACGCCACCTACCTAGTACTCAAGAGCGGAGTTCACGGAACCAATTCCAGCTTTTAGCTCCCTGGCCCCTTCAGCACCGCCCTCAGGAATAGTCCTAGTCCTCAAGGGCGGAATTAACCCAACCATTACAAACCCAAGGCAAGGGGCTTAAGCCCCTTGTTCAATGCTAAGGCTATTTAAGCCGCCGAGTACTAAACCGCGTCTAAGTTGAGAACTGGAGTTATGCCTGATCGAGAAAACCTCACCTAACCTCTCCTTCTCAAGGAGAGGAACCAGAGTCTTTTTAAGCCTCTCCTTACTTTTGGCGAAGCCTGCCCGGAGGGCTTAGGAGAGGTGCCGCAGGCGGTGAGGTTGGGCCAGACGTCAAAACTCCACTTCTGAATCTGGATGAGGTTTAGGACTAGAGTCGAGCCTGGATTAGAACAGACTGGGTTGGTGGCGCACCAAGCTGAGGAACTCCTCCCGAGTTTTAGAATCCTCTTGGAACACCCCCAGCATGGTGCTGGTCACTGTCCAAGAACCGGGTTTTTGCACCCCCCGCATGGACATACACATGTGGCTGGCTTCTACCACAATGGCCACGCCCCGAGGCTCTAGGATGGTTTGAACCGCTTCTGCCACTTGGCGGGTCAAGCGCTCCTGCACCTGGAGACGGCGGGAGTACATTTCCACAATCCGGGCCAGCTTGCTTAAGCCCACCACCTTTTGGTTAGGAATATAGGCGACGTGAGCCCGACCCATAAAGGGCAGCATGTGGTGTTCACAGAGGCTAAATAGATTGATATCTCGCACCAACACCATCTCGTTGTGGCCTTCATCAAAGATGGCGTTGTTGACTAAGTCATCTAAGGATTGGTGATAGCCGCTGGTCAAAAACCGCATGGATTCTGCCACCCGCTTCGGGGTTTTTAGCAATCCTTCTCGGTCTGGATCCTCACCAACAGAAATCAGCATGGTGCGAACTGCGTCCATCATGGCGATTTTAGTCTCATCGTTGACGGGCTTGATGGATGAGTTGTGACCTTGATTGGTGTTCCGGTCGGGGCGAACGCTGCTGACAGATAGACTATTCTCTTGAGGCATCAAAGTATCTGCAGCCAAACTGGTGGATTTGGCACCGTTAGTACCATTGGAAGACACGGTAGTCATAGTGAACCTTTAGTGAAAACTCCAAACTGCTGAAAACTGTTGTTAAGCCCGTGGGGTTGGCTGGGTCTTAGAGCGCCCCGCCACTGGGCATCAGCCGAATTTCATCAATGACGGCGTTGGTCGGTAGCTGAGCGGCATTGAGAATGGCTTGGGCCACAATCTCTGGGGTCAACATCTGCGATCGCGAAAAATCTGACTGCACGGTGTCGGTATCCCACAGGGGGGTATTGACCGCACCGGGCGACACCACCGTGACGCGGATGCCGTGGTCGCGCTCTTCTGCGGCCAAAACCTGGGATAGGGTCACCAGACCGGCTTTGCTGACACTGTAGGCCCCCCAATCGGGGAAAGCATTGTGGGCCGCCACCGAAGCGATATTCAGAATGGTCCCCTTGCCCTGTTGACGCATCCCCGGCAAAACCGCCTGAATGCAAGCCAGCACGCTGGTTAAATTCAGATCCATCACCCGCTGCCAATCGGCCAAGGGCATGGCACCCAGGGCACCGGTGTAGCCCATGCCCGCATTGTTGACGAGCACATCTACGGGACCCACCTCAGCGATCAGGGCGGCTAGCTGCTGAGGCAGAATCTCAAGCTGGCTTAGATCCAGGGCGTGGGTAACGACGGTTACCCCCTTCCCTTGAAGTTCAGTAGCTAAAGCGTCTAACTTGGGCTGAGAGCGGCTCACTAGCACCAGATCCATACCGGCCTGGGCAAATAAAACCGCAGTTGCCCGTCCGATACCACTGCTGGCCCCTGTAATCAGGACCCGCTGTCGTATTTCAGAAGTCATAAATCAAATAATTTGCTGTCTTGGACCTTGTGTTGCTCAGCAGCCTGACCCGTCCCCATCGAAATGACCTCTAGGACAGTCGCTCCGGCTCAGCACGGGGCACTGATCCAAGTTCTCTGCCTGCAAGCATGTTAACAATTGTAACGCTCTTGTGGCGACCTTCTCAAAAAATAGAGCGGTGCTGCAAGTCCTGTTGCCTTAAATAGGGTAGCAGAATCCCTCTCCCTACGGCCATTGTGAGCCCTGGGTGGCCGCCCGCTAGGGCGGAATTTGGCTTTCATATAAGCCATTACATCGAACGAGCTGGGTTAAACCGCTGGGTTGGATGAGCGCGATCAGGTGCTTACGGTATGGGTTTCTGCAAAGACACCGATGCGGCGAAATTTTGCGTAGCGCTGCTGGCGGAGATCGAGGGGAGCGAGCGCCAGTAAGCGGGTCAAATTTTCTTGGAGCGCGTCTTTCAGAATTTCTGTGGTCTTGAGGGGGTTGGCGTGGGCACCCCCAATGGGCTCTTTAAGGAGTACATCTAAGATGCCGAGGTTTTTCAAATCCCAGGCCGTAATCTTCAGGGCTTCGGCAGCTTGGGGGGCGCGGCTGGCATCCTTCCAGAGGATGGCCGCACAGGCTTCAGGGCTGGCGACCGTATAGACCGAATGCTCTAGCATCATCAGGCAATCCCCGACCCCGATTCCTAAAGCGCCGCCAGAGCCCCCTTCGCCAATGACGGTACAGAGAATGGGCACCTCTAGGGCAAACATTTCTCTGAGGTTGTAGGCGATCGCTTCCCCTTGGCCCATTTCTTCCGCCTCGTATCCCGGAAAGGCCCCAGGGGTATCGATAAAGGTGAAAATCGGCATCCCAAACCGGTTGGCATGTTGCATAAGCCGTAGGGCCTTGCGGTAGCCTCCGGGAGAGGCCATGCCAAAGTTGCGGGCGACATTGTCTTTCATGTCGCGGCCTTTTTGATTGCCCAGCATCACCACCGCTCGGCCATTAAATCGGGCAATGCCGCCGACCAGGGCCTGATCGTCTTTGCCGGAGCCGCGATCGCCGTGGAGTTCGATCCATTCATCACTCATGGCTTGGATGTAATCCAAGGTGCTCGGGCGGCGGGGGTGACGGGCCACCTGCAAGCGCTGGGCGGGGGTGAGGCTAGTAAAAATCTCTTGACGCAGTTGATCAGCGCGGGATTCAAGCTGGTGAATTTGGGCGGACACATCCACCGCATTGTCTTCCGCCAGCTCCCGAATCTGCTGGATGCGATCCTCTAGCTCCACTAAGGGTTTTTCAAAGTCGAGCAAAATCGGTTTGCGTTCAGTGGTTGCCATATCAAAACGGTTGCCAAAATACCCCAGCGTTCCATTTTAAGGGGGCATTAGCCCGCTTTAGGGGGTGGGATTACCATGCCAACAAGCATACCGGGTTGTGTTTCCCCACAGGAGATTGGTCACACCGGCTTCCTGGCAAGGTCTTAACCAAAGTGGATCTGTATAGTATTGTTAAAGGTTTGGCGTAAATTCTTGTTCTGGATCTATGGATTTTTGCTTTGCTCAAATTGAGTGTTAGACCCGATGCAGATTGGGTAGTGGCTTTACTTATGCCGGTCTGGGTCAGCAGTGGCAGAGCTGTCAGCAATTCTCACTGTTGGAGATTTCCCGCTTACCCTGGGCTGATCGTGGGCAGGGCATAGGGGGACAGGCTTGCTCCCTTGGAAGCCACTGCCTGTAGGCAGCGCCTGCCTACAGGCATACGACCGGCTCAGCCTGAGCGGTGAATTCAGAACCTGAAAAGCCATACTGAGAATGGCTGCAAGGTCGCAGCGGTATTGGGTCGCGGGGCCAGTCGTGGAGGGGATGGGCTCAGATTATTCTGCCGATGGGGTGCTGCTGCTGGGAAGACGCAGGACAATTGCAGTAGAGGGGTAATATCTATCAAAGCTTGCGTGGGTTCCAGGCCGGTTTGGTGCGGCGCGACGGTTTGGTTTGCTGGCAGGGGTTGATCCTGGGGCCATCATGGCCGCAGACGACCCAGGGGCACGGACGATAACGCTGGGTAGGTTGAAAGCAGTGGACGGTATCTATGGATAAGGGGTCTTCTCAAGGTTTGGAACAGGTCTCTACCCTGGTGGATTTGCTCGCACTACGGGCCGCAGCGGGAGACGATCACCCGGCTTACACACTGTTAGGAGATGGCGAAACGATTACAGCCAGCCTGTCTTACGCAGCTTTGGAGACGAACGCCCAGGCGATCGCGGTGCTGCTCGGCAGCTTGCAGTGCCAGGGCAAACCGGTTTTACTGCTTTACCCCCCCGGTCTGGACTATATTGCCGCCTTCTTTGGTTGCCTGTATGCGGGGGCGATCGCCGTGCCTGCTTACCCCCCCCGCCCCAATCGCTCCCTAGAGCGGTTGCAGAGCATGATTCACAACGCCAAAGCTCAAGTGGCCTTGACCCACAGCACCGTCTTGAAGGGGCTGGAAAAACGGTTTGCTGAACAGGCCGACCTGAAACGACTGCACTGGCTTGCGACCGATGGTATGGATCTGACCCTGGCCCATCGCTGGCAGCGTCCGACCTTGACCCAAGATGATTTAGCGCTGTTGCAGTACACCTCCGGCTCGACCGGGACTCCGAAGGGGGTAATGATTAGTCACGGCAACCTCCTCCACAACTCGGCTCGGATTAATGCATTCTTTGGGGATACGGCCCAAAGCAGCGGCGTGTCTTGGTTGCCGCCCTACCATGACATGGGCTTGGTGGGTGGGGTGTTGCAGCCGTTATATGTGGGGGCACCGATGACCCTGATGCCACCAGTGGCCTTCTTGCAGAAGCCGCTGCGGTGGCTCCAGGCGATTTCCCGTTATGGGGCGACCACCAGCGGTGCGCCAAACTTTGCCTATGATCTCTGTGTTCAAAAGATCACGCCGGAACAGCGCCAAGACTTGGATCTCAAGTCCTGGACCTTGGCCTTTAGCGGGGCCGAGCCGGTCCGGGCTGACACCTTGGAGCGGTTTGCCGCCACCTTTGCCCCCCAGGGGTTTCGACCAGAGGCGTTTTACCCGTGCTATGGGATGGCGGAAACCACGTTGATGGTGACCGGCAGTTCCCGAGCAGCGCGACCGGTGTTGAAAACCGTGAGCGATCGCGCCCTGCAAAATAACCAGGCGATCGCCGCCGCTGACCCGATTGATCAGCGCACCCTCGTCGGCTGCGGTCAATCTGCCCCGGATCAAACCCTGTGTATTGTTGATCCGCAGTCGCGCCAGTCCTGTCCAGCCGGAACGGTCGGGGAAATCTGGGTTGCGGCCTCAGCCAGTCTGGCTCGGGGCTACTGGCAGCGGCCCCAATTTACCGCCGAGACCTTTGCCGCCACCTTGGCGGACTCTGGTGCAGGGCCTTTTTTGCGGACTGGCGATTTGGGCTTCCTCGATGGCAGCGAGCTGTTTGTCACTGGTCGCCTCAAGGAACTGATGATTATCCGGGGGCGTAATTACTATCCCAAGGACCTAGAGGAAACCGTGGAGTCGGCCCATGAAGCGCTGCGGGGCGGGGGCGGGGGCGGCCTTTACGATCACCGTGGAGGGGCAAGAGCGGCTGATTCTGGTTTACGAGGTGGAGCGCCGTTGTCTGCGTAATTTAGATGGCGAGGCGATCGTGGCTCAGGTGCGGCGGGCGATCGCTGAGCACCATGATTTACAGCTCTACGGCTTGCAGCTCCTGAAGACCGGCAGTTTGCCCAAAACCTCCAGCGGTAAAATTCAGCGCTATCAGTGTCGGGCTGGGTACTTGGATCACCAGCTTGAAGCCGTTTACACCTGGTCATTAGATACCAGCGATGGCGTGATCACCTTTGGTAAACAACCCGCCCAGGCCCCTGGGGTCATGCCCCTGGCACCGCCACCCTTACCGGGGGGACCGTCTCCTGAGATACTGAAGCAATGGTTAATCGATTGGTTGGCCCAAACCCTACAATTGCCGCCTGCGGCAGTAGACAGTACCCGTCCTTTTGCTGAATATGGGCTTGATTCGGTGGCCGCTGTGGAATTAACGGAAGCATTGCAAACTACCATTGGACAACCGCTCTCACCAACCTTGGCTTACGAATATCCTACGGTTGATGCCGTAGCTGACTACCTGGCCCAGCAATTGGGCTACAGGCATATTTCGGCAGACAAACCGTCTGAGGCGGTCGATGACGCTGGTCTAGACAGTGATCTGGTGGATTTGGTCAACGACCTAGAGGATCTCTCGGATGCTGAACTCCAAGAGTTGTTGGGACAGCAAGGACGCTAGACGGTAAGGGTTGACCTGTGGATGATCTCGCACGGCGGATTGCGAAGCTATCGCCCCAACAACGGGCAAGACTAGAACTACAGCTACTCAAGAAGAAGGGACTGCCAGAACCCATTGCCATTGTCGGGATGGGTTGCCGGTTTCCAGGCGCTGAGAACTGCGGGGAATTTTGGCAGCTTCTAAAACAAGGCAAAGATGCGATCGCCCCCATTCCCGCCAGCCGCTGGGCGGCGGAGGCGTTTTACGATCCGGACCCCACCACTCCAGGCAAGACCTACTGCCGTGAGGGGGGTTTTTTAGACCACATTGATCAGTTTGATCCGGAGTTTTTTGGCATTGCCCCCCGAGAGGCCCAGTTTATTGACCCCCAGCAGCGGGTGTTTTTGGAGGTGGTGTGGGCGGCCCTCGAAGATGGCGGCATCCCGCCAAAAACCCTGAGTGGCTCTAAAACCGGGGTGTTTGTGGGCATCTCCACCAATGATTACGGCCAATGGCTGCTGGCGGGGCCGGAGGCGGTGGGCACCTATACGACCACGGGGTTAGCCTCAACCATGGCGGCGAACCGGCTCTCTTACTTATTGAATCTGCGGGGACCCAGCTTGGCGATCGATACCGCCTGCTCCTCTTCGCTGGTAGCGGTGCATTTGGCTTGCCAAAGCCTCCGCAGCGGCGAATCGACGGTGGCGATCGCGGGCGGGGTCAACCTGATCCTGCGCCCCGAACTCACCATTGGTTTTAGCAAACTCACCGCCCTCTCCCCTGAAAACCGCTGCAAAGCCTTTGATGCTGCTGCCAATGGGTTTGTGCGCTCGGAGGGGGCCGGGGCGGTGGTGTTGAAGCCCCTCTCCCAGGCGATCGCCCAGGGAGACCCGGTATACGCGGTGATTCGCGGTAGCGCCGTCAATCAAGATGGCCGCACCAATGGGCTCACCGCCCCCAATCGCGAGGCCCAAGAGCAGGTGATTCAATCCGCCTTTGCCCAGGCAGGGCTGACCCCAGCGCAGGTGGACTATATCGAGGCCCATGGCACCGGTACCCTGCTGGGGGACCCGATCGAGGCCAAGGCATTGGGCAATGCCCTCCAGGATCGGCCTGTTGGTACCCCACCTGTACGGATGGGGTCAGTGAAAAGCAACATCGGTCATACGGAAGCGGCGGCGGGCATCGCTAGCCTGATCAAAGTGGCTCTCTGCCTGAAGCACCGCACCCTGGTGCCCAGCCTCCATTTCCATACGCCTAATCCCCATATCCCTTTTGAGTCTTTGCCGCTACAGGTGCAGCAGGTTTGCGAACCTTGGCCGGCCGATCGCCCCTTTGCTGGCGTAAGCGCCTTTGCTTTTGGCGGCACCAATGCCCATGTGGTGCTGCAAGGCGCGCCATTTTTAACGGCTGCACCCAGCGAACTGGAGCGGCCCCGCCATCTCCTCGCCCTCAGCGCCAAGACCCCTGCGGCCCTATCCCAGCGGGTGCAGCAGGTCCTGGATGAGCTGCCCCAGGAGCCCGAGCTGGCAGATCTCTGCCATAGCATTAATGCCCGTCGCGCTGACTTTCTCTATCGGCGGGCGATCGCGGCCACAACCCTGGCAGATCTAAAGGCGGGTTTAGCCGCTCCCGATGCCCCCCCGGCGCTGCCTCCCCATCGTCCCCAGGTGGTGTTTCTCTTTACGGGCCAGGGGTCCCAGTACGGCGGCATGGGCCAGGAACTGTACAAGACCCAGCCGGTGTTTCGGGATGCCCTCGACCATTGCGCTGAGGTGGTTTCACCCTATTTAGATGTGCCCTTGCTAGAGGTGATGTTCGCGGCGGATGATCGCCTCCAGCAAACCGCCTATACCCAACCGGCGCTATTCGCCTTGGAATATGCTCTGGCGATGCTCTGGCAAGATTGGGGCATTCAGCCAGCGGCGGTGTTGGGCCACAGCGTGGGGGAATATGTGGCGGCCTGCGTGGCGGGGGTGCTCAGTCTAGAAGATGGACTACGGCTGATTGCCCAGCGAGGCAAGCTGATGCAGTCTTTGCCCCCGGTGGGG
Source organism: Leptolyngbya sp. RL_3_1 (assembly GCA_012032425.1). GTDB lineage: Bacteria > Cyanobacteriota > Cyanobacteriia > Phormidesmidales > Phormidesmidaceae > PCC-6406. Next base: position 828 of record JAAUQE010000049.1, on the reverse strand, counting down.
TGATGGCGGCGGTATGGGCCAACGAGGCGACCGTGGCGCGGGTGCTGGCTAAGGTGGGGGGAATCAGGGGGAGGATGAAGCGGTGGCGATCGCCACGGTAAATGGCCCTCAAAATACCGTGATTGCGGGGCTTCAAGCCGCCCTCACCCCGGTGCTGGATGACCTGCACAACCAAGGGATTCGGACCCAATACCTGGAGGTCTCCCACGCCTTTCATTCTCCTCAAATGGAGCCGATTCTCCCCCTGTTTGAGCATATGGCGCAGCAGGTGACCTACCAGCCCGCCCGGATCCCCATGGGGTTGAATGTGACTGGTCAAGTGCTGGCCGTAGGAGACACCCTTGAGCCCCAGTATTGGTGCCGCCATGCCCGTCAGGCGGTACGCTTTGCCGATGGCTTGCAAGCCTTACATAAACAGGGGTTGACCCGCTTCTTAGAACTCGGCCCCCACCCGATCCTGTGTGGGCTCGGACGGCGGGTCTTGGCGGGGCCTAACCTGACTTGGCTGCCCACCCTGCGGCGCGGCCAGGATGACTGGACGGGGCTCCTCGACAGCCTCGGAACGCTTTATGAGCAGGGCTTTACTGTCGATTGGCAAGCCTTTGATCGACCCTATGGCCGCAGCGTTTTGCAGGGCTTACCTCCCTATCCCTTCCAGCGCCAGCGGTATTGGTTTGAGCCTCCGGCCACCCTAACCCCTATCCCGACAGCCACCGCCGCCGACTGCCCGACCCAGGACTTTTACCATTTGACCTGGACCGTTCTACCGTCACTGTCGTCACTCCCCGCCGAGGTGAGCGGACGATGGTTGATTTTTATGGATGATCA
>JAAUQE010000048.1 GCA_012032425.1 Leptolyngbya sp. RL_3_1 | reverse complement strand
CGTACTCCCTTCGGGAAGGCAAAGCCAACGACTCCGCTCACGGCAGGCCCACTCCCCCCGGCTCCCTAGCGCCCCCTCTCCCGCCTCAATTGCCGCCAAGATCCGACCAATCCGCTTGATATGCCCTGAAAACGTAGACAGGCTTTGCTCAATGGATTGCTCGTCGCCAATGTCCGCCAGAATTTGGTCAAACCAGGGGAGCTCCACGGGCTCGCGGGCGGGGATAAACATCCCGGCCTTGGCCATTAAGGTGGCTAAGCCCAGGGTTTTGAGGGTGACGGTTTTGCCACCAGTGTTGGGGCCGGTGATCGCCACCACGCGGATGCTGGGGGAGACCACCACATCAATGGGCACCACCGCTGCCCCCTGCTCATGCTGCTGCTGCCACACCAGCAGCGGGTGGCGCAGTTGTCGCAGGGTGATTTGCTCGTCGGGGGCGACAAATCTAGGGGCATTGGCGTTGAGCCAGAGACCATAGCGGGCGCGGGCCGTGGCCAGATCGAGGGCGGTGACAATCGCCAGAAGCTGTTCTAAATCCTCCGCCACAGCGGCCACTTGGGTGGTGAGGGCGCGGCAGATCGCTTCCTCCTCGGTGGCTTCTTGGCGCTGGCGCTGGCGGAGGCGGTTGCCCAGTTCCACCACGCTTTTGGGCTCGATGTAGAGGGTCGCCCCACTGGTGGAGGCGTCATGGACAATGCCAGGAATCGCATCCTTCTGGGGAGCCTTCACCGGAATCACGAAGCGATCGCCCCGCTGGGTAATCACCGCTTCTTGCACGGCCCCACTGTGGCGCTGCAAAATTCGCTGTAGCCGCTGATAAATCTCTTGACGGCAGGTTTTGAGCTGCTCTCGAATTTGCCCGAGCTTCGCGCTGGCGCGATCGGCCACTTGAGCCCGGTCATCAATGCAATGGTGAATCCCCTGCTCTAAATCGGGGTGGGTGCGCAGATCGGCCACCAGGGCTTGGAGGGTAGGTACGGCGTCCTGGCCATCTACGGTGCGCCGCAACTGTCGGGCGGCCTTGAGGGTGAGGGCGATCGCCAGCAGGTCTTTGCCCTGCAGTAAGCCTTGGCGCTGGGCGCGGATCAGGGCGTCGCCGATATCGGCAACACCCGTAAAGTTGAGGCCCGGGGTCGGGTTTCCAGGTGGGTGGCCTCTTGCGTCTCCGCCAGCAGGGTGAGGCTCTGGGCCAGGGCGGCAGCGGGCTGGAGTTGGCGGGCGGCGATCGCCCCCAGCTTTGTTGCCGTAAAGGTGGCTAACTGCTGACAGAGGCGGGGCCATTCTAAAAGGGTGAGGGTTTCGATTGCAATCAAGACAGGGCTTAGCAGGCAGAGATAAAGGGCTGAGGGAGCGGGCTTAGGGGGCGGGCTCGGCGATTTCAAAACCATACGGATTTCACCGCTGCCCCTGAGATCAGTATAGAAGCGATCTCCAGGGCCGTTTCAGGGGCGATTTCGGGGGCGATTCCGGGGGCAGTCCTTAGCATGATTTGGCAGGCACTTTGCCGCTATCCAGATAGCTGCCGTTGTTCCCTGGGGATACTATGAACGACAACTCCGTAACTTCACGGGGGACGCTCTGTTGCCCTAGGGATTTAGCCCTTAAACCCACCTGTATGGCATTACCCCGGTCTCAGTTTTTAGCGACCCTCACCCACCGATTGCCCTTGAGAATGGTCTTGGTGGTGTCCTTTGTGTTGCAAATTACCGCTGTAGTGGGGTTAACGGCTGGACTCTCCCTGCGGAATGGGCAAAAAGCCGTCAACGATCTGGCGGAACAGTTGAGCGATCGCTCCACCACCCGCATTCAAGAGCATTTGCAAACCTATTTGATTCAGCCCAATTTGTTGCAGCGCAACAGCCGCAGCGCCATTTTCTACGACGATCTCAACCCGACGGATTTTGAGGCGATCTCCCGCCATTTTTGGCATCAGCTCCGCGCTTCTGACGGCATCACTAGCATCTACTACGGCAGTGAGACCGGTGAGTTTATTGGGGTGCAAGAGCGCGATAATGGCCAAACCGTTCTCTGGGAAAGGACCCAAGCCTCCGCCCCGATCCGCACCACCTACCAGTATGACGACCAGGGCAATCGTGGCGATGAGATGGCCACCCAAGACTATGATCCGCGCGAGCGCCCTTGGTATAAAGCGGTGGAGAAAAATCGCCGCGCCAGTTGGAGCCCGATCTACGAGTTTGCCTCTGAAGATTATTCGCTGTTGGGCATTACCCTAGCCACCCCGATTTATGGCGATCGCGGCCTTTTGCAAGGGGTGATTGCCCTGGACCTCACCCTGGCCCAGATTAGTAGCTACTTAAAGCTGCTAGAGATTAGCCCCAACAGTCAGGCGTTTATCGTCGAGCGCAATGGCGATATTGTCGCCACCTCGACCCCCGAACCCCCCTTTGCCACGGGTACCGATGGCGAGCAAAAACGGCTGGCGGCCATCGCCAGCCAAGACCCGTTAATCAACGCCACAGCACGATATTTAATCGGGGAATATGGCTCCCTGGAGAATATCCAAACCGCCCAACAATTTACCTTCCGCAATAACGGCGAACGTCAGTTGGTGCATACGGTGCCCTTTCGCGATGGCCGGGGCCTGGACTGGCTGATTGTCACGGTGATTCCCGAATCTGACTTTATGGGACAGGTGACCACCAATACCCGCAATACCCTGATTCTCTGCGGGTTGTCACTGGTGGTGGCCAGCCTGATCGCCGGGATCACGGCGCGGTGGGTCGCCCAGCCTATCCTGCGGCTGAATGCCGTCTCCAAACAATTGGCCCTGGGAGAATGGGATCAGCCGATTTCCCAGGGGCGGTTTAAGGAACTGAGTGAGCTAGAAGCCGCCTTCCAGACCATGGCACGCCAGTTGAAGCAATCCTTTGCCCAACTAGAAGACCGCAATCACGAACTGCAACGGCTGGATAAACTCAAGGACGAATTTCTTGCCAATACCTCCCACGAATTACGCACCCCCCTCAACGGTATTATTGGCTTAGCCGAGTCCTTGATCGATGGGGTCAGTGGTCCCTTGACTCGGCAAACCAAGGGGAACCTCGCCATGATCGTGGCCAGTGGGCGGCGACTGTCTACCCTTGTGAATGACATCCTCGATTTTTCACAACTGCGCTACAACCGCGTCCAAATCAAGCCCCAACCGGTGGGCATTCGGGAAGTCACCGATGTGGTGCTGACCCTCAGTCGCTCCCTGGCTCGGGAAAAAGACGTGCAGCTGATCAATGCCGTGTCGCCTTACCTGCCCTCGGTGTTGGCTGATGAGAACCGACTCCAGCAAATTTTGCATAATTTGGTGGGCAATGCGGTGAAATTTACCGACTACGGCATGATTGGGGTCTCGGCTCAAATCATGACGGCGGAGGGAGATGCCTATCCGCGTCGGGGGCAATCGCTGCTGATGAATCTACCCACTGGGGCCGGGGTCGGCCACGGCGGTATGACCACAGCGGTGGATCGCGCCGCGATCGCCATTAGCCGCCCCCCCAATTTTGTCCCCCAACCGGGAGATTATCTGGCGGTCACCGTCTCGGATACGGGCATTGGCATCCCTAACGATACCCTGGAACGCATCTTTGAGCCCTTTGAACAGGCCGATGGCTCCACTTCCCGCCTGTATGGCGGCATGGGCATTGGCCTCGCCGTCACCCGACAACTGGTCGAACTCCACGGGGGCACCCTCCAGGTGCTATCGGCCACGGGGGTCGGGTCTCAATTTACCTTTACCTTACCCATTGCCGGACCCCAGACCGCGACGGCCTTGACCGAAGATGAGATCTCCTACGGGGCCATAGACAGCAGCACCCCTGAGGACCCGTCATCAAACGGTCAGCGTCTCTATAAAGCAGAGGCGATTGCGGAATGGGAAACCCCTGTGAACTTGACGATAGATCCTGGCGAGGTCGATACCCAAGCCTTCTTGGTGCTGGTCGTCGATGATGAGCCCGTCAACCGCCAAGTGATTGTCAATTATCTCAGCCTGAATAAATATCGGGTGGTGCAGGCCAGCAACGGCCCAGATGCGCTGCGGATGATGGAAAACGGACTGCAACCTGACCTAATCTTGCTGGATGTGATGATGCCACGCATGACCGGTTATGAGGTCTGTCGCAAGGTGCGAGACACCTATCCCGACTATGCCCTGCCCATCGTCATGCTGACCGCCAAGAATCAGATCTCGGCTCTCGTAGAAGGCTTGACCGCTGGTGCCAATGACTATTTAACCAAGCCGATTTCCAAAAACGAGCTTTTAGCGCGTCTCAAGACCCACCTACGGTTGGCCAAGATCAACCTTGCCTATAGCCGCTTTGTACCCCGCGAATTTTTGCAGTTTTTAGATAAGGAAAGCATTGTTGATGTGGAATTAGGGGATCAGGTGGAGCAGCATATGTCGGTGATGTTCGCCGATATTCGCGATTTCACCACCCTCTCAGAGCAGATGACGCCGGAGGAAAATTTTCACTTTATCAATGCGTTTCTGTCGCGCATGGAGCCCACCATTTCTGAAAACCAGGGGTTTATCGATAAGTACATCGGCGATGCGATTATGGCCCTCTTTAGCCAGGGACATGGGGCAGATGATGCCCTGAGGGCCAGTGTGGCCATGCTGGAACGTTTGCAGAGCTATAACCTAGAGCGAGAATCTCGCAGCCGCCCTGCCATTGCCATCGGCATTGGCATCAATACCGGACGATTGATGTTGGGGACCGTGGGGGGCCAAAACCGGATGGATGGCACGGTGATTAGTGACACCGTTAACGTGGCGGCTCGGATTGAGCGCATGACCCGAGTCTATGGCGTCAACCTGCTGATTTCTCACCACACGTTCATGCAGTTAGCAGATGCCAACCAATACGCCATGCGGGTGATTGATCGGGTGCGGATGAAGGGGAAGAGCAATTTTGTCAGCGTTTACGAAGTTTTTGAGCCGGATCCCCCCTTACTAAAGGCGGCTAAGCTCGCCACTAAAACCCAATTCGAAACGGCGCTGCTGCTCTATTTCCAGGAGGCGTATGAGGATGCTGCGGCGCAATTACAGCGATGCCTAAGCGATTGCCCTGGGGACGAAATCGCCACGATCTACCTGCACCGTTGCCGCAGCAACATGATGCAGGAGCGGTAAAAAAACGTTGCTGATCGGATAACTAACGGGCGATGGCGGGCACTGCCGCTGCATCTGCGGGTAAGTCTGCCGAGGCAGGCTCTGGCAGCGCCCAATCGGGACAAATGGCGGAGTTTTGCCAGCCGTAGGGGTGCAGGGCACAGACCAAGGTCTGGCGTTGGTCCTGCTGCCAGCTATCGGACTGGTCATGGTAGTAGCGACACCCCACACAGGCGATGGGGTGGATCGCCATAATTTCGCCGAAGCCCACTTGCGATCGCAGGATCTGCTGCTTGCGGTGGTGATGGTGCGACCGCTGGTGGGTTCGCTGACGACAGCGATCGTTGGCCTTGGAGAATGCATCCCCGAGATTGCTCATGATGGTGTAAGTCTCTAACCCCGCTTCCTTAAGCTAGCTCCAGGGGCAGGCCCTCCGGTGGGGAAAGCTTGAAGAATTATGAAATTGTTTATATAGACTTACGGTCGTTTACATTGCTTCAGATTTTGCTTCAGGAGTTGTTACAAACTGTTCCCCCACCTCAATTCGATTGCCGTTCACAAAGTCCCAGCCCGACTGGGCCTGCTTGCCGCTGGGTTTGACCTGTAGCAGCAGCAGGGGACTGGAACCGGTTTGCACAACGGGGCCGATGGCTTTTAAAACGGTCACGATTTCTCCGGGTCGCCCCTGGGACATGGCCGCCACCTGCTCACTCACGGCTTGCCACTGGGGGCGGGAGTTGAGAGCGCTGCTCTGCCCCCAAGGGGACCGTCGCCAGCACCTTCAGGTCATGGCCTCGAAATTGGGTGACGCAGTTGGGGTAAAACCCCCGCACCTGGTTATGAAGGGCGATCGCCGATCGGGACCAATCCAACTGAAAATCTGATTTTTGAATCAACGGTGCATAGGTGGCCTGGGCGTCGGGCTGGGGCGTCGGCGTCAGGGTGCCTGCCTCCAGTAGCTGGAGGGTTTCAATCAATAGGGGGGCGGTTAGCGCCGCGAGGGCAACGGCCAGATCCTGAGCGGTATCCAGGAGTCCGACGGGCAAAGTTCGCTTCAGCAGCATCGGGCCGGTGTCCATCCCGGCATCCATGCACATCGTGGTAATACCGGTTTCAGATTCGCCGTGATACAGGCACCATTGGATCGGGGCAGCACCGCGATAGGCCGGTAACAAAGAGCCATGGCCATTGATGCAGCCCAACCGTGGCATGGCCAAAATCTCTGGGGAGAGGATCTGACCATAGGCCACCACCACAAAGGCATCAGCGGCCAAGTCCCGCAGCGCTGTCAGGGTGGTCTGATCTTTTTTGATCCGGCGCGGCTGCCAGACCGGTAGATGGGCGGCAGTGGCGATCGCCTTCACCGGCGACGGCAGGACTTTGCTGCCCCGACCCCGCCGCTTATCCGGTTGGGTGACCACGGCCACCACCTCAACGTCAGGGTGCTGTAAAAAGGCCTCCAGGCTGGGGACCGCAAATTGGGGGGTGCCAAAGTAAACGATTCGCATCTGACGCTCGGGTTAAAGTGACTGCATATTAAAGTGACTGCACAATAGTATTACTGGCCCCGACCCGATCTTTTCCCGCAACACCCGCCAAAATTTAGGAATAGCATTCACGGAACCGATGGCAAATTCCCGCCTGATTACCTTAGGGCTCCTAGCCGGGGCGATCGCCGCTGGGCTCAGTCACCTTCCCCGATTTGGCGGGGGGCCGTGGCTGGCATCGCTCTCCCCCCAAGCCCGAGCTGACGCCAACTGGCCCAATTTTCTCGTGGTCGCCGGGGGAGGCGCACCCAGCTATAACGAAATCGCCCTAGAGAAAAATGTGCTGTACTTCCAGCGCACCCTGGCATTCATGGGACTAGACCAGGCCCCCACCGATATCTTTTTTGCCAATGGCGACAGCGGCGAAGCGACCATTCGCTACCTGGACGAGCAGGGGCGAGAGCAGTTTAAGGTGCCCGATATCCCCAACTTGACCGGGGCCGCTACCCTTCGCAACGTGCGGCGCTGGCTCCAGGCTCCCCCCGAGCAACCCGCTGGAGCCAGCGACTGTCCCACCTTTTTCTACTTCACTGGCCATGGTTTGCTCAATCGCCGGGACTCGGGCAACAATACCCTGATTCTTTGGGAAGAGTCCCTAGTCTCAGTGCAACAACTGGCGGGTTGGCTGGATCAATGGCCAGCGGAAAACCTTTTGTGACGATGATGGCCCAGTGTTTTTCGGGGGCTTTTGCCAATCTGATCTATGAGGGGGGCGATCCTGAAGGACCTGTGGCCTTGCAAACCCGGTGCGGGTTCTTTGCCACGGTCGAGACCCGCCCTTCAGTGGGCTGCACTCCCCTGGTGAATGAAGCCGACTATGAGGACTACAGCTCTAGTTTTTTTGCTGGTTTGAGTGGCCGCGATCGCGTCGGCAACCCCGCTCCCTCTGCGGACTATGACCAAGACGGGCAAGTCACCTATGCCGAGGCCCATGCCTTTACCAAGTGGATGCGGTCACCCCTGACTGGCCGATTTCCACCTCGGAGGCATGGCTCCAGCGGCAAGCCTCTGACGCGGAGGTGCTAGACATCCTGAGCCAGCCGATCGCCCACTGGCGAGATCTGGCCCGCCCGGAGCAGCGCCATGTGATTACGGCCCTCAGCGATCGCTTGGGCTACGCGGGTGAGCGATCTTTGATTGACAACACCCCCCGCCGCCGGACCAGGGTGGATGAAATCCAGCTAGCCGATCACATGCGGCTGCGGATGGAGCTGATCAATGTGGGGGTGGAGCAGGGGCTGCGATCGCAAAACGACCCCGCTACCCTCAGCATTTTGGAGCGGCTACTCGCCTGCGAAGCGGGGACTTGGTAGCGGCGGACCTGATGTGAGAACCAATCAGCGCATGGCAGAGGGTGCCTCGACAATGGCGGTTGTGTGCAGCGCTATCAGCCTAGAAAACCAACTCCCGCCTCAGGCTGATCAGCCTGAGGCGGGAGCTTAGAGCGCGCCGTTCAGCAACGACGTCAGCCTAATAGGCGTTAGACCGTACCGTCGATGGGGCCCTTAACGGCCTGCCAAGCGCCAATGCCGCCCATGAGTTCGGCAACATGCTCGTAACCTGCTTCGCGCAACAAATTAGCGGCTGTAGCCGTTTCCTGATCAGAAGCGCCGTAGACATAAAAGTCGCGATCGCGCTCAAAACTGACAGCGGCCCGCGCCAATAATTCGTCCATGGGAACGGAAATCGCACCCGTGATATGGCCCCTGTTGAACTCGCTGCGGCTGCGCACATCAACAATGGTCAGGGCTGGTTCACCCCAATTCAGACGCTCTTTGAGATCAAACGTCGTGGACTGGGCTTGAAGCGCTTTAGGAATCGGAATCAGTGAGGAGGAGATAGGCATTGGATCAGCTCTTTGGAGGACTTGCAGGATGTACCTACCCCCATAACGTAACGAAATCTAAAGGAAATGTAAACAAAAATATATTTGCTTTGACATGAAGCGTCCCTTTGCTGTTCGCATACTTGTTTCCGTCTGCGCTGGGACTTGAGAGGACCGCATCGGCACCCAGGTGCCAACTAGCTCTAGCCACTTTAGCTTTGGCCAGGTTCAAGGAATATAGTCTTGAGCATTCCAGTAAAGGGGATGTAGCGCTACTCTTCGAGAAGCCGCTTCGCGTCTAGTGCGCTTCCCTTGGGGTGGGTGTCGGGAAGTTGTCGGTCGTATTAAATGTGGCCTACTCCGAAGACGACCCATTATGGCCCTGTAGGCTAGGCGTCTCATCGGTATTGACCGCTTTCAAACGCATTCGATTGAGCTGATCCATCGCCCAGCTTGCCGTTTGGCGCACCTCAGGATCACTGTCGCTGGCGGCATGGCTGAGCAGGGTGCCGGCCTGACCCATGAGGTCATAAATGCGGGTCAAATCGCGAATCGCATTTTTGCGCACTTCTGGATTTTCGTCTTGCAGAGACAAGGCCAACGCCCGGTTCATCGGCTTCAAGGTTTGGGTGCTGATTTCTGCCAAAGCTGCCAAAATCAGACTACGTTCTTTTGAGTCGGCATCCAGCATCAGCCTGGATAAAGGCTGCACCGCTGCCGAATTGCCCCGCTGCCCCAATTCCCAAATTGCTTTGCGCCGCTGGGCAGGGTCGGGGTTTTGCAAATCCTGCACCAGCTCATCAACAATGTTCACCGGCACCAGCTTTGTGGTGGTCTCGGGGGCTAAGGCTGAGGATGGCGTCACGGGTTGAATGGGGCTGGGAGCCGCTACCTCTGGATTATGGCCATTATGCGGGGCATCTTGAGGCGCATCCGCAAGGGGCAGTGGTGGGGTGAGGGGCAACGATGCGGGCGGGGAGGAGGGGCGACTGACATCGGCAACCGCTGATGGCACGACAGGACCATCCATAGGCGCTGATGTGGCGACGGGGCTATCCATTGCGGGTGGGGCCACGACGGGGCCATCCACCCCTAGAACCTCATGCGGCACCAGACCTGGCTCCGAACGGGGCTGGGTCGAACGCCGACGGAGAAACAAGAACGCCACTGTCCCGGCTGTACCCATGACCGCGATCGCCATGACCACTAAATGCCAACCGCATCCAGCCCCCACCGCCGTCATTATCTGATGCGGCATCTGGGGCGGCTTCAGCTTCGGTAGGGTTTGCCGCCGTTTCCGCCGTCAGAGGCTCGGCCTCTCCTGCCCCCTGATCCACAGGGGTACTGATACTGTCATTACTGTCATCTGGCAGCTCGGTCAAGGTCGCGTCATCGGTTGCTGACAGCCCCGGACTGTCGGAGTCTGACTGGGGGGCTTCTGGCACAATCCCGAGGGGATTTTCAGTGCCCTGTAGGCGTTGTAACGTCAGCGGGTCGGGGAGGCCGGTGGTGGCAAGGCCAACGTCTCGCTGGAAGACCGAAACGGCCTCCCCCGTTTCCGGTCCATACACGCCATCGATCACACCCTGGTAATAGCCCAAACGGCTTAATTGCTGCTGGAGGGCTTCGGTCTCTTGGGAGGGCAAGGGGGGGGAAGCTGGGGTAGCAGCCGACGTTCCCGATTGCTCCTCGGTACCGACTGCACTGGGGGAGGGTGACGTTGCTGGGCGGGTGGCTTGGGCGAACGTAGCGGAACGCTGATCAGCCCTCACCGAGGCGGGTTCCCCCAAGGGCAGACCCAAGGCGGCGATTGAGGTTAGTGCCAGTAGTGCAACGCGATAGGCCATGCTTTGAGCGGGTTTCAAACCAACGAAGGGGACCCCTCTATTCAGGTGCATGTAATCGGCATGATAGTTTTCCCGATGCCGCTTAATGCCTGCTAAATCATCCAGAAGTTGTTGAAACACCCTGCCTCACTTTAGCCCAATGGTAATCATTTCATCGCACCCGCCGATGACGGTAGCCCCTGAAAAGCCGTGCTAAGACACTAGTACTCAAGGGCGGAATTAACCCAACCCTTACAAACCCAAGGCAAGGGGCTTAAGCCCCTTGTTCAAGGCTAAGGCTATTTAAGCCGCCGAGTACTAGTTAGGCCACATCCAAAACCGCAGTTCGCCCTCCGGTAAATACTCAAGTTTTCAAGTGGGATGTGGTTTATGTGCTCAATATCCCCTCAAGTCAACTCCGTTCAGGACAAGGATGCTCACCTAATCGGGTAATTCAGAGTCAAAGCACAGGATGCAAGGATTAAAACCGAGCTTTACGGCGCGGCCCCAGCCTGGTTTAGGGTACCCATCTCGGCTGTAATTTTAGGAAACATTTTGAGCAGTAGCGCTTGGAGATTTTAAGCCCGGTTCGACAGCCCGGTTCGATGGCAAGAGACCGGTTATTTTAATGAGGGCAGGCGCAGCCTGATGCAGGCTGCCCTCCATGACGGGCTGTTTTCGCCCCAGCGGACGGGTGACTGCCATATCGAGTCGTGACAAAGGGTGAATATTCCTGTCCTCTAGGGCCGGATCGCCACCGGATCGCCATCTGGTTGAGGAATACTTAAAGAAATTAGGCAGCTTCTGGAGTATTTGATTGGCCTGATTGCCCATTTTGGTTCAATAGCCCATTGAGGACCTGGCGATGCAAACCCTTTCCCTGCCAACCCACCGCCGCCGAGTCAGCCCCAACCGGCTCCCTGAGGCCCCCAGTTGTAACGTGGATTATCGCCAGCATCAGCGGACAGTCCAGCGATCGCTCAGCTACATGGAAAAGCTGCTCGGAGAAGGGTGATCCCATCCCCTGGAACGACCTCCTCTGAAACGGCATCCTATCGTGAATCTGCTAGGATGCCCCTGGGCTTTGGAGGGCGGGCTGGGTGAGTATCAGTGGCAGTTGGCAAGACTGGGTCTTTACTGTGGGCTACCTTTCTTTTGCCCTATTGGTCACGTGGCGAGTATTTGCGTCTAAGGGCTAGGGCGCTGCCCTTTCGAGGTTTCAATTTTGATCCGCTTCAACCCAGCCCTTGATCTCCGCTGAGGTGAGGGCGCGATTGAGCTTGATATATTCCGCCTGAGTCGCCCGCAGAATATGCTTCATCATCACCGGCTCATCGGCATCGGCGGCGATAAAGGCGGCATTCAGGGCAATGGAGCGAATGTTGCCGCCGGTAACATCCAGGCGGCCTAGCTTGCGAAAGTCTAGCCCCTCTGTGGGCAGTTGTTTCGGGAAGATGCGCTTCCAGATTTCACTGCGATCGCCTGCCTTCGGAAACGGGAAGGTGACGATAAACCGAATCCGCCGCAGAAAGGCTTGATCCAGAGAATCCTTCAGGTTCGTGGTCAGAATTGCCAGCCCTTGATAGGACTCCATGCGTTGCAGTAGGTAACTCACCTCGATATTGGCGTGGCGATCGTGGCTGTCTTTGACCTCGCTGCGCTTGCCAAACAGGGCATCGGCCTCGTCAAACAGTAAAATCGCTCCGCCGGTTTCCGCCGCATCAAAAATCTTTCGCAGGTTTTTTTCGGTTTCGCCGATGTATTTGCTCATCACCGCACTCAAGTCGATGCGGTAGAGATCGAGCTTGAATTCCCGCGCCAGCACCTCCGCCGCCATGGTTTTACCGGTCCCGCTGGCCCCCGCGAATAAGGCACTGAGACCCAGGCCGCGCTTGGTTTTCGCCGCAAAGCCCCACTCCTGATACACCTTGGCCCGCTGCCGCAGTTGGGCGGTGATGTCTCGCAAGATTTGCTTTTCGCGATCGGGTAGCACCAGCTCTTCCCAAGTGGCATCGGCATCGATGCGCTGGGCCAAGCTCTCTAATTGGGGGCGGGCTTGCAATCGGCAAAAGTACCAGAGGCGATCGGGCAGGGTGGGGTCATCGGCATTGCGAGTCAGGGACAACCCAGCGGCTTGAATGGTGGCAGGGGAAAGGTTGAACTGGGAGGCGAGGGTGCTGAGGTGACCATTGAGATGGGCTGAGGTGTTGCCGAGGCTGGCTTGCCAGAGGCCGAGCTGCTCTTGATAGCTGAGGCCCTCGACCTCAAACGGAATCATTGCCAATTGGGGGATATGTAGCCGCTGAATGGTCGAGACGATTAACGGTGCTCCCAAGGTCTGCAAGAAGGGGATCAAGGAGAAGGCTTGGGGCGATCGCTCTGTGACCGGCGGGTCGGCATCCAGCCATAGCAAGCTGGGGGTGAGTTTCACCCAGCGTTGCCAGCGCCGCACGAGGGTCTTCAGTTCCCGAGGATCGGTGGGGAGGTGGCTGGCCGAGAGGCGATAGAGGGGGTGCTGTAACTGCTGACTGACTGCGGTGGCGATCGCCCATTTTTGCTCTATGCCGGTGCCACAGAGCTGCACGGTGGGGGTTTGATCGGCACCCTTACCCAACAAAGCGGCCACTTGCTGGGCAATGTGCTGATGAGACGGTTGTAAAGGCGGTGAGGCCGCCGTCGTGGGGGCTGAATCCAGCACCTGATTCAGATGCAAATCTTGGTAGGGTTCTCCGATTAAGTAATGAAGAATGCTTTCATCGACCTTCAGGCGGGCATGGGCAATGTCGTCACCGCTGGCCTCCTGAATCAGTTGCCAATGGCGCAACCCACTTTGCGGGGTCATGGCGCTCCAGTGAGCCCCTGGAAACAGCGTGAAGGCCAGGTGAAAGGTGGGGTAGTTGAGGGTGGGCTGCCGCTGGAGCAGCGCCAAGACATCCACAAAGGTTCCATATAGGGCTCGTCCGACACACAGCAGCAGCACCTGGCGCTCAAACTCAGTCAGGACCAGAGTGCGGCAGAGGGTTTCTAAGGCTGGGGGGGCGTCCATCTGGGCGGCGATCGCAGCGGGATTGGCCAGCTCCGGCTGCGCCAGTTGCTCCAGTTGATTTTGCCGCTGCGCCAACTGGACATTGAGCTGATGGCCCATGTGGGCCAAGACTGCTGCCAAGTACTTGCCATTGGCCTGCTGCCAAGTGAGCTGGGCGGGGGCACCGAGGGGGGCCGGAGTACCGAGAGGAGAAATGGGCACGGAGGACATTGCAGGGCAAACCGCAGTCAATTAGGGACCTGAATCACGACTTCAGTCGCGGATGCTCACGTTGCCGAAAAGACTTGAGGCATGATCAGCACCTTATTGTATGCCGATGGTTTGCGATCTCCGTGATCAGACGACCCCAGCGCAAGGCGGGGAAGGGCATGGGGCAGTCAGGGGCGATCGCTTACGGAATGTATGGACCTTTGACTGTAACCGCACCGTAATCCGCTTGCGGTCGGCTATGGCTAGCGCCCATGTGCATCCATGTTCCGCTTGAGGGCCGTAAATAGCTTGAATACGGGTTAAGGAACTTGGCGGTTAAAACTCAAAGAACTAAACCTGCCTCCGCAGGTTCTTAAAATCTCTCTTTTGGGAGTCCGCGACGGCGGACTATAGCCCAAGGGGCATGGCTTCGCTAGTGTTCCATTAGCCGCGACTTCGAGTCGCTAGGCGCTTATCTCGTACTGACGTTAAATAGCTTGAGGGCCGTAAACATGAACATGGGGCTTGTTTTAAAACACCCCGGATCGCACCCATTTCCTGCACCTCAGCCCAGTGGCTCCCAGTCTGGTTGGCGGCGGAGATGGCATCATCTGAGCAGGCCGGGGCCGAGCCTGAGACCGACAGATGCGCTTGATTTTCCGGTAGTTGAGTTCATGCTCCTCTCCTTACGCACTGAGCGTTAGTCCTATGGCCGATCAACGTCATACCCACGGAGCGGCTGGCAAAGCCAACCAGTCGGCTAAACCGTCGTTTAGCTTTACCCCAGAGCCCCCTCAAGGGGCCGATCCGGCTGCGTCACCCCAGTTAGAGATGCCAGAGTGGAGCCCCTACGACAATCCCTATGGCAACCTCTTTGACAACTTCTATGCCGCCGCCCCGGCTGCGCCAGCATCCCCTGCGACGCCCCCCAGCTCGGCCCCATTATTGGAGCAAGCTCAGGCCACGCCGACTCCGACGCCCGCCAGCCCCACCGGGCTGCAACGGCAAATGGGTGATGGCCATGATTTGCAAGCCCCTCGCTTTGCCGGGGACCCCGTTCTAGAGGCCTGCTATGACGATCAGCAACTGGTCAAGGTGGGGGCTAGCGGCTCCGCCGTCGAAAAACTCCAGCAGGCGCTGATGGATGCGGGCTTTCCTTTGCCTCAATACGGTGTAGACGGCAAATTTGGCCCGGAAACCAAGGCCGCAGTCGTCGGCTTTCAAACATCGGTTGGGTTTAGCGGCAAAGGCCGGGACGGCATCGTCGGGCCGAACACCATGGCAGCCCTGGATGAGCGTTTTCGCACCGCGAAGCCGGTGAAGCCGCCGGCAAAGCGGTTGAAGCCTGGGCTTGTGGAGCGCCACAGCCGATCCAGAAAAATTCAACTGATCAGGCACAAAAAACATGTGGCCTATGTCAAGAAAATCTTGGCCTCAATGAAGCAGCCCGGTAGCCCCGCCATCCTGGCCAATACCGCTGAATGGTTAGACCCCAGCACACCGGGTGCAACCGCTCAGAGTCAATTCCATGTGTTGACCTCGACCCATGATTCCCAGGCGCGGGCTAAGCACCATGGCCATGATCAAGAATTCGCCTATTTTGGCGTTGATCAGTCGTTTCCCGATGACTCAGCAGATTACGACCGAGACATCGACTCTGAGCGCAATATTCGCTATAAGGAACCTGGCGCTGCCGGACACCAAGGTGGCGGCCAGGTCTTTGTCTACAACCCCAAGGCTCTCGGTGGTCAGATTAGAGAAATCTTAGTCCACGAGGTGCAGCACGCCGCCTACGCTAACGAAAATCAATCCGGTGGCTCCGCGCCTTACGAGTCGCCAGAAAACAGTTGGTATCGCTACCAAACAGAGTTTAGATCGTACTGGGTAGATGGCGGTCACGACGGCAAAAGTGATGCGCCGGGGACGGCGATCAACACCAAATTCGAGAATGCGAAGCAGGAGGCTATTTTCCTGCATTTGTACGACAGCAGCGTTTACCCATGGCTCAAGCCCAACTACGACTCGGATGAGGCGGTCAAAGGCCAGAGCCAGAATTTCCAAGATCTAGTCCATGATTACACCAGACCCAGAGGCATAAACCTGGTTAACTCTATCGCTATTGATGGGTTTTATCGGCAACTCAAAATGTGCTTCCCATTTAATAAACTAGACGATCCTCAAATTGAAAGTTTAGAGAAAAAGGCGAGTTTGCTGAGTGAAGGCGATCGCGACTACATCAACGCTCCTGAGGGAGAAGCCTTGCAAAATCTCATGAAAAAAAAGCTTCGGAAATCTGTCCTCAAGCACATTGCTAGCCTAATCAACAATGGCACAGAACCCGCCTGGGCAAAGTAGTTGATCGCCGAATTCTCGTTGCCTAAAAATGCAGATTTGACTTGAGCACAGCCCGTTGACAAAATGTCCCTTTCAGGTAACTGTTCCACCCGTCACGCTGGCTGAGCGGAGTCGAAGCCAGATCTCCCGCAAAAGTCCCCTAGCCCCGACGGGGCGGCAAAGCCAACGACTCCGCTCAGGGGACAGTTACCCTTTCAGGGGCTCTGATCATGACTAGAGTGATTTACCCGAGCTTGTGTCTGAGTGCCAATGGTGCCATGGCGTTGCTCAAACAAGGCCAGCGGTTTCAGGTTTATGCCCTACCCACCCTCGATGTGCGGCTTGATGCCCCCCCTAAAGGCGAATCAGCGGGCCAGTTTGACCGGGTGATTTTGTCTGCTGCCGGTACCGCCGTCGCGGCCCAGACCCCTGACAATACTTTGGTGCTGTTGAGCGCAGCCCATCAGCCCCACTATCAACTCCCCATCGATCCGGCGCTGATCCGTGCCCTGGCGATCGCTGACGCGGGGGATCAATTGGCGACTTTGGCGATCGATCCCTCGGCAGATACTGACCAGCCCAACGGCGTTTTAGCAGTTTGGTCGCTGGCTGCGGATCATGAGCGGGCTGATCAGCCCTTGCGATCGCCCAATTGCCGTTACTAGACAACAGCACCCTGATGGCCAATGGGTCATTTACCACCTTTGCCATGCAATCGACCACCCTGCTCGGTCGTCAGCAGTCTATGGGGGTCTACCGTCGCAATGCATCCCATGGCGCAATCACCTCCCTGTGGGCCGAGCAAGGCGATGCCCTTGAGTCTGTGGCGGTAACCCTCTATGGCGATTGGGTCTGGGCGGTGCAAAACCATGCCATGGTGGGCTGGTATCAAAACTGCCCTCCCGCAAAGCTGGCTGCGACGTCACGGGAGCGGCTCATTTATTCACCCACCGGTCACCATTACTGGCTTATCGCGGCGAAGAAACGATTAATGTCACCAGCCAAAAAATGTTGTTTCGGCTAATCGACCTGGCATCGCTCCAAGAGATTCAACGCACCACTCAGGTGATCTCCCATTACCACGAAGCCCACTTTGCCCTCACCAATCACTTGTCCCTACTAGAACTGCGGGCCACTAGGGAGGGTGAACTAGTCATGCGGGAACTGGAATGGTCGGTGGAGTGACAGTCGGAGGGTCGGAGGGCGCGATCGCTATAACGATTGATGAGTAGCCACTGACAATGGCCAATTCCGTGAATTATGCTTAAGCCAGCTCTAGGACAGCTACCGCCTCCCCAATCTCCGTACGTTTTTAAAATTCTTAGTCTGTCAGAGGTTAATTGCCATGGGCTCTCGCAGCCGATCCTACGCCTCCGCTAAGCAACCGCAAGACGCGAAACCCTCCATCAGCTTTACCCCTGAGCCGCCTCAGGTGCAGGCCCAGCGTGATGAACCTCAGCTCCAGATGCCGGAATGGAGCCCCTATGACAATCCCTTTGGCAACCTCTTCAGCCCTTCATTTTCACCCTCGGCACCCCCGCCGCTCCAAGCGAAGCTCACCGTCGGAGCCGTGGGCGACAAATACGAGCAACAAGCCGATACAGTAGCCGCTCAGGTGGTGAAGCAAATCAACACGCCGGGGGCTGGGGTGCAGCGGGAGGCGGAGCGAGAGGGGACGGCCATCCAGCGCGAGGAGATGCCCGAGGAAGACGAACTCCAGATGAAACCCGCAAGCATCCAGCGCGAGGAGATGCCCGATGATGACGAACTGCAAATGAAGCCTCAAGATTCCATCCAACGGGAGGAGTTGCCCGAGGAAGAAGAGTTGCAAATGAAGCCCATGGTGCAACGGGTGGGCCATGAGGGGGGCGCGATCACCGCCGATCTGGAAGCAGAAATCCAAAGCGCTAGAGGCAGTGGTCAATCCCTGGCCCCAGACTTGCAGCAGAGCATGGGGCAAGCCATGGGCGCTGACTTTAGCGGCGTCAAGGTCCATGCCGATGCCCAGGCTGATCAGCTCAATCAATCGATCCAGGCAAAGGCATTCACAACGGGGCAAGATCTATTCTTTCGACAAGGGGCCTATGACCCGAGCAGCAAAGGGGGCCAAGAGCTGATTGCCCATGAACTGACCCATGTGGTGCAACAGAATGCGGGGGCGGTGGCTCGCTCAGAAACTGAATCCCTACAGGCTAAATTGGTCACCGACGTGACGTCGGTGCAGCGTCAAAACAGCCATGCAGTCGCAGACAACCGCACGGGTTTGCCCAATTCACTGAAGACAGGCTTAGAACAGCTAGGGGCTGTTGATTTGTCGGGGGTACAAGTCCATTATAACTCCTCGGAACCCGCTCAAATGAATGCCTTGGCCTACACGCAAGGGCAAGATATTCACATCGGTCCTGGTCAAGAGCAGCACTTGCCCCATGAAGGGTGGCATGTGGTGCAGCAGATGCAGGGACGGGTCAAGCCGACGGTGCAAGCTAAACTGCCGATCAACGATGATCATCGGTTAGAGCGAGAAGCTGACCTGATGGGGGCCAAGGCTGCCGCCTTACAACAGTCTGTCCCGTTGGCTGCCCCAGCCCATCTCAACCCAGCCGTTGCCGATACCTCTCAAGCCCAGCATGGGGCTAAGGGCACCGTGGCTAATGCCCCCATCCAAATGGTTAAGCCTGCCAGTAAAGCAGAAGCGCTTAAAATCCCGCCGCTGTGTAAGTCTAAAGTCAAAAAAGCAGCGATCGCAAACGAGGTAAGCACGGTGGCCGAGAGATTAAGCAGCAACTCATTGATGCGGGTGAAGATGCCACTGTCGTGAATGCCTTAACATTCATGGAATATGATGCCAATGCTTGGGATGGGGTTCCCTATGATGAGGTCACAAAGACGGGTGGCCGAGATGCGGAGCGTATCGTCGTGGGTAGTGATGGTCGCGTTTGGTTTACAGGCGGGCACTACGCCGTTGGCTCCTTTGAAGAATTAACTTGACCGATGCCGCACCGATTTATCCTTGCCGACTGAACGCATTGAAGGAGGGGGATGTATGCGTAATACCAGTGACATCAAAGAAGCGCTATTTGACGAGATCTATAGTGCAAAAGCAGATTTTTTCTTAGTAGATCAAGCCGTTGCCAGCGCGGCGGGATTGCTGGGGGAGTTCGAGCAGTCTGACTGTAAAAGGGTGTTGCTCAGCGGCAAAATTCACGGACTTGCTCGGACTTCATGGAGGAAGTGTATGGCAAGCTGAAATTTCCTCCCTATTTTGGACGGAACTGGTCTGCTTTTAGTGACAGCTTCCAAGAGCGATTATGGCAAGACGAGGATCATTATCAGAAATATCTGCTCGTATTTACGGATGCAGACGACCTTTTAGCGGAAGCCGTAGATAATGACCTCAGCGCCTTACTGGAAACCCTCCAAGACACCATCGAAGCCTTAGCTGATCCTGAGAGCCTTATGGCCATCAAGGTTGTTTTCTGCCTCAAAGATGCGGCCTGTAGTCGAGTCGGTGTCGGCATTATCAATGGCCACCATAAGGGTAAAGTGGTGCAGTCCGATCGCTCCACTCCACCTCAGCAAACCGCCCCTGCTGCTGGATAAAGTGTAACCGTCCCCTTCGACTCCGCTCAGGGGACGGTCAGGAATGGCCAGGGTTTAACATGGTATTGATTGATCAGATACGCCAAGTTTCTAT
>JAAUQE010000238.1 GCA_012032425.1 Leptolyngbya sp. RL_3_1 | reverse complement strand
CATCCAAGTCCGGCAGATGCTTGAGCAAAAACAACCAACTTGTCAAAATGGGTCTCCAACTCCGCCAAGGTCTTGGTGAATTTCGGCAACTCAATGTAGATGAACTTGAGCTTGTCGTAAAACACCTGGCAGTGCTGATTCTTGAGTTCGACGGTGTGGAGCAGTTCAGCCTCTTGCTTATGGTCATCAAAAATAAAATCCAGCACCCCCACCGTATAGACCGGGGTGAGCTGATAGTCCCAGTTACCCTTCTGGGCCTGCTCTTGAATGGGAAACGTGGCGTAGTAAACGCTGCGGTCCTTAAAGAAATTCTGCTTGGCCTTTTGGATCTCGACGATGAAGCGATCGCCATTCTCGGCCTGACAGTAGATGTCAAAAATGGCCTTGCGGTCAACCGGCGTATTCCCCAGATTCTCAGTCTGCTTATAGGTGACCGATTGGATCCGGTGCTGCTCTGGCAAAAGGGTATTGAGGAAGTCAATCAACAGGTGCTGATTGGGCTCGGTGCCAAAGACGCGCTTGAAGCCAAAGTCGGTGAGCAGATTGATGTATTTCTCTTTGAGAGGAAAGCTCATCTCAGGGCCAGCCATACCGTCGCTTGATCTCCCATTATAGGGAGTTGACCCAGTCCCTCTGGGATGACTCAACCCCATCCAACTTGAAAACTTGAGTGTTTACCGTAGGGCTACAGGTTCGGATGTGGCCAGGGCTTGCGCGCGTCGGGGAGCAAACGGCTGGCTGGGGAGCCTGTCAGCAGGCTTGAGATTTTTAGTTCTTATGTATTATTGAGATGAGTCCGTCCTGGGCCGAGTCAGGCGGTTTTCTGAGGATGCCAGGGGCCGAGGGATTCGTGTCATAGTGTTTTTGAGCTTGCCCTTGACCTACAGTGCCACTTTATGTTGCTGTCCTTGCAGATCGAAAATTTTGCTCTAATCGATCAACTGCAACTCTCTTTTGCGGGCGGACTGAACGTTTTGACCGGGGAAACCGGGGCCGGTAAGTCGATTGTTTTAGACGCGATCGATGCCGTGCTGGGAGGGCGCGTCAGTCAGCGGATGGTGCGCGCGGGGGAAAAACGCGCTTCGGTCGAAGCGACCTTTGCGCTCTCGCCAGCGACGCGGCAGTGGTTAGATGATCAGCAAGTGGCGGTAGCGGGCGATCGCCTAATCTGTAGCCGAGAATTAACCCTGGGGCGAGGAACGGTACGGAGCCGCTCTAAGCTGAACGGCACCGCCGTCAATAAGCCCCTGATCGAAGCTTTACGGCTGCACCTCGTGGAAATTACCGCCCAAGGCCAGACCCTGCAGGTGGGGATCCCGTTTTGCAACTGGCTTGGCTGGACGGGGTGGGGGGCGGCGACTTGGCTCAGCAGCGACAGCAGGTGGCCCAAGCCTATGAGGCGGCAGCGGCAGCCCAAAGGGCGTTAGACCGTCGCCGCCGCGCTGAGCAACAGCGCCAAGAACAGCTTGATCTATTTGAATACCAATGCCAGGAATTGAGCACTGCGGCTCTGGAAGAGCCAGAAGAATTAACCCAGCTAGAGCAGGAGCGACAACGACTGGCCCACGCGGTCGAACTCCAGCAGCAAAGTTATCAGACTTACCAAATTCTCTACGAAAACGATCAGGGGGAGGCGGCCTGCTCAGACCTGCTCGGCAAGTCGGGGCAGATTTTGGAGGAGATGCTGCGCTATGACCCTCAGGTCGAGCCGATTCTCGATTTGATCAACGATGCCCTGGCTCAGGTCGAGGAGGCGGGGCGACAAATCAATGCCTATGGTGAAGGGCTGGAAACCGATCCTCAGCGCTTAGAAACCATTGAGAGCCGCCTCAGCCAGCTCAAGCAGCTCTGTCGCAAGTACGGGCGATCGCTCCCCGAGTTGATTGATTATTACCAAGAAATCCAGGCCTCGCTGGATGTGCTGAATGGCGAGAACCAATCCCTAGAGGTGTTAGCAGCGGCCTACGAAACCCAGCAAGCGGTGCTAATCGATAGCTGTGCGACCTTGACCCGCCAACGGCAGCAGGCGGCTCAGGTGCTCGCAGATCGCTTGGTGGCTGAGCTGAAGCCCCTAGCCATGGAGCAAGTGCAGTTTAAAGTGGCCCTCACCCCGATAACACCCACGGCCACGGGCGCGGATCGGGTGGAGTTTTTGTTTAGCCCGAACCCAGGTGAGCCGCTACAACCCTTGGCCGATACGGCCTCCGGTGGTGAGATGAGTCGCTTTTTGCTCGCCCTCAAAGCCAGCTTTTCTGAAGCGGCAGCGGTGGGCACCTTGGTCTTTGATGAAATTGACGTGGGGGTGTCGGGGCGGGTTGCCCAGGCGATCGCTGAGAAGCTTTACCATTTGGGGCGATCGCAGCAAGTCCTCTGTGTCACCCACCAGCCGATGGTAGCGGCAATGGCCGATGCCCATTTCCGTGTCGGCAAAGAAGTGATCGACCAGCCTGTGGCCAATGCCGCCAAGGGTCGCAAAGCGTCGCGCACCACCGCTGCCCCAGACGATCAAGTTCGTACCGTGGTGCGGGTCAAGCCCTTGGATGTGACCGAACGCCGGGATGAACTGGCCCAACTGGCGGGGGGGACAATCCCACCAAGATGCTCTCAGTTTTGCTGAAGCCCTGTTGACCCAGGCCCAAACCCTCCGCCAGGTAGCCGCATCCCCCTAGACTGTGGCGTCCGCTTGCCGACCGTTTCTGGCGCGGGGGTGCAGGGGGCAAGAAAAACGATCCGAGGTGTCTGAAGCAAAGGGGCCAGCGCTATAAGATGGGCTGTGTCAGTCTTGGTCAGTCCTTCCTGTGCTTGCCGATATGTTCTTGCCGATTGCGCTCGTCGATCCCTCCATAGACAACCCGGTCATTGAGGAGGGGCTGCAAAAGTTTCTGCTGGTCCTCTCGGTTTCCTTGGGGGTGGCCACCCTGTCGCGGGCGTTGAGCTGGCTGCGCAACATTCCCTACACGTTGCTGCTGCTGTTGGTGGGCCTGGGATTGGCCATCCTCGATGTGCGGCTAATTAACCTGTCTCCAGAATTAATCCTATTTATCTTTTTGCCCCCGCTACTGTTTGAAGCGGCGTGGAATATTAAGTGGTCAGCACTCAAGAAAGACTGGTTACCCATTAGTCTTTACGCCGTATTTGGGGTGGTGATTTGTGTAGGCGGTCTCTTTGCCGGGTTGCAGGGTATCGCTGGCACCTCGGTGGCCACGGCCTTACTCGTAGGGGCCAGTCTCTCGGCCACAGATCCGGTGTCGGTGGTGGCCCTCTTCCGAGAGTTGGGGGTGGATAAACGGCTAACGACGCTGATGGAGGGGGAAAGCCTGTTTAACGATGGCGTGGCGGTCGTGGCCTATAACCTATTGCTGGGGTTAGCCCTGGGGATCGAGCAGTTTGAGGTGCCGGTGACCATTGCCCGGTTCTTACTCTTTGTGGGCATCGGGGTCAGCGTTGGGGGGTTGATTGGCTTCGGGATTTCGTTTTTGACCCAGCGGTTTGATTTGCCCCTGGTAGAGCAGTCGCTGACGCTGGTTTCCGCCTATGGCACCTACTTGGTGGCGGAGCAGTTGAATGGCTCGGGGGTGATTGCGGTGGTCACGACGGGGTTGATTTTAGGCAATTTTGGCTCCCGCATTGGGATGAATCCCCGGACGCGGCTACTGGTGTCGGAGTTTTGGGAGTTTGTCGCCTTTTTCGTTAATTCCATTGTGTTTTTGTTGATTGGCGATCAGGTGGTGTTTAAGGGGCTGATCAGCAACCTGGATACGATTTTGATCGCGATCGCCATCATCATTGTGGTTCGGGCCATCAGCATCTTTGGCCTGGGGGCGTTGAGCAACTGGTGGGTGGGTTCTGAGATTAATTTGCGGGGCCAAACCCTGCTGTGGTGGGGGGGGTTGCGAGGCTCGGTTTCGGTGGCCTTGGCCTTGAGCGTCCCGGCCATTCTGCCAGAGCGGGAAGACATTATCGCCATCGTGTTTGGGGTGATGCTGTTTACGCTGTTGGTACAAGGTTTAACCACCAAACCCCCTATTAGAGGTGCTGGATCTGCTCGGCGATCAGCCCTTGCGACAGCGCTATAACCAGTCGGTGGCCAGACGCATGGCCCTGACTCGGGTGCTGGCACGCCTCCAGCAAATTCAGCAACAGCAGGAGGTTGACCCAGAATATTGCAAATATCAGATTGCTTTAGTCGAGGGGCAGCTTGCCCAAGTCACCATGGAGTTGCAGACGCTACGGCAGGAGCATCCTGACCTCCAAGCCTTTGCCATTGAGCAGATGCGAGAGGAACTGCTGGCCATTGAGGCGGATACCTACGCCGAATTGATTCGGGCGGGGCAGCTCAAGGATGAAATGGCCCCCCTCTTGCAGTCTGTCCTGAGTGAGGAGACCGCCCCCGAATCGGCGGACTCGCATCCCTAAGCAGCGCTTCGTTAATGGCGCTGGCCCCTTTGAGGTCTGCATGATCAAAACTCGAATCTCATTCCCCCTGGATCTGTAGGGGTTGAATCGGTGAGGGGGGAGACTGGATGCGCCGACGTCGCTGCCAAGGGGTTGGTAAAACGGACTCGGGGTCTTCTGGAGCCGCGCCTACTTCAGTGGCGATCGCCGATCCTGGGGACTGCACCTGGCGCTTGTAGTAATCGCGCTCAGCGGCTAAGGTCTGACAGCGCTGCTTGAGCTGGGCTTGACGACCAAATTGATCGGCGAGGGCGGTTTCTAATTCGTAAATCCTGACCTGCTGGACGCGCAAGGCTTGGCGCAAACAGGTGGTTTCATCCTCTGAAACGGTTGCGGGCAGGGTCTCCAACGCATTTTGTTCGCTGCTCTCTGCATCCGGTGGATTAGGCGCGGCGGCTTCATGAATGGCTGAGAGGGTCGTCTGGAGCGCCCCGGTCAGGTGAGCCAGGTCAGCATGGTGGTGGTGTACCATCGCCGCGAGGGTTTGGATGTAGTAGCGGGCGCTCTGTAGCTGTCCTCCGAGGCTGACCGCCATGGAGCGGGCCACCATCACCTCTGACTCCAGCTCTAGGGTTTTGGTCCCGGCAGAGACGCTCAGGGTCTGGCTATCTTGACTCTGACCCTCTTGACAATGATTACGCACATGCTGGAGGTAGGACTGGAGCTCGGTTTCCCCTTGTTGGATCTGAAACTGAAGGCGGTTGAGGGTCGATTGCTGCTGGTCTACCCAGTCGTCTAACAGATCGCCAATATGTTGCAGTAGGGAAGGCTGGGTCCTGTTGAGGTGGGTGAGCTTGGATTTGAGATAGGCGATCGCTTGCTCTTGGACATTCGCGTATTTCTCCGTGGTGGCCAACTGCGACTCTAGCCACTGCTGATTTTGAACCTGTTCCTTCAGGTCTTCTAGGGAATATAGCGCTTGATCTAAGGCTTGCTGTAACAGGCAAACACGCTGCACCAACTTGAAGTCAAGGGATTCTTCTTGGGGCATGAGTCTCTGCGGGGCGGCAGGATGGCTGGACTGTGCTCACTTTAACAAAGGTTTTGAGGCGGTTTAGAGACTGTCACACAGCCTTTACGGCCAAGGCCCCTCAGGAGGCCGAAGTGACCGCGCGGGCGACTAGCGCGGGTTTCGTCTCCAGTTGCTTCAGGGATGCTAAGGCTTGGGTGACTTGGGCGAGCATCCGATGTTCCCCTTGCGCATGCAGGATGGAAGCCGCCGATTCTAAATCGGCAATGGCGGCTAAATAATGACGCTGCTGCTGATAAAGCGCCCCGCGATAGCAATAGGGCAGCGCCATTTGAGGGGCATGGTTAATCGCCGCCGTTTGGTCGGCGATCGCTGCCGGTAAATCTCCCTGTTTTTGATGCGCCTGCCCTCGATAAAAGTAAGGAATCGCCGAGGTGGGCTGGATCTGAATGGCGGCTGTCCAATCGGCGATCGCGGTTGCGTAGTCCCCCTGTTGTGAATACACCCAGCCGCGATTGCAGCGAGCCGCCCAACTTTGAGGGTCA
>JAAUQE010000047.1 GCA_012032425.1 Leptolyngbya sp. RL_3_1 | reverse complement strand
TGTGAGCATGAGCAGGAAGATAGGCATCTGAATAAATATTGGCTCCAAATGCCCTTCTAATTTCTGAAACATAGGTGCCATTAGGATTCCAGAATTCGCCTCGGCCAAAACCAAGTAAAGGTCTGTCTCTCCAAATTGCCTGCATAGCAATTGCCCAGAACACCGTACGACCAGTAAGGGTTGGGTCTTTGCCTGCATTGGTGAGAATTTGTGACCAGTTACCAATAAAAATGATTGCACCTGACCCAATCAATAAAACAGCGATATCAAAAAGCAATATCGTAATTTTTCCTTGCCATCTAAATCGAAAATAGTTAAAGAGAGCGAACGTAATTAAAATTGACAATACAAGACCAGTGCCGGAAGTGGTGAGAAAAATAAATCCCAAAGCAGACAGCCCTAAGCATCGAAGCCAAATATGCTTGTAAATACCTAGGATTTTTTTAGAGGAAGATTTAAAAGATGACAAGAACAATGCCAGTGCAGTGAGCACCATGTATGAGCTGGCTGTATTTTTTTGAGTAAACACTCCTTTCCAAGCGCCAGCAAACTTACCGCTTTCTATGCCCACAGAAGGCATGGCGATCGCAGCGAAAAAACTAAGTAAAAGCAATACAATGGCAGCATAGCTCAACTTCTTTAGTAGGGTTTTTACGTCAAACGATGTAGCTAGGTACAACCCAAAGGCAGTCATGGGCAAGAGTTGCCCTCTGATCAAGAAAAACGTATACCCTGGGGAGGCCGACCAGACGAACGAGATCAAACCCAGAATAATAACGGCTAATATGTAAGGGTTACGCTTGGCCTTATAGGCCAATAGCTTAAAGCGTGTCGCAATTACAAATACGGATCCGAAGGCAATATAATATCTCGTCAAAGAGATGATAGCTGACGGGAAAATGCGTAAATTTGCTAGAGCTCCAGAAAGAAACAGAAAGCCTAAAACAATAGAAAAATTTTCGACGTACTCTAAGTGCTTTTTATTCAAGTTGGGGAAATAAAAATTTGTTGCTCTTGCGAGTAGGGAGTCAATGCTCTAAGCAGTCCAGGGGAGTGCTGGTTTCAGGCGACTTGACACCAACCGTTATCAGTTCATCAGGATGTTCTTGCTGAAGGGCTGACATGCCAGAAACATACTCGTCATGCTCAACCCTGATGTCCACACCATTAGCAACAATGCCCAAAACAGGAGCCCCCGATCGCTCCAATAAGGACTTGGCAGAGCTCGCACTGGGCGAATCTACATGCCGAGGTCTCACCACCAAAATGACCCCATCAACGATTCTGCCTAAAATTGCGGCATCGGCTGTGCTCGTTAAGGAAGGTGTATCAATAACGATGGCACTGTAAGGACTGCTGAAGGTATTTAGCAATCCCATCATTTCTTCAGAGTCTAGTAACGCTAGTGGGTTTGGAGGAACTACGCCAGCCGACATCAGGTCTAGATTTTCGGCTAAGGATTGTATGGCTTTGCCCAAAACACCTTTTCCTAGTAAGACATGACTCAATCCCGTATCGTTAGTCTTGCCCCATAACTGGTGCTGTGATGGCGCACGCATATTGCCATCGATTAATAAAACTCGGCGACCCGATTGCGAAATACTCATGGCCAATTGAGCCGAAACGGATGATGCCCCCTCCCCAATCACTGAACTCGTGACGACAAATGTTCTGAGATCTTTGCTAGAGGTGAGAAATTTCAGATTAGCCTGAAGCATCTGATAAGCGCCCGCTATCAGGGGGTTCCCCAGTAATCCTAGCAACCTGCTGCTGCCATGCTGCATTCCAAGCACTGGAGGTGCCGTCTTGATAAGCGCCTCGTTAGGAATGATCCCTAAGACAGGGTAGCCAAATAACTGTTCCGCCTCTTTTGCCGTTTTTAGGGAACGGTCAACTAGATCGAGGAAAAACGCCATGGCAATTCCTAAAAGCACACCCACTACCCCACCCGCAGCCACGTATATCTTCTTACTACGTCCGACTGGAAACAAAGGAACATCGGCTTCTTTGAGAATGCTCGAATTACCGATTTGCTGATTGACCGTCAACTCAATTTCTTGTTTGCGGGCCAAAAGGCTCTCGTAAGTGGTTTGGGCTGCGGCCAGACGGTTGGCTAGCTGCCGTTGCTGCTGCTCTAAATCGGGGAAAGTACTGTTCCACTCCAGGTAAGTATCGCGAGTATTCACTAAGGCGCTTAAGCGACTATTGATTGCCAACTGCTCAATCTCTGCTTGCACCAAATCGGTAATCAGTTGTTGTTGCAGTGCTCCCCCTTGCAATAAGCCAGGGGAGATGTCTGCGTTTCGTCCCAGTATTTGGACTACCCGCTCTTGCAATAGGTTATAGGCAGCGATTTCTTCCCGTCGAAGGTTGGCAACCACCGGATGGCGATCCGTATAGCGGGCTTGCTCGTTGGCCAGCTGCGTTTGAATTTGTTGTAATTCTGCCAAAGCCTGTTGAACCCCAGGGGCTTGATTCAACGCGTTGATGTCAAGGGCTTCTGCGGAGGGCATCCCCAGTTGGTCGATGGTTTCTGCAACGCGGGTGCGAATATCGGCTAAATCGACATTGGCTTGGTTGATTTGATTTTCTAAATTGGCGACAACATCAACGGCAACAGCGGCTTCTTGTTCCAGAGAAACAATATTATTCTGGTCTTTAAAGCGACGTAATGCTTCAGCGCCGTCTTCTACAGCTCGCTCAGCTTCGGGTAATTCGTCGTCCAGAAAAACAAGGGCTGCTAAAGCTTGAGCTCGATTGGTTTCAATATCATTAACGATATAAGACCGCATCAGTTGGTTGACCACTGCGGCGGCAAAATCAGGGTCAGTATGTTGAAAGCTGATGTTTAAAACATCGGTGCCCGCGACAGGGTTCACGTTCAATCCCCTACGAATAACCAATGGGGAAATGTAGTCTCCGGCTTCATTGCGAAGATCGAGTTCTTCAATCGTGTTTTGAATAATCGGATCGGACTTGAAGATTGAGGCTTGAGTATTGAGGGGATCGGTTTGAATGCTGACAGAATCTAGCTGCCCTAGATCCGCTCCGATTCCAGTGAGTGCGGCTTTAGCATTGGTTTGAAATAGTAGACTACCCCCCGTTTGATACATCGGAGTGCGGGTGGCGGCATAGGCTACCCCCATGAACAAGCAGGACGCAAACACTAAAGAGGCCGGCAACCAACGGCGACGCAGTACTAGCCAGTACTTCTGGAGGTCAATTTCCTCAATAAACTCGCGCTCTTCCATGGAGAAAGGGTAACTCCAGCAGAATCATTACGACGGTATCAACAAGATTCTAACGTCCTACTCGGAGAAGCCAAGTATTTGGGGAATTGATAAGAGGGATTGACCGTTGTCCAAACAGACTCCACCAGGGATACATACAAACCACATAACTCAGCACCCTCCCAAGGTGGCTACGGCAGGTTGGACTGAGATCCGGTAGACCATCAAAGCCCAAGCCCTTAAGTGACCTTATGTCAGTATTAATACTAGTACGAGTTTTACCTTTTTCTACATGCTGTGGCAAGATGCCCGAAGAACAGGCTAGTCTGTGCCACCAAGATAACTTACCTTGATCCTTTGTGGAAAAGGGTTTTACCTTTTTTCTAGTCCTCAAAGCTACAAATCAGGGTATGGCGAGGTGGCATTGTCAAATGATTGCTGTGAACAGTTAATCCGTAAACTTACGCAAGCTACTCATACGGTACCTCAATCAGCGCCTAGATAACGGTAGCCCTTAGGGGGAGTTTGGGTATAACGCGATGGGGTAAGGGTGGGATTTTAGGATAATCGCCCTGGTAGAACGGTTACACTAGCCCTGACAAATGCTTCCAGACAATCCCTATGGGCAGCGCGATCGCTCTCCAAATCACCCAACTCCGCCAGCAACTGCAGCGCGCCAGTTATGCTTACTACGTCCTCGATCGCCCCATCCTCGAAGACGAGATTTACGATCGCCTCTATCGCCAACTGCAAGATCTCGAAGCGGCCCATCCGGAGCTGATTACCCCTGATAGCCCCACCCAGCGGGTCGGCGAGCGGCCAGCGGAGCAGTTTACCTCGGTCCGCCATAACATCCCCCTCTATAGCCTCGAAAATGCTTTCGATCTGGGGGAATTTCAGGTTTGGCAGCAGCGCTGGCAGCGGCTAGCGCCTGATGCCGCTGACGCAACG
The DNA here is from genome assembly GCA_012032425.1 of Leptolyngbya sp. RL_3_1. Classification (GTDB taxonomy): domain Bacteria; phylum Cyanobacteriota; class Cyanobacteriia; order Phormidesmidales; family Phormidesmidaceae; genus PCC-6406. Next base: position 15,516 of record JAAUQE010000047.1, on the reverse strand, counting down.
GCGGTAGCTGAACTCAAAATCGATGGCTCTGCTCTGGCCTTGACCTATGAAAACGGCATTCTGATGCGGGGGGTAACGCGGGGAGATGGCACCACTGGGGAAGACATCACCCAAAATGTAAAAACCATCCGCACCCTGCCCTTGCGGCTACAGGTAGAATCGCCGCCCCCCCTTGTGGAAGTGCGGGGGGAGGCATTTTTGCCCTTGGATGAATTTGAACGCATTAACCAACAACGTTTGGAAGCGGACGAGGCTCCCTTTGCGAACCCTCGCAATGCCGCTGCCGGAACCCTGCGGCAGTTGGATTCCCGAATTGTGGCCGATCGCCGTTTAGCGTTTTTCGCCTACACATTGCTGATCCCCAGTGCCGACGACCCCACTTTGCAGCCCCCGAGCCAATGGCAGGCTTTGGCGCAATTAGCGCAATGGGGCTTTAAGGTGAATCCCTACCGCCAGCGCTGCCAAACTGCTGAGGAGGTGAGCCAGTTTTACAACGATTGGTCCACCCAGCGGCTCGGGCTGCCCTACATGACCGATGGGGTGGTGGTGAAGCTGGATGATCTGGCCCTGCAACAGCGACTGGGGTTTACGCAAAAGGCCCCGCGCTGGGCGATCGCCCTAAAATACCCTGCCGAAGAGGTACCGACGGTTGTCCTAGCGGTCACGGCTCAGGTGGGCCGGACCGGGGCGGTGACGCCCGTCGCCAATCTAAAGCCGGTGCAACTGGCGGGGACGACGGTGGCGCGGGCGACTTTGCACAACCGAGATCGCATCACTGAGCTAGATCTACACCTTGGCGATACGGTGATTGTCCGCAAGGCGGGGGAAATTATCCCGGAGGTGGTGCGGGTGCTGTCGGAGTTACGTCCGGCGGATGCCCAGCCCTATCAGCTACCCAGCCACTGCCCTGAATGTGGGGAAGCCCTGGTCAAGCCCGAGGATGAAGCGGCGACCCGCTGCATCAACATCACCTGTCCGGCAATTGTGCGAGGGGCGTTGATCCATTGGGCCAGCCGAAATGCCTTGGATATCAACGGGGTGGGGCAGAAATGGATTGAACAGTGGGTGGACCAAGGACTGATCAAGTCTGTGGCCGATCTCTATGGGTTAACGGTGGAAACCTTGCTGCCCTTGGAGCGGATGGGAGAGCAATTGGCGGAAAAGCTGGTGGCGGCGATCCAAGCCTCGAAGCAGCAGCCCTGGGCGCGGGTGCTTTATGGCCTCGGCATTCGCCATGTGGGTAGCGTCAATGCCAAGGTGCTGAGTCAGCGCTTCCCGACGGTGGAGCAACTGGCGGCGGCAGAACCTGAAGCGATCGCGGCGGTTTACGGCATTGGCCCCGAAATTGCCCAAGCGGTCTATGACTGGTTTCAAGTGTCGGCCAATCAAGCCTTAATTGAGCGGTTGCGGGGGGCAGGGGTCTGTCTAGCGGGGCCGGAAACGGACCAATCTCTGACCGCAGCCCTGCCCTTAGCGGGCAAAACCTTTGTGATTACCGGCACCCTACCCAGTCTGAGTCGCAATGAAGCCAAGCAGTTGATTGAGCAGGCGGGAGGCAAGGTGACGGGCTCGGTGAGTGCCAAGACCCATTACTTGGTGGCGGGGGAATCGGCGGGTTCTAAGTTAGCCAAGGCAGAGAAGTTGGCAATTCCGATCCTGTCAGAGGCTGATTTGCAGCAGTTGCTGAGTTCAGCAGGATAATCCAAAAACTCGGCGCACCAAGTTAGACCGGGACATTGTTGATTTTGAACAGCAAATTTCAAACTTGGCATCCCTCAAACAACGCCCCCAGATTGAATTGAAAATTCTGAATTTCTACAGTTCACAGAAAAACTCGCCCCACTCCAATTCACGATCTACATACAGACTGACACAGGTAAATCCCGTCACTTCTCCATCCACCAGTCCATAAATGTCATGCCAGCCGGAGCTATCTGAGCTAAAGCGTACTGAGCTGACTGAGGGGCAGTCGGCGATTACCGTTTGGCTCAACCGCTGCATAAACAGGGGGGAGGACAGGACCGTGGTTTGTCCGCTGCCCCCCAGGGAAAACTCAGGGACAGGGGCCGCTCCCCTGGGGCTAAATTGTTATGGCCGATGTAAATATTGCGGAGAAATCCCCCTGGAACCCGATTGATGTCTCCCCGAGCGGTGGCCAATGCCCCATGGCAGCGATCGCTAACCGGGATTCCCCCCGACAGGATTAAGTCACCCCGTACCCAACCGGTATCGCCAGCATTTTGAAGCTGGATGCGGTGCCAAGTACTGGTTTCCGTAAAGTGGGATGCCAAAATAGTCATTGGGTCGCCGGTATAGCCCTCACCCACCACCGCAAAATGGGTGCCGGGGCCACTGCGGATATTAATCACTGAATCGGGCGCTGCTGTTAACGTGTCGGGTCCCGTTTGGGCCAGGGCCATCCCAGACCCAGAGGCCACCACCGCTAAACCCAGCCCTATCACCTGCCGTTGCCAACTGAAACTGTTGCCCATGGTCTCTGGCCTCAACCGATCGCATTTCCATAGCGTCTTCTTCAGGCGCTGGCAACGGTTTCCTGATTGATACGGGTTGTCACCCGCTTGGGCAAGACCCTATTGGCAGAATGTAGAGGCGTGACGTTTTCTGACGAGACCCCGTAATAAGCCCGATACCAATCGACAAAGCGAGGAATACCCACCTCAATGGCGGTGCGGGGTTGGAAGCCCACCGCTTGGGTGAGGGCCGTAATATCCGCGTAGGTGGCGGGGACATCGCCCGGTTGCATGGGCAGAAAGTGCTTGTCCGCCTCTATGCCTAGGGCCGCTTCTAGGGTTTCGATGAACTTCAGCAGGGAGACGGGGCGGTTATTGCCAATGTTGTAGAGCTTGTAAGGGGGATTGTTGGCCACCAACCCCGCTTCCCCTTGGGGAATGTGATCGGCGATGCGCACCACCCCATCCACAATGTCATCGATGTAAGTGAAGTCCCGCATCATATTGCCGTGGTTATAAACCTGTAGGGGCTGGCCCTCAAGGATAGCCTTGGTGAACTTAAACATCGCCATATCGGGGCGTCCCCAAGGGCCATACACCGTGAAAAACCGTAGGCCGGTGGTGGGAATGCCGTAGAGGTGGCTGTAGGTATAGGCCATCAGCTCATTGGCTTTTTTGGTGGCGGCGTAGAGGCTGACGGGGTGATCAACGTTTTGATCGGTGGCAAACGGTAAGTCTTTGTTGGCCCCATAGACGGAGCTGGAGGAGGCATAGACGAAATGCTCCACCGGGTAATGGCGGCAGCCTTCCACAATATTAACGAAGGCCACCAGGTTGCTATCCACATAGGCGTGGGGATGGTCGATGGAATAGCGCACACCGGGCTGGGCGGCCAGATGGATCACCCGGTCGAATTGGCCCTGCTTGAATAGGGCAGCGGTGGCGGCGCGATCGGCCAGATCCAGGCGGTGGAAGGTAAATTTTGGGTCGGGGGAGAGCTGATCAATCCGCGCCTGCTTGAGGTTGACATCGTAATAGTCGCTGAGATTATCGACCCCAACCACCCGGTGGCCTTGATTGAGTAAGGCTTGGCTGACATGGAAGCCGATAAAGCCTGCTGCACCAGTGACTAAAATTGTTTTCATGGGTCGGTCCTTATTAAACAGGTTGTCAGGGTTTACGTGAAAATTGGGCTGCCCATATCCAGGGGGTGACTCAGGACAAGACCGGGCAATATCGCACCGTATAGATCGGGAGGTGCGGTCTGGAGATTGGGATTAGCCTAACGGGGAAAGGTTCATGCCTTGAAGAATGGGGCGTGCTTGGGCGCTGGGATAATGCACCACGCTGAGGGTATTGGTCTGTAAGGCCAGGGCTTTGGAATCCCCCGGCAAGGTCAGCAGGGTGTTGAGAAAGTACTGCAGCGGCTGCGGTTGGGCCACCGCTAGCACCGTGATTAACCCGTCGTGATAGTGACCCTTAAGGGAGCCGTCAATGGCCGCTTGCCACTGCTGCCAAAGCTGCGATCGCTGCACCGAAAATACCACCGTTTCTGGGTTTTGTCTGAGTAGAGACTGGGTGGCTTGCCGACAGGGATAGGTCGGGTGAGGGGTCTGGATAGATTGGCAATCCTCAATCACGGCGGCTTGCACCGTTTCCCCCTGGAGCAAATCAGCTAAGCCTGGATCAGGGCTGACCTGGGCTTGGCAAGGCAGCAGCAACAGCCGCAGCCCTTGCTTCCCCGCTTTGAGTTTTGGTAAACGCTCCGTCAGGGTCAGATTGAGAATATGGAGTTGACTGGTCCCCAGTTGAGGACCGTCAAAGTCCAGCACAGTCAGACCGCTGTGGGTTTGCTGTAGGCAGTGGTGCTGGCGAGGAGAAAGCCCCAGCGCGAGATTGAGTAGCGCCTGATTGGTGCCCCCATGGCTAACCACCAGCAGGGTTTCGCCGCGATGGCGGGGCAGGGTTTCTTGCCAAAACTGCGCCGCCCGCTGATATAAATCCTGCACGGGATAAAAGTGCCCTCCCTTTCCCTTACCCCCCTGCATCTGCAAGTGCTCCGGGGTCTCTTGCCAACAGCGATAGGCAACGGTTTCCTGGCACCTGACCTCTTGATAGCTGCGGCCTTCCCAGTCGGGCAGATGAATTTCCCGCAGCAGCGATGAGGGGGTTAACCCTTTCGGAGTAGGGGTTTGAAGTAGAGGCAAAAGGGCTGCCACCGTATTTTGAGCTCGGTGAGGGGCTGACGTAGATGGCATCAATGGGGCAGTGGGCGAGGAATTGCCCCACCTGTCGGGACGCTAACACGCCTTGAGAGGTGAGGTCAGACTGGTCGCTGCTGCCCTGGTAACAACCCGCGTCATTAAGGGTGCTACGCCCATGGCGCAGCAGGATGACGCGGGTACCCTGGTAAGGGACCGGAGGGAGATCGTAGCCAGGGAAGCCAGGGATGGATAGGGGGGATTTGAGTTGAGCAATCATGGTGAGTTGTGCGTAAGGGATTGCTGTGAAGACTGTCGATGAGGGGATTAGGTTCGGCTAGGTGGTAGAGGCGCAAGGGGGAGGCGATCCCCTGAAGGGCTTTGGAGGCGGTAGAGTTGGGCGTAGCGTCCGTTGAGGGACATTAAGTGATCGTGGTTGCCCTGTTCCAAAAGCTGTCCTGCCTCCAGGTAGAAAATCTGATCGGCGTCTTGGGTGGCCTGGAGGTTATGGGAAATCCAAAAGGTGGTGCGGTTTTGGGTGAGGCGGTGCAGGGCCTCGGTGACCAGGTGTTCGCTTTCGTTATCGAGCCCAGTGGTTGGTTCATCCAAAATGACGATCGCAGCATTGCGAACAGCCGCCCGGGCGATCGCGATCCGCTGCCGCTGCCCCCCAGAAAGAGTGGCTCCCCGTTCCCCTAGGAGGGTGGCGTAGCCGTCGGGCAGGGCCGAGATAAAGTCGTGGGCATTGGCCAGTTGGGCGGCGGAGACGATCTCGGCTTCGGTGGCTTCGGGGTTGCCGTAGGCAATATTGTCTCGAACGCTGGCCGCAAACAGTACGCTGTCTTGCAGCACAATGCTGATTTGGGCTCTTAGGGAAGCCAGGGTATATTCCCGCAGGTCGTGGCCATCGATTTGAACGCCCCCCTCAATTGGGTCATAGAGCCTGAGCAATAGACTCACCAGGGTGGATTTGCCGCTGCCGGAGGGACCGACGATCGCCACCCGCTGTCCGGCCTCTACAGAAAAACTCAGGTGTCGCAAAATCCCCTGTTCGGGTCGATAGGCAAAGGTAACGTTGCGGCAGTGGATATGGCCTCGAAAGGGCGGGGCCGCGATCGCCCCCCGGCAATCTTGCACATCGGGCTGGATCGCCATCAGATCGAGGATGCGCTCTCCAGAGGCGGTGGCTTGGCAATTTGGCCGGTGTATTTGGCCAGTTGCCGCATCGGCTTAAAAGCCACTTTTAGGTAAGTGATGAACACCAGCAGATCGCCGGGGGTGACGGTTCCCGCTAGGGTGAGCTGGACACCGCGCCACAGCACCAGGGCGGTGACGATCGCCACCAGCACCTCCACCAATCGCTCTTGACCCGCCCGCAGTTTTTGAGCCTCAGCACTTTCCTTCAGACTTTTCTGATTCTGCTTTGCAAAGGACTTTTCCAACATCCCTTGTAGAGATAGGGCCTGCACCACCTGAATCGCCCCGATCGCCTCGGCAGCAGTGGCGGCCATTGCCCCCTCCCGCTTCCGCTGGCGGCGGGCCACCGTCTGGATTTGGTTGCTCATCTGGCGGGTGGTGAGCAAAAACAGGGGCAGAATGGCGATCGCGATCAGGGCCAACTCCCAGTTCAAGACAAACATCACCGCCACCATACCCACCAGGGTCAGGATATTGGTTATTAAAGGCAGGACCGCCACCACGGTCACCTCCCGCAGCCGCTCAATATCGTAGGTAACCCGCGTAATCAGATCACCGCTTTTGGCCTGGTTGTGGAAGGACAGAGACAGTTGCTGAATGTGGCGGTAGAGGTCACTACGGATGTCAGCCATCACATGGGTTGCTGCCACTGCCATATTGACGGTACTCAGGTAGGCAAACCCGCCGTGTAAGGTAGAGGCTAGCACCAACCCCAACACTAGGACCGTCAGCATCATTACGGGGGACCAGCCCTCTAAGCCCCAAATGCCGATCGATTCGACTTGGAAACCCGGTAGGATAACGTGATCAAAAATGAGCTTGAGGGGCCAGGGTTCCAGCAGCCGCATGACGGTTTCAGCCAGCAAGGCCAGGGTTGCGGTAGTCAATAAGCGCTTTTGCTGCCGCAGATAGGGCCAAAATTGCCCCAGGATTCGGACAATACTGGGCAACGCAGCACCCAAAGATTTGGGCTTTTTCTTAGGCATGGCGACACGGGAGAAAGGGCTAGGACGTCGGTTGGGCGGTACAAAGTAAACCCCAACAGCAGCAATGGTTTCGCTGCATTTTTCAACCTGCGAATCGAGTTAAGCGGCGCGGACGGTTTCAGAGGGGGCAAGTACCACCGTGCGCTGGGGGAGCTGTTGCCGTTCAGGATGCAGGCGGTAATAGCGCGCCGTAATCCAGCCGTTGAGCCGACGCTCTAGGCCAATCAGCAGGGTCATCAAAGCGGGGGGGGGCGTGATCCCAAACAGCAGCCACTGCACCCAAGGTTTCAGAAAAGCCTGGTGGCGGCGATGGCCCAAACGGCGATAGCGCTTCTTGAAATACTTATCTCTCTTGGGCAGATCCCACTTCTTGCAGAAGTACTCGAGACTGCGAACGTCCCATTCATCGCTCCAGCGCAGCATGAAGTAGGCCAAATCATGCCAGCGGTAGAGCACCTCGGGGACGTAGGTGACCACAGCTGCCGGTTCGCAGTAAATGCTGCCCCCCACTTGTCCTACGGTGAGGCAAAAGTCAATATGCTCGCGGGTGCTGAGGAGGTTTTCATCCAAGGGTCCGATCGCCTCAAACACTGATTGCCGCACTAGCATGCAGTGGAACTCGGCAAACTCGCAGTGCTGACGCTGGAGTTGATCTTGCACATCGACGACGGGACGGTTCACAAAGTAGTGCTTTTCGTGGACCCGACGCTGCATTTGCTCTCCTTTGATGGACAAGACGATGCGAGCTTCGCCCCCAGCCAGGTGGATTTTTTCTCCCAATGGTTTACCAATGCAGGTGAGGGGGCACACCACGGTGGCTTGGGTGTCATCGGCACAGGTGACCAAGTGATTCAGCCAGCCCGGTTCGACTTCTACATCGTTGTCGATGAAGACCACATAGTCGGTCTTGGCCTGGGCCAGTCCCAGATTGCGGGCCTGGTTTGGGGCCAAAAAAGACTCGGTGCGGATCAGCTGAAAGCCCTGCTCGGTAGATTTTTGCTGGAGATAGTTGTGGACATCGCGGGGGGAGCCGCCATCCACATAAATCAACTGGAAGGGAATCTGGGTATGGGCGTAAATGCTCTCTAGGGAGGCTTTGGCGTGGCTAAAGCGCTCGCGCGGAGAGACGATGATCGTGACTTTGGGCTGCATGGAAACCTCCATAAATTCAGTCTTCATCCCCTCCTAGGAGGGGTGCCCGCAGGGCTTCGTCGTGAGCTCAGCCGAACGGCGGGGTGGGTTGCCACTGGGGCGGGAAATGGACTATGCCGATAGGGCAAATAGCTTGCTCTGGGCGGGTTGCAAGACCTGGTGGTAGACCCTGGCCCAATTGGCTCGCTCCACCGCAGGGGCCAGCTCTGTGAGCACGGTGTGGCGGGCTTGGCGACCTAACTGCTCACGCAGGCTGGGGGATTGGGCCAGTTGCCAGAGGGCGTAGGCCAGAGCGGAGCTGTCAGCGGGGGACACCACTAGGGCGTTGACGCGATCGCTCAGAATTTCCCCAATCGCATCGACGTGGGTGCCGACAATCGCTTTGCCCGCCAGCATCGCCTCCAACATGGCGTTGGGGCAGCCATCGTGGAGGGAGGGCACGGTAAAGATATCGATGTGGGGTAGGTAGGCCAGGGCCTCGGTCCGTTCCACCAAGCCCGTGAGCACGACCCGATCAGCAATGGGGCTGGCCGCCACCTGTTCTTGCCAGTAGGTGCGCTCCCGTTCAGCGTAGTCGCCCACCAGCAGCAGGGTGAGGGCAGTTTCGGGGCCAGTTCAGCGCAGGCATCCAGCAAAAATTCCAGGCCCTTTTTGTCTCGGAAACGACCGACGGAGCCGATCACTGTGCCCTGAAGGCGATCCAGGTGAGCGGGAGCTGGTAGGTTCTCAAAGGACAAGGGCTGAATGGAGTTCCAGAAGGCGGTGGCGCGATCGCCCAGGTCTGGCACCAGCACACAGGCCCGTTGCTTCAGGGCTTGGCTGACGCAAGTCACCCAGTTGGAATTTTCCAGGGTCCAGACGATTTGACCATGCTGCTTGGGATTAAACACATGCTTGTGCAGGTCGCTGCCCCGCACACTGTTGATCACCGGAACGCCCAGTTCCTTAGCCAGCAAAGTGGTGAGAAACCCGGTCTCATTGATGAAAAATCCGTGGAACAGGCTGAACTGAAAGCGCTGATGCAGTTGCTCCAGCAGGAAATACACCTCACTCAAAAAGTCCTGCATGATTGGGTTTTCAGAGCGCAGGGCCGGAATTAGGCGGTGCACAAATACCCCATCTTGAATGTGGGAGTCACAGCGCGATCGCCGCAGAGTATCCCCCTTGCGCTGTTTCGAGTGAAACACCGCCACATGCACTTCGTAGCCGCTGTCTTTGAGCATGTGAGCAATGCGGCAGACCGATTCACCCACGCCGCCGACATCGGGAGGAAATTCGAGAGTGGTGATACAAATGCGTTGAGTATTCATGGGGTTTATCCAAATTAGAAGAAGGGTGGTTTGATGGCGGCCCCAGCGCGGCGGCAGCCATTGGGTTCAGAGGTCGAAATCCGAGATCTTCTGGGCGCTACGCTGCCCTCTCCTGATGGGCTAACGCCTGTAGGATGTTGGCCGTCTGCGCGACCCCATTCAGGTCAAAGCGCAGGGCAGTGGGTTGGGTCTGCAAATAGGCGATGATCCGCTCCGCCATGGGCTGGGGCTGCAAATCGTCGGGACGGATCATCGACACCACCCCCAATGCCTCTAGCCGCTCCGCCCGAATGGTTTGCTCCTGATCGCCATTGCCCGTAAACGGCAACAGCAGCGATCGCACCCCGGTTTTCAACACATTCAGGGTGGTGTTGTAGCCGCCCATGTTGATCGACAGATCGGCTCGACCCATGTAAGCCAGCAGGTTGGGGGTGTATTGCTCTACCGTCAGGTTGGGGCGGGTTGCCGCCAGCTCCTGTAGGGGTTCATAGACCGATGCGGGGGAAAACGGCCCGGTAAACATCTGAATGTGATGGGGAATGCGGTTCTCCAGATAGACACTGGCCTCTGCGACACAGTGCAGCAGATTGTGGCCAAAGCGACCGCCCCCGACGGAGGTGAGGATGAGGGGAGAGGGGGAGAGAGGGAGGTGGGGAGATGGGGAGGTGGGGAGATGGGGGAATTTTGTAAGCCCGTCGGGCTGGCTTCGCCTACGCGAAGCGTCTCCAGAGGAGAAATTTTGAATTTTGAATTTTGTAGGGCTCTGCCCTTCTCGCAGAGTATTTTGAATCGTTTCCCCTGCCCCACTGCGCCCTTGCTCCCTCGCCTCTTCCTGCACCACATAGCCGGTATAAAACACGGGGCATTGCAGGTCCGCGACGCGGGAAAAGCTGCGTTCTAACGGCATAAATTTAGGATCGCCATGGATCAGCAGCAGGTCAAAGTAGCGGTTGATCAGCTTGCAGACTTTGGCCTCGTGGCGGGCCTGATCTTGCTTGGTGACCACGATGTCTCGCAGGCTGGAGACGATTTGGGTGCCGCGATCGCGGCCGACCTCAATCAAGGGCAGCAGTCGGGCGAAAACCGTCGCCGTCCAAAGGGAAACAGTTCCACCATCAGCACATCGGGCTGAAAGCGGTTTAAGACGGCCATCATGGTTTCGAGGCGGGCAGCGAACACCGCTTCCAGGCTGTCGAAGCCAGGGGGCAGGTGCAGGTCGCTGAATTCGTCATCGGTTTTGAGGGCAGGCAGATGCACCATCTCAACCCCAGGGGGGATGGGGAAATCCGCGATCGCTTCGCCCCCGTTGATAAAGCACACCTGAAACTCAGGGGTGAGCCCTTTAACAATTTCCATACTGCGAATCAGGTGACCGATACCCAGGATGTGTTGGCAGTAAAACAAAAGTCGCTTTTTCATCGAACCAAAGCCTCTAATAGGGGAGAAAGGGTGGATAGGCTGTCGTTGGTGGGAGATTGGGCCAATAGGGCGCTGAGCAGTAGCGCCCGCACCCGACCGACGTTGCGCCCCAGGGTGAATTTTTTATGAACGGTTCCACTGCCAACGGTGCCCAGTTGTTGACGTAGGCCGGGGTCTTGGGCGAGTTGGGTGAGGGCAGCGGCGATCGCCCCTGGGTCTTTTTCCGGCACCAGCAAGCCGTTTTCTCCAGACTGCACCAGCTCGGTAATGCCAGAGATGGCGGTGGAAATAACCGGGAGCCCCACCGCCATCGCCTCCAGCAGCACATTCGGAATGCCATCGCGATCGCCATCGGCAGTCACCTGACAGGGCAGCACAAACACATCAGCCTGACGGTATTCCTGAATCACCTGATCCTGGGTGAGCTGGCCCACCAAGGTGACCGCATCTGTCAGCCCTTGGGCCTGAATCTGCGCCTCTAGCTGGGCTTGCAGCGGCCCGTAGCCCACGAGCCTACAGTGAAAGGCAATTCCAGACTGCTGGAGGTGATGGCAGGCATCTAGCAGATAATTGAGTCCTTTCTTTTCACAAAATCGCCCCACCGACAGGATTTTGAGCGGAGCCTGCCTTGCCAGGGTTGCCCCCTCGGTTGCTGGAGCCTGAGACAGGCGATCGCGGCTCGATTGGCCCAAGAATTGGGGGGCTTCTGGGCGGAACCGATGCAAATCGATGCCGTGGTAGGAGAGATAAATCGGCGTCTTTGAGGTGGAAATGGATTCCAAATGACGGCGGTTGTAATCGGTGCAGGTGAGTACAAATTCCGCCCTAGCGATGCGTCGATCTAGCGCGGTGGGATCACTGAGATAAATGTCCTTGGCATGGGCGGTGATGCTGTAAGGGATGCCGCTCAACTGATGGGCGATCTCCGCCGTGGCGGTTGGGACGTTGGCAAAATGCACATGTAGGTGGCTGATGTTCAACACCTGCAACTGGGTGGCCAGATAATAGCCCTGCAACAATTCATTCAGGCATTTCTCTTCCGGGCGATCGAGATGGAACTGTAGGGCTGCTTGGGACTGAGCGGGCGCAATCCGGTTCCAACGCATTTGACTCCCAATCAGAGCGGTTTCTTCAGTCCGACTGGTCTCCGATAGCAGGGACGGAATGTAGGTAACTGGAGCCTGTAACTGCCGAACGGCGGGATGCTGTGGTTCGTCCTGGGGTCGTCTCAGGGAAAAGACATGCAGGCGTAGCCCCTGGCGTTCCAGCTCCAGCATTTCATTCAAAATGAAGGTCTCTGAAAGCTTGGGAAAGGTCTTGAGCAAATAGCCCACGACCGGGCCGGTAGCATTTTTGTAAGTCATGGCTGAACGGTGAAATTTAAAATGGGAAATTCAAGAGGCCACGCGGGCAGGGGGGCAGGCGGGTGCATTCACCAACCCCAGCAGGGCAGCGGTGATGCGGGGCATGGCGTTGAGGTCAAGGCTGTAGCTGGGGGCGATCGCCTCGGTTTGCAGCTCATGCAACACTGCTTGGGCCAGTCGGGCTGGGGTTAAATCATCGGGATGAATCGCCGTGAGCAAGTTCAACGCCGCCATCTGTTCGGCCCGAATCCACTGCTCTTCTACCGGTTGGGTACGGGGCACAATCACGGCCCGCTTTTGCAAGGTGAGGATTTCGCCAACAGTGTTGTAGCCCCCCATCGAGACCACCACGTCGGCGGCAGTCATGTAGCTGGCCAGGTCATCGGTAAACTCCAGCCAGTGCATCTGGGGGTGCGCCACGATGTGGGTCAGGAGGGCGTGCTTTTGGGGGCTGGGCATTTCCGGGCCACCCACGATCAGGCTGACGATGCGCTGATCTGCGGTTAGGGCGCTTTGGGCTTTCAAATAGGTCTCCACCAGCCGGAAGCCATCGCCCCCGCCCCCAGGGGTGACCAGCACCAGCGATCGCTGGGGGAAACCCCGAGGGACTGGCGCACCGCTACGGGCGATCGCTGCCCGTCCCCCCCGGCGGATATAGCCCATAAAGCGGGTTTTTGCCGCTAGGGCTGGGGGAAATTGATAGGCCCGAGGGGCATCGAAGATGTCCGGGGTACCGACAATCCAAACCTGGTCATAGAAGGTTTCGGCCAAGGCGTAATAGTTGTCTCGGTGCCACTGCTCCATGGTGGCTTCGGGGCTGTCGAGAATATCCCGCAGCAGCAGCACCAAGCGAGTTTGGGGGCAGTGGCGCTTGAGATAGTCCACCGCAGGCTGGAGTTCGCCCCAGAGGCCGTTGGGCTTTTTGTCCACCAGCAGCAAATCCGGTTGAAAGTTGACCGTTGCCGTGCGAATCAGTTCGCCCCGAAGCTTGAGGGCATCCCCCAGCTCCGTCCGCAGAAACTTGACGCTCATGTTGCCGTGCTCGTCGCGGCCCAAGCAGGGCAGTTTGATATAGTCCAGCCCCTCAGGCAGCCGTAATTGGTGCAGAGCTGGGGAACCAGACAAAACCAGGATAGAGAGGTTGGGAATGGCTTTGAGCAGATAGTCACAGATGGCGACCATCCGCCGGATATTGCCGAGCCCGAAGGCATCGTGGGAATAGACCAGTAACTTCATGGGATGTCCTGGGGGTGAGGAGTGAGGAGGCTATGGGAGCAGGAGGTGAAGGGGAGCAGAAGATGGATCTCCCGAGCACCTCACCCCCCTAAGCAACTTGCAGCGTGGGTACAGTCTTTTGAGGCTTAAGCGCTACTGGACGACCGGTGCCACGACCGATACCGATGTAGACCAAACCGGCCTCGGCGATCGCCTCTGGCTCTAAACAATTGCGACCATCGATCAGCAGGGGCGATCGCATCTGCTGGGCCATAGCGCCGTAGTTCAACTGGCCGAATTCGGGCCAGTCGGTCACCACCACCAGGGCATCACAGTCGGTGGCCAGGGTTTCGGCAGTGGCGCAGAGATTGACCTGTGGCGGGATAGCGCTGGGGTGGCTATCTGTATAGAGGGGGTCATAGGCGCTGACCTTGGCCCCTAGCCGTAGCAACTCGGCGATCATGTCCAGGGCGGGGGCATCTCGTAGGTCATCGGTGTGGGGTTTAAAGGTGAGCCCCAGTAGGCCGATGGTCTTGCCCTTAAGAATCTTGAGGGTGGTTTGCAACAGGTCTACGGCCCGCAGTCGCTGCTGGTGGTTGGTGGCGATCGCCGCCTTGAGCAAGCGAGTCTCATAGCCATAGTCCTGGGCGGTGTGGACTAAAGCAGAGACATCCTTCGGAAAGCAAGAGCCGCCCCAGCCGATGCCCGCCTGCAAAAACTTGGGGCCAATGCGGGAGTCGAGGCCGATGCCGTGGGCCACCTGGGTGACATCTGCGCCGACCCGATCGCAGATATTAGCCACCTCATTAATGAAGCTGATTTTGGTGGCCAAAAAGGCATTGGCCGAATACTTAATCATTTCCGCCGAGGGTAAGTCAGTGGTCACCACCGGCACTTGGGGAAGGGTGCGATCTTCAGCAAAGTCGCGGCGGATCAGGGGGGTGTAGAGGGCGGTCATAATCGCTAGGGCGCGATCGCTGTTGCTGCCCAAGACAATGCGATCGGGGTTAAAGGTGTCGTAAACCGCCGACCCCTCCCGCAAAAACTCAGGGTTGCTGACCACATCAAAGTTAGGGGCGATCGCATCCCGGCGCTCTTGCAGCGCCTCAATCACCAGGCTGCGGACCCAGTCCCCAGAGCCGATGGGCACCGTAGACTTGTTGACGATTACCCGATAGCGGCTGTCTAAGTTAGCACCAATGCCTCGGGCCACCGCTTCCACATAGCGGGTGTCACTTTCCCCCGTGGGCAGAGGGGGCGTCCCCACGGCAATGTAAATCACCTCACCGTGGGCCACCCCAGCAGCGAGATCGGTGCTGAAGCTGAGGCGGCCCGCCGACATCGCCCCTTGCATAATCTGCTCTAAGCCCGGTTCATAAATCGGTGACTGGCCTGCCTGCATCTGCTCAACCTTCACCGTATTGTTGTCAATGCAGATGACGTGATGACCGACGTGGGCCAGACAAGCGCCAGTCACCAAGCCAACATATCCCGTTCCAATCACACAAACATTCATGGGTCCGTCTCGGTAGGGGGCTGTAATCCGTTGTCCCTACCTTGACCGGGCTGTTTAAACACCCCATGAAGCGTTGATGAGACCCACTTAATGAAACTTCATTAGGAAAGTGTGAGAAAATTCTTAAGCGTGTTCCCCCTCAAAAATCATCCTGCCCAGCCTGATGGCGCTCCGATCTCTGCCCCCAGCGCCCAAAAACCAGCGCCCAAAAATCGCGTCGGTAGAAAATTGGAACCTTTGGCGCTTTAATCCATCAAAAAGAGTCATGGATTCAGGTCCATGCATTTGCCCCCGAAATCTTAGAGTCTTGTCACTGTGGAAAGCCCGATTCAGCCCCCTGCTCACCTTTCCCGGTTACCGTTGTCGATTCTGCCCAATTGGCTCAAACGCTTAACCAGTGAAACCCGTACCCGCATCCTGCTGCTCTACGCCGTCACCCTATTGGTCGTCGTGGTCATGGCCGTGCCGGTATTTCGATTCTTTCTGTTTGCCGAAGTAGATGACCGCGTCCGCGAAGACCTAGCAGAAGAATTAGAAGACTTTCAAGAAGCTTACCAAGCTTGGCAAGCCACCGCCCCGACGACAGATGTGGCGTTAACCGCATTCATTGACGAGGTGCTGGGTAGCCACCTGCCCGAAGATGACAACTTTCTGATCTTTATTCTGGACGGGCAGTTTCACCGCT
>JAAUQE010000237.1 GCA_012032425.1 Leptolyngbya sp. RL_3_1 | reverse complement strand
GCCCACCGCCTTTCCCACCGACAGCACCCCCCTCAAGCTCCAGGGCACCCTGGTGGGGCGTCGGGGGATGGCAAATTGGCTCTGCCAAGACTTTTTGCTCAAAACCGCTGACGGCCTGATCAAGCTGCATTTCTTATCCACCTTGGGTGCCCTGGGCAATGCTTTGATTCATCCGGGGCACCCCGTTCTGGCGATGGGGCAGCCAGTGGTGCTGTTGGGATGGTTTCGCCGCAGCGCCACGGCATGGATTGACATTGATCGCTGCATTCGTCCCGGCCATCAACCCATCCAAGCCAATCATCCGATCTGGTCGGCGGTGCTGGGGGTCGGATTTTGTCTGTGGGGCGTGATCGTCATCCTCCTGCCAGACCTCAATCTTTGAGGCTCAACCCACAACAATTGCCGCTTTCGAGCAGATGTGTTACATTTCTTTACAGGAAGCTGACTTGCCTAAAACGTGACAGACGCGGATTCTAATCATTTCGGTCTCACGGCTCCTAGCGGGGGTACAAGGTATCAGGTTCTCCTACTCTCAACACAGCAAGATCGACCAGTCGACGTTTTGTTCGGCTGGTTTTTTATCGGTCAAACCCCCAGACGACAATCGCTGAATGGAAGGGATTAGCGTGGTAATTTGGTAAGTGGTTTCGAGTTTAATTGCGCCCACAAAGGGTGGTGCTGATTCCCCTTGAAGATCCCAATTAACTGTGTAACCTGATCGCCGAGCCCGGTCATGGATGCATCAGGAACCTGACTTGATGTTAGGGGCAGGTTATCACCGATAACCGATGCTAGCAGTCTTGAAAGGGCTGATCTGGGTTGATAAGAGGGTGTTGACAGGCATGGGGTTGAGACCAGTGAGCGATCGCCAACCTCGATCAAGCGTGTTCAAATCGCCCATCACTGCGCTCGTGGCCTTTCAACAGATTAAATTGCTGTTTAAGACTGTCAAGTTAGAGGTGTCTGGTTATGTCTGTACGCATTTATGTCGGCAATCTGCCCAAAGACGTAGAGCGGAGTGCATTGGAAACCGTCTTTGCGGACCATGCTGAAGAGATTGTTTCGGTGAAGCTGATTTCTGACCGCAAAACCGGCAAATGCCGGGGGTTTGGGTTTGTTACCGTGAAAACCGATGAGCAAGCCGATGCCATCGTGGAGAAATTCACGGGCTATGCCTTTGAAGGGGAAGTGATCAAAATTGAGAAGGCCCTACCCCGCAGCAAGGGTAAATCCGATGAGGAGGGTAGCGGTGAAGTCACTGCGGCACCGCGCCGGAAGGCGAAGGGCGGCGGCACCAACAACCGCAACACCGGCAAGGTCTTTAGCAGTGGCGGCACCGATGCGGCTCAGCCCGATCCGCGCTGGGCTCAAGATCTCGCCAAGCTGAAGGAACTGCTAGCAGCTCAGCAGGCCACCCCAACTCCCTAGGAGATTACAAGCCAATAAAAAGCACCTGTCCACAGTCGTGGACGGATGTATAGGAGGGCTAGCTGGGCTAGTCCTTTTTTTATGGCCTTCCCCGCCCATTGGCCAAAGCCATCAGCGGGCTGTGTAGGATAGAGGAGTTGTTTACCCAGGTTGGCCCGATGACCCGCATCGCTGTGATTGACTACGACATGGGTAACCTGCATTCAGCCTGCAAAGGTTTGGAAAAAGCTGGGGCGGCTCCGGTGGTGACCGACGTGGCCGCCGATCTCTGGCAAGCCGATGCGGTGGTGTTACCGGGGGTCGGGGCCTTTGACCCCGCGATTCAACATTTGCGATCGCGCGATTTAATTCAGCCGATCCGAGAGGTGATTGCCAGTGGCAAGCCCTTCCTAGGCATTTGCCTGGGGTTACAGGTCCTCTTTGACGCCAGCGATGAAGGCCAAGAAGCAGGGCTAGGCATCATTCCTGGGCGGATTCGGCGATTTCACCCCGAACCGGGCATCACCGTGCCCCACATGGGCTGGAACCAGCTACAGCTCACTCAACCCGATGCCCCCTGCTGGGGGCAGGTGCAGTCGGGGGACTGGGTTTACTTTGTCCATTCCTATTACGCTGATCCGGTGGATCCGACCGTGAACGCGGCCACCATTACCCACGGTAGCCAAACCGTCACCGCTGCCATTCGGCAACGTAATTTGATGGCGGTGCAGTTTCACCCCGAAAAATCTTCTACTACCGGGTTACAGATCCTGAATAATTTTGTGGCCTCGGTGGCCGCGTCACCAGTGGCGATGGCTCGCTAGTGGCCGATCTGACCCGGCGGATTTGACCCTGTGAATCGATGGTCTTACGCATCTACGGCAACCGCCGCCTCAAAACCGTGCCGGGGGACAAAACTCGCCCCACCACAGCGCGGGTACGGGAGGCGGTTTTTAATATTTGCCAGGGAACAGTGGCGGGCTCCCGCTGGCTGGATCTCTGTGCGGGCAATGGCGCGATGGGGGCGGAAGCGCTCTGTCGGGGGGCCAGTGCCGTAGTCGGGATTGAGCAATCGGGCTTGGCTTGCCAGGTGATTCGCCAGAACTGGCAAAGGGTGGCCCAGGTAGATCAGACTTATCGCGTCATTGCAGGAGATGTCCGTCAGCAGCTTGCGCCCTTAGCAGGGCAAGCGTTTGATTTCATCTATTTTGACCCGCCCTATGGCAGTGGCCTCTATGAGCCGGTATTGGCGGCGATCGCCCACCACCGGCTACTCCAGCCTGACGGCACCTTAATTGTGGAACACAACCCTGACCAATGGCAGGCTACTGACTGCCCAGGGCTCACCCGGTTGCGCCAAAAAAACTACGGTTACACCCACCTCGCCTTTTATGGCCATCACCCATCACTGTGATGGGCTGGCTGAGGTCAACCCTGATTGTTTAGCCAGCATCAGGGTCATTGATAGTGGCCTAAACATCCTAATCTCTAAATTTTGTCGAGCCATGCATTATCTTTCCTGAGGCTTAATAAAGCAACGGCAAATTCGAGCTGGCCCAATTTGGATCAAAGTCCTGATCGGACTCTACGACCACTGTAAGTAGAATTGTGGCGATTGAATCACAGGGCAAAAGCAGCCGGGTAGTCAGGTTCAGATAAGTACGCATTTCACCTTGGCAAAAATACATACAGACTAAGCTGGCCCGTAGTCCCTACCTCACCCTTGAGGTTGAGAAGCTTGAGGCACCCCGCTTTGGATCACAAGAAATACACCAAAGTGAGGGTTTCTTCTCGTTGGGTGGCTGTATGGGCAGGCATCACGTTGATGGTACCTGTGCTGGGCTGTGCCCAGAATCCGGGAGAGGTATCGCCACAGGGCCGTAGCAATTCAGCCCTGGCGAATACCACCGCCCCTGACTTGGAGACCTCCCATGAGAGCATCCCAGTGAGTTTCAGGGTGTATACCCTGGACCATCAACCCCTAGAGAATGTCGCCGCCCAAATGATGGCTAGCGGTGCAGTGATCTCTAACCCATTCACATTGGCTCAACCCGAATCGGGCCAGCCGAATACCCGTTTTTCAGCGATTAACGGTGCACCTCACTCCACAGACCGCATTGGCTACACCGACAATACCGGATATGTCAGTCTGGTGATCCCGAAAGGGCGTACCGTTGAAGTCGAGTTCAGTCGCCAAGGGTTTCAACCTAAAACCCAGTCGCTGTATTTACAAGCCCGTAGAGATCAGCCACTCCTGATTTATCTACAAGCTGAGTCAGCACCCTCCGAGGACGCCAGCACCACGTCAGCGCCACGCTCCGCACCCACCCAATTTGTCCAAGAGTATTACGAGAATCTCAATGCGAAGAAGGTGGGACGAGCCTGGCAGATGCTCCAGAGGCAACTACAGCGCCAGCATACGGCCTATTCGCTGTTTTATAGCCGGTGGAGCCGGGTAGAGCAGGTGCAGATTCAAACGCTCAAGCTGATCAGTCAAGGGAATGGCTGGGCAGTGGTTGAGGCCAAGGTCACGCACTGGGTCAATGATCAACCCAGGCAAATTGCGCCCCAGCGGTTTACTTTAGATTGGGATCAAGCCGAAGCGGGCTGGAAGATTGCCCGCGTCGAGGATTGGGAATAGCGGTTAGGCCGTTGCTCGCAAGTAGGTGGACTTAAATAAACGTAGTCCTGTTAGGTGGTGAGAAATTTGGGATTTGCTTGACAATTGGTCGCAAAATTAAACCGTTTGAGGACGTAATCGGCCTTCGCCCCACGACGATGCAAACCGGCAATCATCCCCCCGACTAGCTCATAAGTATCTTCATCTTGTTGGACGATGATCGTGGCGATGCCAGTTCGCTGAAACAGTCGGTGAGCGCGGGTGGCCTGCCAGGGTAAGCGCAAAAAAACCATCGAAAAAATGTGCTATTTTGCCAGACCTGCGGCAAGGACGGTGAGCTTATAGTCAGGACCCATGGAGGCCCGCTTTGCCGGAGGCCGTCGCCTATTTGTTCTACCGAATGAAGCTGGTGGTGGAGCCATCGGGGGCGTTGGATTTGGCGGCGCTCTTGAGTGGCGCGGTTCCTGTCCAGGGAATGGTGGGCGTGATTCTCAGTGGGGGCAATGTGGATGCAGAGACGATGGGCCAGATTTTGAAAGCAAATGCTGTGGCTGCATAGGCCGGAACCCCCAGCCCATCAGGCCAGCAATTTTTTCATTTTAGAGATTTGCCCCGTTCGGATTGAGCTTGTCGTGGGTGCTTCTTCGCGAGGGAATAGGGTGGACTGCAAATACCGATGCTCGACAATTTGCGATCGCCACACCCTATCGGTGGAGCATTGACCGTTATCACCAGTGGTAGGGAAGTGTCAGAATGAGAGCACCTGAGTGCGATGACCTCAGGACGCGGGTCACACTTGGGTTCGGCTACTGCTGAGGTTGGGGGAAAGACGATGGTCGTTACGACAGCAAAATGGACGCTCGATCAGTATCACCAGATGATTGATGCTGGCATCTTGGCGGGGCAGCGGGTTGAGCTACTAAACGGAGAAATTATTGAGATGGCCCCAGAAGGGTTGGAGCATGCTCAACTCAGTACCGATACGGCTGACTATCTACGGGCACTATTGGGGACCAAAGCCCTTGTGCGGGATGGCAAACCAATCACACTACCCGAGAGCAATTCAGAGCCCCAGCCCGACCTAACCATTGCTGAACCCTTGCGAACGGTTTATCGCACCCAACACCACCCCTATCCCCGAAAACATCTTTTGGGGTAATTTGAGTATTCGAACACCAGCCTGGCGAAGGATTTGGCGGTGAAGCGAAAGACCTATGCCCAGGCAGGGATTCGAGAGTATTGGGTGGTGAATTTAAAGCAGCGGTCAGTGACAGTGTTGCAAGAGCCCAGTCAAGGAGATTATCAGTCTGAAGAAACGGTAACTGAAGGCGAGGTGTATCCGTCAGCGTTTCCTGAGGTGGCTGTTTCTATTCAGCGATTGCTAAAGGGCTGAATAGTTTGAACTATCTGTCTCCAAGTGTCTAACGAGCGAGTGTGAAACCGTTCCAAAATAGAACAGTTACGCATACTGGAGGGAACCTGATCAGCCTCGGATGCCATGGCTCGCCTGAATCTCAAGCTAACTCACAAACCCGTCAGAGAATATTACTCAGCCCTGAAAGAGTATGAGCAGTTGGGGGTTAAGCATGAGACCGCAGTCAAGACCGCGTTTCAAGATTTGCTGGTGTCCTGAGATCGCTGCCAAACACCTGAATCCCGCCTGCCGGATGATTGGCATCGAACCGGAGCTGGCCGATGACGCCACCCGCTCCTTCCGTACCCGAGAACTCCAGACCGTCAAAAATCCGGTCACGATCGCCGACGGCACCCGCACCACCTCGATGGGGTCGCTCACCTTCCCGTTGATGCTGGAGCATGTAGACGATATGCAGACGGTTTCTGAGCAGGCGATTATGGATGCCGTTGCCTATTTGTTCTACCGAATGAAGCTGGTGGTGGAGCCTTCAGGGGCGTTGGGGTTGGCAGCGCTATTGAGTGGGGCGGTGTCCGCCCAGGGAATGGTG
>JAAUQE010000046.1 GCA_012032425.1 Leptolyngbya sp. RL_3_1 | reverse complement strand
CACAAACCACTTCGCGAAAGGCGGCTGCCAGTCCAGCACCTGGTCCCACTTTTTAAACCAATGCAGTTCTTGCTCGGCGAGTTCAGCCCAGAAGGCAGCGGGGTCAGCAGCGGCCTTGGCATAGAGGGCCTCGTACGCCGCCATCCCATTGATGCGAGCCTGGTTGGCAAACTCAGCAGGGGGGGTGAACAAGCGCTTTTCGTTGAGAATGGATTCTATGGTGGGTTGAGACATGGTCCTGGGGCAAACCTCGCATCGATAAAGAACGGTCCCGAGAGAGACCGCCCCTCCAAACGATACTTTTTTTTGGAGAACCGGGTAATCAAGCCGTGTCGTTTCTTTACTGACGCCCCCCTTTTGTCTCGCTCTTTCATCACCCCTCCACCCTTCGACTCCGCTCAGGGTTCACCGAACCCATCACCCATTACCCCATCACCCAAAGATCCTAGATTCTCCGATATTCTTTTCATAGCGTAAAAGTCCTTTTGCCCTGGGAGTCCTATGGCCCTCACCCATGCCATTCTGGTGGCCTTAATCGACTGCCCCAGCAGCGGCTATGACCTGGCCAAGCGATTTGACGGTTCGGTGGGTTTTTTTTGGGATGCCAGCCATCAGCAGATCTATCGCGAACTGGCCAGACTAGAGGAGGCCGGACATCTGCAAGCGGAAACCATTCAACAGGACAGCCGCCCCAATAAAAAGATTTTCTCGGTGACAGCAACCGGTCGAGCCCTGCTCCAAACTTGGATGCAACAACCGAGCAAGATCGGTCCCCTGAAGGACGATCTGCTGGTGAAGCTGTTTGGGGGCGCTTTAGTCCACAAGGCGGTGCTACTCGAAGAGTTGGAGGGTCACCGTCGCCAGCACCGCGATCGCCTCGCCGAATATCGGGCGATCGCCGCCCGTTTCTTTCCGCATCCCCATGACCTTTCTGTAGCCGACACCTATCAATACCTCACCCTCCGCAACGGCCTTTTGTATGAAGAAGGCTGGTTGACCTGGTGTGAGGAGGCGATCGCACCTTGCATAATCTCTAACCTTAGGAAAGGGGCGGTTTTCCTGAGTAGTCTAATGGGTCAGACTCGCTACCATAGCGGTCGTTTCCCTCACTCCCCCAATTCCTATGGAAATCCTCGGCATTATTTTGTTGATTGTTGGCGCTGTACTCTTTTTTGTCCAGCGCAACCAAAAGCAGAAGGTATTTAGCATCAAATCGGCCCGTCCCGTCAAAACCACTGAACTCACAGAAACCGCCAGCGCCGTGGCCGATGAAATTGGCGGCGGCAGTTGGCGCGATTACATTAAGCTCTGGGGCGAGGTCCAGGCTGACGCTCCCCTCACCTCTGAGCTAAAGCAGCAGCCCTGCGTTCATTACGTTGCTAAGGTGACGCGGGAATATGAGGAGATGGTCACCGAGCGGAATTCGGAGGGCAACCTGGAACGCAAGCAGGTGCGTAAGTCTGAGGTGATTTCGAATAACCGCCAATCGATCCCATTCAAGTTAAAGGACGACGCGGGCACGATTGTGGTGAATCCCGATGGGGCTGACATCGAAACCATTCAAGTCCTGAACGAATTTCGTCAAGGGGCCTCCCGTGGCGGGCAGATTTCGTTTGGGCCTGTGACCTTGAGCACTGACGGTGGGGCAGGTAAAACCCTCGGCTATCGCTACACCGAGTCAATTTTGCCGGTGGGCCGCAACGTTTTGGTGGTGGGAGCCGCCAGCGACCTCACCGGTCAGGTGATGGTTGAGAAGCCCACCCAGGGAGATAAAAAATATGTGATCTCCTTCAAAAATGAAGAAGCCCTAGCCGCGACGGTGGCTAAAAATGCCCAGATCAGCTTTTTTGCCATGGTGGGCTGCGGTGCCGCCGGGGCGATTTTGCTCGTGGTGGGTTTACTCAGCTAAGCGTGTTCCAGCTCAATACCGATCCAGCAGCAGCATTCGTGACCCACGGATGCGGAGCCCAGAGCAGCAACTTTAGGTCGCCTGACGGGATGATTTCTGAGATGGAATACTCTAAGCCCAGTGGGATTACGGATAAAGCCAAGGCAGGGCTGGATCCAAGGCTTCCTGGCTCCGTGTTATCCCACAAAAACCAGGCGAAGATCTGGCCAACCGGCTAGGGTGCCTGGGCTGCCAGCCCTTTCCTCCCAAGAATTACGCAATCGAATCATGACGGCTGCTGCCGCCCACTGGAGAAGTAGCGTATATTGAACGAAATCTGACCCACCGGATATGCCTGACCTTTAACCAGATGTGGTTTTGATAAGGGTTGGGCGTGGCGTCACCCCAGCCCCCCATCTGTCCGTTATACCTAGAAGAACGGGCTTAATGGACCGCCAGGGCAGGGTGCTTGCTACAACACTACGATCCGTTGTTGTCAGAAGGGTAAACCTCATCATGTCAGCCTTGACTGCTTCCCCACCCAATTCTGAAGATACTCAGGTCCAATGGCAGGGTCTAGAAGATAGCATTCTGGGGGTGGCTATCTTTGATATTAACGGCCTGCCTCGGGAATATTTTGTCACCGACGATAATCGCAGCACCAGTTGGGTGCAGATTGTTTTCCAGGCGCTAGGGTTGCGATCGCTCTTGGCCGCTTCGCTACAGCTAGAAGGGTTCCAGCATATTGCCGTTGACCTCACCGAGACGACAGCGGTGGTGGTGCGCCGCCGCTATGACTATGTGGGGCTATTGGTTCAAGGGAATCCCGTCCTAACGATTAACCCCGAGCCCTCTCTACTCATACAATGGATAGCGCAATTGACCCTGGAAACCTTAGCTGATCATCCCCGCTTCCACACCGCCTAAGGAACACAAATTGAGTATCGCCAATGTCGCAAGCTTTGCGACATTGGCGATCAGGGGCGGCAACAGCGGGGGATCTGGCCCGTATCGCTCTATTCCCATCACGGTTTATGCCTGATCAACGCCCATGATTGCGGGAGAAGGGCGTCGTGCCGGGGCTTTCTAGTGCTGCCGTATTATTGCCCTTGTTGGCAATGGTTAGGACAATCCGGCTCATAATCCGATTGTCTTCGAGCTTCTGGAGGCTAAACTCGCCCCCAATTTGCTGCATCAAGGTTTGGCAAATGGCGAAATGTAGCCCTGGGGGCTCATCCAAGCTGGAGGGGCCAAGATATCTTCAGGCCGACCATTCAACAGTTCACTGAGGAGCAGATCAGGCACTTCCCCATCATCCGTGATCGATAACTCCAGGGTGTTGCGATCCATTGGGCGGCACCAGACATCGATTCGACCCTGATCGGGCGATCGCTGGCAGGCCGCCACTAACAGCTCATAGAGGACAAATTCAATTTTGACAATGTCGCCACCAATGATGGCGTTACTGTCGTTATGGACCTTGGACCACAGGTGCCGTTCCCGAATCAGGGGGCTGGCTCGCTCCATCAACCGGTTCAGCAGGCTAATCAGGGGGGTGGTTTGGTGGTTGGTGCTGAGCTGCCACTGCTCATGGCTGAGCATATGGGTCATGCCGTTGACCAAACTGCCAAGCTGACGCAGCAACTGCTGCTGGCGTTGTACCGCTAAGGGGCTGGTGTCGTTGGCGAGTTCTTCCAACCGCTGCACACTGATGTCGAGGCGGCGATGGACCTCGTCAAACCGCTTATGTTTATACCAGTTCAGTTGCTCTAGCTCCTCGCGCTGGGTCAAGAGCATTTCGGTCAGACTCAGGTGGCGACGAGACCAGGCCAGTTGATTGGCCAAGAGGGTAACCAGACTGAGGTGATAGTCTGACCACTTGCGATCGCGGCGATCCGCCAGGACTAAAACCGCATCACAAACGTGATCGGGGGCAGTCCGCAGCGCCATCAGCAAAAACTTGCTTTCCGGCGGTCCCCAAATCCAGGCTTGGGTCGTGGGGGGAAAGTCCTCAAAGGTGACGGGAATTAAGCCATCGGTCTGAAGCGCCCAGCTAATCAACGCATCGGTATCCAGGGCAATGTTGGCGTTAGCATCGGTCCCAAAATCCTTATGGCGGGCCATACAGTGATTGATTTGAGCCGTGCTTTGGCCAATATCCCAATGCACCAAGGCAATTAAGGGCACCTGTAGGAGATCCGCAATATGGCGATTGGCCGATTCTTCCAGTTGGTCCGGCTGGAAGGTGCGTTGCAGGGTTTGCAGTCCCCACTGGATGGAATCGTAAAGCTGCTCCTGCTGGCTCATCTGCCGTTGGAGCTGCCATTGGTGGAGAATTAAGTCGAGCTGCTGCCCCACCGCCAGCAGCAGGTCCCCTTCTACCGAAGTCCAATGGCGGGCTTGGGGGCTGGCCACCAAAATAATCGCTTCAGGGGCATGGCCAGGAGACACATTGCAAGCCAAGAGGGACTGGATCCCCAAGCTCTGGAAGTTCTCTCGCCAAGCTAGAAGTTTGAGGTCGGTGGTGAGATCACTCATGGCAATGGCGTGCGAGCTGCGCTCCAGCATTTGCCAGTCCACCTCATCCAGCGCCACCCAGCGCAGGTTGCCCCCCCGTCGTCCCTTGCTCTCCCGTTGAAAGGTGATCTCATATCCCCCCCGCTCAGCATCGTGGAGAAGCACAATAAATTGGGACGCCTGTAGCCGGTCACAGAGATGATCGCCGCAGGGTCTCTAGGGTTTTGCGCCAATCCCCATCGCTATGGATACTGTGGGCCAGTCCCATCAGAAATTGATGATCGGCTTGGTTTTGGTCGCGGGTGTCATTGAGGGTGCTAGCGGGAGCCATCAGACCGGCCAAACGTCCGGCGCGATCGCATAGGCTTTGTCATCGGTGGTCCAAGCCCGAGGATTTTGAGCCTCGACCGTAATCACCCCTTTTAAGTCCCCCTGCTGATGATGGGGGCCGCCAGCAGCGATTTAGCCTGGAGAGACTGCATCAACCGTTCGGGTAGATTCACCACCACCAACCCCTGCAATTCCCCGACCACGAGTTGATTGTTGCAGAGGGACTGATACGCCCCGCGAATGGTATTAGCAGGAATCGTCAAAGCGGTCGTGTCAGCAGTGGCCCGCTTGCAACGACCCCGCCCCGATTGGGTGGTCAATCGCTCCCAAAAGGTAAAGGTTTGGGGGGTAAACCACAGCAGCCTGACTCGATCCGCATCGGTAAACTGCTGGGTTTCAGTCAGCACGCGCTCTAGCTGATCATCCAGGTCAGCTTGGCCATCCACCTGACTGACCAGGTTAAAGATCGGCACCTCCGGGCGCTTTTGCTTTTGCTGCTGCTGCGCCTGTTCATAATGGTGGAGACTCTCGGCCAAAGCGCTCAGCACTGCCGACAGATAAGTGCGCTCACTCTGGGTGGGAGACTGGCCCCAGTGGGGAGAACCCAGTAAGACTAAACCATGACAAGCCTCGCGATAGCGCATCGGAAACAGTAAGGCTCCCCGCACCTGTAAGCGCTCGGCCAGCAGGCTCCAGTCGCCAGCTCGGGGTTCCTCCTGTAAATCATTCACAATCAGGGGGCGCTGTTGAATCACCACCTGTTCCACCAGATCCCCAGGGGAGAGCCCAAAGGTGGCGCTGAGCAGGCGATCTTTCTTGGGCGAGAGGTGGTGACGACTGGTGACCCGATGGTTGTCGCGATCGTAGGTGCCTAGCCATAGCAAACTGTAGTTCAGCTCCCCCTGTAGATGTTCTAGGGTCAGCTCAATCATCGCGACGGGCTCTGCCGCCTCCCTCAGCAACTTGAGGACGCGGGCCAGCGCAATCAAGCGCCGTTCTGGGTTAGGATCTGGCTTCGGCGAACCCATGATGCTATCGACGTCTTTCTAGGCAAACCCTAGGAGCAACAACCTAAATATTCCCTAAATCACCGGCGGTTACATTTTTGGCATCACCGATCGCTAAATTCCCTGATGACAAACAGTGTCTAGAGGTCTTAGGTCAAAATGGCTAGCACAACGTAACCCGGTCTAAAGCCCCACTGAGGTAGCCTCAGTTTATTCTGGATTGACAGTACCGGCAGCATTTGACCCGTAAAGTTCAAGGGCTCAAGGCGGCATCGCGGTATCAGCACCGGGATTGGCAGGGGTTTCCGGCACAATTTTTCTGGCACAATTTTAGAGACAAATCACCTGAGGGGACCGATTTATTCTTGGTTGATGCGTATCGAGATCTAATTCGTCCAATCCTCTTTCAGGGGCTGAAGACCGATCCAGAGTGGCTCCATCTGCGTGCTTTAGAAACCTTGGCTGGGTTAGCGCCGCGCCCCGAGGCTGGGTCGCGTCTCCTAGGCCGCCGACCGATTCAGCAGTGGCTGACTCGCCAAACCTGCTACCAGGATCCCCGCCTTGCCCAGACCCTTTGGCACTGTGATTTTGCTAACCCCCTAGGCTTAGCGGCAGGATTTGACAAGGATGGTACCGCTGCCCTGGCTTGGCCGTTGCTGGGGTTTGGGTTTGCTGAGTTGGGCACCGTCACCTTCCATCCTCAGCCCGGCAATGCCCGTCCTCGCTTGTTTCGGCTCCCTGCCGATCAGGCGGTGTTAAATCGCATGGGCTTTAACAATGGTGGGGCCGGGGCGTTAGCGGCGCGGCTCCAGCAGTACTGGAGCCAAAATTCCCCTGAGATTCCCATGGGGATTAACCTCGGCAAGTCAAAAATCACCCCCCTGGACGAGGCCGTGACGGACTATGTCAGGAGCTTTAAGCTGCTGCGGGATTGGGGGCAGTATTTTGTGGTGAATGTGTCTTCTCCCAACACGCCGGGGCTGCGATCGCTGCAAACCCGCGCCCAGCTCAGCCCAATCCTGGCGGCCCTACAGGCCGAAAACCCAGACGCTAAACCCCTGCTGGTCAAAATTGCCCCAGATCTAGAGTGGGAGGAGATTGCGGCGATCGCCGATCTGGCCATGGAACATCAACTGGCCGGGATTATTGCCACCAATACCACCACAGAACGACAGGGACTCAAGACCCAAACACTATGGCGCACCGGTCAGTCGGTCGCGGCAGAAGCAGGGGGCATTAGCGGTGCGCCATTGCGGTCACGGGCGACAGAGGTCGTGCGGTTTATCTATCGCCACTGCCAAGGGCAGCTACCGATTGTGGGGGTGGGGGGCATTTTTACCGCTGAGGACGCTTGGGAGCGAATCACGGCGGGGGCATCGCTGCTACAGGTCTATACCGGCTGGGTCTATGAGGGGCCGATGATGGTGCGGCGGGTCCTAGAGGGACTAACCGCTAAGCTTGAGGCCCATGGCCTGGATGGCATTACTGATGCGGTGGGGATGCAGCGCGATCGCTAGATGGGGTCAGAAAGTCTCCGGCACGCTGAAACGTTCACAGTCCTTTCCATGGCTTTCTGACTTCACCAGCCCCTTGGGGCGCAGCCCCCTACGCCCCTACTAGCTCCCTGATTCAGATGGGCGATCAAGCCGCCATGGGCCAGTCTTCCTCAAAGCCATGGCGCTGGGGAGGAAGACCCGAATTCAGCAATCTTTGCAGACGGGGGATCTCGGCGCTGCTGTAGACGCGAAACTCGCTTTCAATAGTGGCCGTAGCGGTCCGGACAGCCTGATTGATCACCAGCGAGCCTTTAGGGTCAGAAACAGAGCGATGGAACGTGCCAGGGGGAATCTGCAAGATAAAGCGGTTAGCCTCTAACCGCACCTCATGGAAGGGATAGGCCCAGGTAAAATTAACCAGGTGGAAGGTGCGCCCTCCCGACACGGCCAGCAAATTATCCTGCTGATTGGGGTGCAGGTAGAATCGCCAAGCTTGGCGAGCATCATTATTGGGACTAACCGCTGGACCCTGGTGAAACACCAGGTCGCGGGCATTAGAATCAGTGACGGTGATATCAAAAAATTGAACGCTGGGAGTGTCGCGGAAGCGATGGAAAGGGAGAAGTTCAAACATGACCGGCAAGGCAGCAACAACAGAAAGACGAGTTGCAACCTAACGTAACCTCGTGATTGCAGCAGGATCAAAACCGTTGACGGTTCTCATCTATTCGGTTTGCGAATAGATTAGTCTTATGAACATCCACCATCTTCAGGTTTTGGCCGCCATTGCCCAGCAGGGGAGTTTTTCGGGGGCGGCCCTCACCCTAGAGATCTCCCAGGCGGCGGCGAGCCGAGCGATCGCTACCCTAGAGGAAGAGTTAGGGATATCTCTTCTGAAGCGGGGCCGGTTTGGGGCCAAGCTAACCCCCGTGGGCGAACGGGTGCTGAGCCATAGCCAGGGGATTTTGGACCTGCGAGAGCACATTGACTACGAGGTCAACCTAGAGAAAGGGCTCTATGGGGGCGACTCAGAATTGCCTCCTTTCGCAGTGCCGCGACTCACCTGCTGCCCGCCGCGATCGCCCGCTTTAGTCAGCGGTTTCCCCGCGTTGAGGTCACCCTGGCTGAGCTAGAGCCCTTGGGGGTTGAGCAAGCCCTCCAGGCCGGTCAAGTGGACGTGGGTTTAGTGCCCTTGCCTCGCTCCGAGGGGTTCCAGACCTGGGAAATTGCCCGCGATGAATATGTAGTGCTGCTGTCTACTGCGGTTGAAACCCTGCCGGAGAAACTGACTTGGGCGCAGCTTTCCTGCCATGCCTTCGTGCTCTACAATTACGCCGACTGCACCTCAGCGGTACGTGAGCATTGGCAGCGCTGGGGGCAATCCCTCCAGGTGGCCTACGCCATCAAAGAAGACTCCACCATCGTCAGTATGGTGGCCCAGGGGTTAGGGGCGGCGATCTTGCCCCGTCTGGCGGCCTTGCCGATTCCTGAAAATGTGCAGGTGCGATCGCTTCCCGTCACCCTAGAGCGCATCATCGGAGCCGCCACCCTAGCCCAAAGCCCCCGCCCGCCCGCCGTCAACGAATTTTTGACGGTTCTCCAAGCCCAGCCCTGGGTGAGCTAGGCTTGACCCGCCTGCCATCGGCTAATGCCCCTAGCCAACGGCACCCATTCATCACTTCTAATCACTTCAAACCAGCCGCTTAGACAAGGCGAGGGAAAAATTGTTTGCCGTGTTCAAATGGCTGGGTACGTTAAGGACGCCTTAGGAGCTTCACAATCGACGGAACACAAGCCTAGGCCGTTAGCCCAGGCCAACCCCGTGTAAAGTCCATTGGGCTCGTTCAATATTTGAGAAATACGATGACCCCAGTAAAACGCGCCCTGTTAACCGGTATCACCGGACAAGATGGCTCTTACCTAGCCGAATTGCTCCTAGAGAAGGGCTATGAGGTGCATGGCATCATCCGCAGAACCTCAACCTTCAATACGGATCGCATTGATCACATGTATGTCGATCCCCACAGCGAAGAGGCGCGACTCTTTTTGCACTACGGTGATTTGACCGATGGCACCATGCTGGGCCGCATTCTAGAAGAAGTCGAACCCAACGAAGTGTTTAACTTGGGCGCGCAGTCCCACGTGCGGGTGAGTTTTGACTCTCCGGAATATACCGTGGACAGCGTCGGCATGGGCACGTTACGCCTCCTAGAAGCCGTGCGGGACTTTCAACAGCGGACCGGTAAGCAGGTGCGCTATTACCAAGCCGGTTCCTCAGAAATGTTTGGCAAGGTGCAGGAAATTCCCCAGAGTGAAGCCACGCCCTTTTACCCCCGCAGCCCCTACGCCTGTGCCAAGGTCTACGCCCATTGGCAGACCATTAACTACCGCGAGTCCTACGATCTGTTTGCCTGCAACGGGATTTTGTTTAACCATGAGTCCCCTCGCCGGGGCGAGACCTTTGTGACCCGCAAAATCACCCGAGCGATCGCCCGAATTTTGGCCAAGCAGCAGAAAAAACTCTACATGGGCAACCTCGACGCTAAGCGCGATTGGGGCTACGCCAAAGACTATGTAAAAGCCATGTGGTTGATGCTGCAACAAGAGCAACCCGATGACTATGTCGTCGCCACCGGCGAAACCCACGCCATCCGTGAATTTCTCGATATTGCCTTTGGCCACGTTAATCTCCGCTGGCAAGACTATGTGGAGTTTGATCCCCGCTATTTGCGGCCCACTGAAGTGGATATCCTGATTGGGGATCCGACCAAGGCGCGGAAAAAATTGGGTTGGGAGCCCACCGTCACCTTCGAAGAGCTGGTCAAATTGATGGTTGAGGCAGACCTCAAAGCGGTTGGCATTGACCATACCGCTAGCCACAACAGTACGGCGGTGCCAGATTTGGCCACGGTGCGCAGAGATGTCAGCCAAGCCATGTCCTAGGCCCAAGCTTCAGCGTAGGCTTTGCTAAAGCCTCAACCCTTGTCCTGATCGATTGCGATCGCTCCATTGCGATCGGTCCATAGATTGTCACCTTGCCATTACTGATGACTCACATTGATCTTGCCAACCAACGCATTCTGGTTACGGGAGGGGCGGGCTTTTTGGGAAAACAGGTCGTCGCCCAGCTTCAACAGGCTGGGGCTGACCCCCAAAACATCACCGTGCCCCGCTCTCGGGACTATGACCTCTGTCAGTGGGAGGCTTGCCAGCGGGCGGTCAATCAACAAGATGTCGTGATTCACCTAGCCGCCCATGTGGGGGGAATTGGGCTGAACCGTGAAAAACCGGCGGAGCTGTTCTACGACAACTTGATGATGGGGACTCAACTCATCCATGCGGCCTACCAAGCCGGGGTACAAAAGTTTGTCTGTGTCGGCACGATCTGCGCCTATCCCAAATTCACCCCGGTCCCCTTTAAGGAAGACGACCTCTGGATTGGCTATCCCGAGGAAACCAATGCTCCCTATGGCATTGCTAAAAAAGCGCTGCTGGTGCAGTTGCAAGCGTATCGAGATCAGTATGGGTTTGATGGCATTTACTTGTTGCCCGTCAATCTCTATGGGCCGGAAGATAATTTTGATCCCCGCAGCTCCCATGTGATCCCGGCGCTGATCCACAAGGTCCATGAGGCGCAGCTCACTGGCCAGCAGCAGCTACCGGTCTGGGGAGACGGCAGCCCCACCCGCGAGTTTCTATATTCAGAAGATGCCGCCCGAGGCATTGTCATGGCGACCCAAAGCTATAGCAGTCCGGAGCCGGTGAATTTGGGGACCGGATTAGAGATCACCATTCGCGATCTGACTGAGCTGATCTGTGAGCTGATGGCATTTGGAGGGGAGTTGGTTGCAACCGATCAGCCCAACGGCCAGCCTCGTCGTTGTCTGGATGTGGAGCGGGCACGGCAAGCCTTTGGCTTTGAGGCTCACATGGAATTTCGCCAGGGGTTGCAGCGCACCATTGATTGGTATCGCAGCCACGCGGTGCTCCAGCCCGCCTAAGAGGCTGAAGGCTGAGTGCCTGAAATGCAATCTGGGTCTGAGCCACATCTCTGACTTGGGGCATTCTCCACCTAGGGAAATCGAGGTGAGCTGTAATAATGGGGAGCGACATTATTTACGGTTCTCGCCGTTATCACCGAAGGTATGAATTACGTTATTGCGGTGCTCAGCGATCGCATCCAAGCCGAAGCGGCTTACTCAGCCCTAGAAACCGAGCAGTTTGCCATGGACGGGGTGGCCATTCTCGGCAGGGGCTACAAAAGCGCCGATGAATATGGCCTGATTGATCCAGCCGGACAAGCCTGGAAACAGATCAAACTGATGATGGTCTGGCTCGTCCCATTTGGATTTATTGCGGGCTTCGGATTCAACCAGATCACCGGCTTAAACACCTTTCCTTGGGCCGGGGTGATCGGCAACCAAATCATCGGCGGCATTTTGGGGG
This sequence comes from Leptolyngbya sp. RL_3_1, assembly GCA_012032425.1. Classification (GTDB taxonomy): domain Bacteria; phylum Cyanobacteriota; class Cyanobacteriia; order Phormidesmidales; family Phormidesmidaceae; genus PCC-6406. The sequence goes on along the minus strand of JAAUQE010000046.1, from coordinate 8,036 downwards.
CGGGCTCCGCAGCCATGGGGGCTTTTTTTGTCGGCGGTGGGGTCGGGGTGGCCTTAGGCAGTGGCGATGCCCTCTCTTACCGCAATTGCTCAGCGCTGGCAAGTATGTGGTGGTGGTCAAGGGCTCGATCGCTCAGATTCGAGCCGCGACCCCGATTTTGCGACGCTTTCGCCCCGAAACCTTGCAGGGGTACAATGCCCCTGAGGATGCCAAATGACCCGTAAACGCTTAGCCATTCAGATGGCGATGGGCATTGATCAGCATGGCCAAGATCCGACGGTTGCCGCGAAACGCGCCGTGCGAAATGCGATCGCCCACATGCTACCGGGGGTTTGGGAAGTGGCCGGACTCGATCACCCCAATGACATGGTGGTCGAAGTTCAGATTGCCGTGCCGTTCCCCGAACAAGTGCGCCGGGATCGAAGTCCTAGCGGTTTTACCCTTTGGTCACAAATCGCTCACCCTGGAAGCCGGAGGGATGGTGGTGGCCGGTCGAGCCATTGCCGAGCTGGGGGACAAAAATGATGATATGTACATCGCCACGGCAGCCGTGACCGTTGTCATTGATGATGAAATCGGATGATGAAATCGGCACTAGGGGCTTGCTTTAGCGGTCCTGCCATGAAAAACGTCCTCGCAGTGATCTTGGGTGGTGGCGCGGGCACCCGCCTCTACCCCTTGACGAAAACCCGTGCTAAACCCGCCGTTCCCTTGGCGGGGAAGCATCGCCTCATCGATATTCCGATTAGCAACTGTATTAACTCAGATATTTCAAAAATCTGTGTGCTGACCCAATTTAATTCAGCCTCTTTAAATCAGCATATTGGTCGCGCCTACGGATTTTCGAGTTTTCAGCAAGGCTTTGTCGAGGTGCTGGCCGCCCAACAAACCCCCACCAACTTAGAGTGGTTTCAAGGCACAGCCGATGCCGTTCGGCAACATCTCAGATACCTTGAGAGCCTGAATGTCGATGAATATTTGATCCTGCCTGGGGATCATCTCTATCGCATGGACTATCGTGCCTTGATCCAGCGGCATCGGGCGACCCAAGCGGATGTGACCCTATCGGTCTTGCCGGTCGATGCACAGCAGGCATTGGGCTTGGGGTTGATGCAGATCAATCCCTATACCGGTCGCATCATTCGTTTCAGTGAGAAGCCTGAAGGTGAAGCCCTGCAAAGAATGCAGGTCGATACCACGGTGCTGGGGCTATCCCCGGAGCAGGCCCGAGGCAAACCCTACATTGCCTCGATGGGGGTCTATGTTTTCAAGCGCGCCGTCTTAATTGACTTGCTCAGAAAATGCTTAGACTGCACCGATTTTGGTAAAGAAATCATTCCGATTGCAATCGATCATTTCAATGTTCAAGCCTATGCTTTTGAGGGTTACTGGGAGGACATTGGCACAATTCAGGCCTTTTTTAGAGCGAATTTGGCCCTGACCCAGCAGCCCGATCCGCCCTTTAGTTTTTACGATGTTGAGGCTCCGATTTATACCCGCTCCCGGCATTTACCCCCCACCAAACATCTAGAGTGCCAGATCAACCAATCTATGGTGAGCGAGGGCTGCATTCTCAAAAAGTGCCAGATTTTTAACGCGGTGATTGGCATCCGCAGCCGCATTGGTTCGGGCTGCACCATTCGGGATAGCTTGATTATGGGGGCGGATGCGTATCAACCTCACTTTGAGCGGCGGGGCGACTGCAATCCCAATCTTGTTCCCCTTGGGATTGGGGCCAATAGCGAGATTCAAAATGCGATCGTCGATAAAAATGCCCACATCGGCTGCAACGTGAAGATCGTGAATCGCGATCGCGTCGAAGAAGCCGATCGCGAAGCCGCAGGCTTCTGCATTCGCAGCGGTATCGTCGTTGTGCTAAAGGACGCCACCGTGCCGAATGGCACGGTGATTTAGCGATGCGACCATTTCCGTTTGCCGTTTTACCCACCGCTCAAATCAAGGGCGTATTCGACAAGGTGGGGCTCTTGGGGCAAGAATTCAGGAGTCAGGAGCTAGGAGCCTTCTCCTGACTGCATTCTGTCTTCTGTCTCCTAGCTTCCTTCCCTAACCGGTTTTCCCGGCTTAAATTACAGGCCGTAACTCTTCTTCACTCGTAGAGGCTGCTCCACGCGCGGTTGGGGAGCCGACCAGCGCACCAGCCGCTCCAGTAATTGCGGGGCGACCCGGCCACACCATACGGCCAGATGGGCCTGCCAGCCCACCAAGATTTCGGGCGTCCCCCCATGCAACCCTTTGACTAGGGCTTGGGCCACCTGCTCTGGGGTCATGGGTTGTGCCCCCCGAAACCAGCGAAAATCTCGCACCATATCGGTATCGGTCAGGGACGGCAGCAGGGCCGTCACCCGCACGTTGTAGGGGGCTAACTCCCCCCGCAGCGCCTGACTGAAGCCGAGAATGGCAAATTTTGTGGCCGAGTAGGTGGCCATGGTGGGGGCGGCCACTTTACCCATCAGACTAGAGACATTGACAATGTGGCCTTGGCGATAGGCCGCCATGCGGCGGGCAATCTGACGGGTGACGGTGTATAAACCAATCAAGTTGGTGGCAATTTCGGATTGCATATGGGGCAGTCGTGATTCTAAGAATGGAATTTGATAGGAGACCCCGGCGCAGTTAATCAGCAAATCAATCGGACCGTAATTGCGCCAAGTCCGCGCAATGGCCACATTCACCTCGATCGGTTGAGTTAGGTCTAAGGGGAGCACCACTGCCTGAATGCCTAGGGCTTCCACCTCGGCAGCTACATCGGCCAAGCGGTCGGCGTTACGGGCCACCAAAATCAAACAGCGGAGCTTTTGTTGAGCCAGCTCTAGGGCGATCGCGCGGCCAATGCCACGGGATGCGCCAGTAATCAGCGCAGTTTTTCCTTGCAGATTCATCGCAATAAACCTCCAGGGGTGGGGCTCCGACAGCGTAAAACCAGCCATCAAACTTGCGATCATGACGATCACAGACGGGCAGTGCTGTCGGGCGGAATTGAGTACAGTCAGAAAATTGACTTAAGGCCAGACCAGGCAACCGCAGGGAGCATGGGTCCCAAGGGCGTAGCAGCGGTCGCAATAGAACCCGCTGTGCCTGGGGGCATTAATTTTCGAGGATGAGCATGTTAACTAGCGCCATCAGCAGGGGGTTCAACGGCTTGCGATCGCCCCAGATCGGAATGTGGCTTTGGACGAGTCGGACACGGGATAGGCTGTAGACTGGCGTGCGCTCGGGGGGGCGAAAGGTGATGTCCTGCTGATCGGCTTCTCTGTGGAATGGGCTTAATTGCGGCTCGGGAAAACCATTTCACAACGCATCAGATCCTCCTTTTGAACCAATCGGACGGTTTCAACGGAAACGGGACTTGGGGGCAAATCTGGTTTATTTATCCAGACGAACCGACGTTAGCACCGGGATCAAGGGAGTGACAACATAACTTAACGAAAAGGCCAGATCCTTACATTTCGTTGCAATGCTTCTCAGATAAATTTGCTTTGGCCTGGGCTTTGCCAATGCTGCCAGGACCAAGCTGCGCTGGGTTCTCACATCTGACCGGCAGTTAATCAGGGGCAGCAGTGATCCTGAGGAAACACCCCTAATTAAAGCCAATCTGAGCGCGTCACGTTTGGATTTTGAGCCAGAGCGGTGCCGGGGCTGAGTTGATGGCGGTCACTGCACTAGCAATAGGCCCGATGGTGGAAGCGATCGTCCCCCCCATCGGGCCTATTGCCCCAAAATCGTTCTCACTGCTTGCTTAAGCGCTGCATCTGATCGCAGCATAGAGGGGTCAGTACAAGGAGCAGCGTATGAAGCGAGCCATCATCACCTTCGCAATTGTTGTGATCGGACTCTGGAGTGGGTGGGTTATGCCTGCTGCCGCCGCCGGTCTGGTGTCTGAAGCCCCCACCAATGCCTATGCCTACTTGATTGCACCGGTGGATGGGCAAACCGTATCGAGTCCGGTAGCGGTCAAGTTTGGCCTGTCGGGGATGGGGATTGCGCCAGCGGGGGTGGATAAGGACAATACTGGCCACCACCATCTACTCGTTGATTTGGCAGAGCTGCCCGATTTAACTCAGCCCCTACCCGCAACGGACCAGATCAAGCACTTTGGCGGGGGCCAAACCGAAACCACCTTGGCCCTTGCCCCAGGGGAGCATACCCTGCAATTACTGCTGGGCAACTACGCCCATGTTCCCCATAAGCAGCCGGTGATCTCTGAACCCATCACCATCACCGTCGAGTAGCCTGTCGGTCATTGCGCCTGAATGCTATTTCACCTCAGCCCCTAGATCGACCAGGGGTTGCGTATTCACCACGGTTTGCTCCGCCAAATTCACCTTGCTGACGGTTTTTACCCCAGCCTGCTCATAGGCCACAACGAGGGAGCCGGGGCCGACCAGGATGATGCCAAAGGTTTGCTCAATGCCGACAATCACTTCGGTGTAGCCTTCACCCGCTGTATTCGTGGTGGCCAGGGTGATGTGATCGCGGTAGTCCAGCTCGCCGTCATCATTGGTATCGGCGGTAATGACGAGGTAAACCAGCCACTGGGTAACGAAGGTGCCATCAATGGTCTCCCCATACTCCGTCGTGCTGACAATTAGGAAGTCATTGGTGTTAAACAAGCGCTGGGTGGTCAGGGTGACCGCATCCAAAAACACCACGTTATGGCTGGTGTAGCCACTGTCATAGGACGAAAACCCAGAGGCGCGATCGTCGCTGCGGTTGATCGGAGCCATCAGGTAGCGGGTGCCCTGAATCGGTTGGAAGTCATACAGTTGCTTCGGGGGCAGCTCACTAACGGCGGTGGTCTCACCCGGTGCCGGGACCCCCGATCGCTCAAACAGCCCACAGCCGCTGAGCCCAAGCAAACCCAGGAGGGCGATCGCGGTTGCTTTCATCGATTTTGGGCTCCCAATTCATCGTTGCATTCCACTCAAATCCCCTCGACGGGACGGTAGCGGTGTTATCCCGTCCTTCAACTCTGGTCGAACTTTTTCCCAACGCGTTTTGCTCAGGAGACTGGGGCCAGGATCGCGCCAGTCACCCCCTGGGCTTCCAATGCCGCTGCCACTTGCAAAAGCTTCTCTTCTTGGTAGGGGGCGGCGATGATTTGCACCCCTACTGGTAGCCCCGGCTGGGGCACGGGCACCGACAGCACCGGCAACCCAATAAACGAGAGGGGCTGGGTATAAAACCCAAGATGGGGACGGATCAGGATTTCTTGGCCATCTAGGACCATCGTGGCTTGGTCCAGGTGAGGGGCCACACAGGGGACGGTGGGTGCTAGCAAAATATCCACTGCGGTGAACAGGGCGCGCACCTGATCCCGATACCAGCGCCGCAGTCGTTGGGCCTGAAGATACCAGCCAGCAGGCATCAGCACCCCAGCTAAAAAGCGATCGCGGGTGGCTGGGTCAAAGTCCATGGGGCGATTCCGGAGGCGCGACAAATGCAGTTGGCTGCCCTCAGCCGCCGTAATCAAGTAGGCAGCGGCTCGGGCTCGATCGCTCTCTGGTAGCGCCACCTGCTGGGTCACCTGTAGGGCCGTGGCGACGGTGTTTAGGGCTGTGGCGACTGCCGGTTCCATGCCTTGGGCAAAATGACCGGTGGCCATGGCGATGCGGAGGCCATCAATTCCAGCTTGTAAGTCAGGGGTCACTGGGGCGATGGGGCGATCGCAGCAAACCGGATCGCGGCGATCGGGGCCTTGCAGAGCATCAAAGGCCAGGGCAATATCGGCAACCGTTGTCGCCAAGGGACCAATATGATCCAGGCTGGCGGAGAAAAGCTGCGTCCCGGCCCGAGAGAGCCGCCCATAGGTGGTTTAAACCCGTAAACGCCACAGAGGGCGGCGGGTACCCGAATCGAGCCATTGGTGTCCGACCCGAGGGTGATCGGCACTAGACCCGCCGCCACCGCCGCTGCCGATCCCCCCGAGGAGCCCCCCGAAACTCGCATGGGATCATGGGGGTTGGGGGTGGCTCCGTAGTGATGATTGACCGTGACAAAGCCGTAGGCGTACTCATCCATATTCAGTGCCCCCACCAAAATCGCCCCAGCGGCTTCGAGGTGCGCCACCGCCGTGGCGTCCGCCAGGGCTGGAGCATGGTCTTGGTTGATTTTGGCCCCAGCGAGGGTGACTTCTCCGGCAATATCGTAGAGATTTTTGACCGCAAAGGGCACCCCAGCCAAGGGACCGACGGATTCCCCTGCCCCTAGGGCCGCATCCAGGGCTCGGGCCTGGGCGATCGCCCGCTCAGCGGTGATGGTGGTGAAACAGTTAAGGGCAGGATGCTGCTGAATTTGCGCGAGGGTGGCTATCGCGATGGCCTCGGCGGTGGTTTCCCCTTGACGTAGGGCGGTGGTGAGGGCGATCGCATCCCGTCGGTGGGTCATAGCTGCAAACAAGGATAAGGGCAATGCTCGCTAAGAATAAGGGATCAAGACGCCAGAAAACCCCACCCGCTTTGAAAATCTGTGTTATCTTGCCATCAGTGCAGTTCGCTGCATGTCCCATCCTGAAAAAATCCGCTCAGGAAATAAGGAGGTGATGCCCATGCAAGATGACAGTATACGCGTGGGTCTCCAGGTTGAAGTAGACCGGCTGTGTGCCGGGGCTGTTCTCTAGAACCAGCGTTAATCCGTTAAGGATGACCTGACTGATTGAAACTGGTTTCCGGTGTTCCTTCCGGCAGTCTGGTTTCGACCTGAATGAGACCCCCTAGACCGCCCCGCCCACCGAAGCATCGCGCTTCCCTTGGGCGGGGGCGGATAGTTTTTGGGCGATATTGCTGTGTCTAAGTCCTATCAAGGCTGGTCTCTGAACGATCGCGAACCCGCAGCGATTGCGTCGTTATTGCCCTTTTATGACTGGGCCTACCACCATTACTTTCGGGTGCAGACTTCCGGCTGGGAGCAGGTCACCCCCGATCAGCCCGCCCTGTTTGTGGGCTCTCACAATGGCGGGCTGGCGGCTCCAGACATGCACATGTTTATCTATGACTGGTACCGACGATTTGGCTATGACCATCCTGCCTACGGGTTGATGCATCCCAATATGTGGACAGCGCTACCACCGGTCGCAGAAATGGCCGCGAAGCTGGGGGCGGTGCGGGCTCACCCCAAAATGGCGATCGCGGCCTTACGGCAGGGGGCCAGCGTGCTGGTGTATCCCGGCGGGACCAGGGATGTGTTTCGTCCGGCAAACCTGAGCGACCGGATTCACTTTCGAGAGCACAAGGGATTTATCAAACTGGCGCTGCGGCAAAAGGTGCCGATTGTACCGCTGATTTCCTGGGGAGCCCATGCCACGTTGATGGTGTTGGCGGATTGCTATGAGCAGGCCCAGCAGTTGCACCGCTGGGGGATGCCCTGGCTCTTTGGGGTAGACCCAGCGGCATTTCCGATTTATTTGGGCTGGCCCTGGGGGCTGGCCTTGGGACCAGCACCGAATATTCCCTGGCCGGTACAGATCCATACGCGGGTCTGTGCGCCGATTTGGTTTGAAGCCTATGGCCGCGAGGTCTTGACCGATGCCGGTTATATCGACGCCTGCTATCAGCAGGTGGTGGCGGCGATGCAGGGGGAATTGGATAAACTGGCGACGGCTTGCCGATGACCCATGGCACTGCAAATACAGCTATTTTCTTGTTTTAGTCGTTTTCCATGGCTTCTACCGCAGCCTTCAGTTCTGGCAAATAATTTTCAGCCACATCCCACACAACCTTGAGATCAACATCCAGATATTGATGGGCCAGCACATTACGAAAGTCGCTGATGCGTCGCCAGTCGATTTCGGGATGGGCGGCTTTCCAAGCCTCTGGCAGTTGACGGGTAGATTCACACAGGACTTCCAGGTTGCGAATCACGGCATCTTGGGTTTTGGTATCTTCCCAAAACGCAACTTTACCTGATGCGGTATAAGTCTGGATGCGGTTAATACAGTCACGAATATGAATGAGGTAAACCCGGCAGGACTTACGCAGCCACGTTGCTGGCGCTACCGATAGCGTAGGGATCCCCCCTGC
>JAAUQE010000236.1 GCA_012032425.1 Leptolyngbya sp. RL_3_1 | reverse complement strand
TGTTTAGTTTCCAATAGCCCTCACCATTAGTGGACAGAACAGCGTCACAAGGATGTCACAATTCTTTTTTATAGTAAGGGTCAACTGGGATGCCCCTTTCGTTGCTGCCTTCAAGTCCGAAAAGGTATTGCTAATCATCCCGGTCCTGAGACGCTAGCCCAGTCAACAATCATGAGTGTGATTGCCCCACTTAAATCTCGCTAATCAACTTCTCGTACTATGCTCCCTTCTGACGATCTGTTGACTATCCCGGTTGTTGTAGAAGGTTTAGTCACCCGATTTAAATATTGGAATGAAACCGTCCAAGAGGGTATTCAATATCAAGGTGATTTATACACCTGTGTAAAAACCTATTCAGTCGCTGAGCGGTTGCAGACCTTTGCTGAGGGGCAAGAGTACATTGCCGCTGGCAGTAAGGTGTGTATCACCCGTTTCCAAGGAAAAATACACCCTCTGGGTAGGATTGCGATCGCGCCCCAGCCCCTAGCCCGTGATGGCGGCATGCACTGAGTAACCCATGCGTCACGTCTGAAGACTGACGATACTTTGGCCATAGCAGCCAATTGTGCGATGAATAGGACCTGTAAAATGTCAGTTTCCTGTCAGGCATCTAGCCCTACTAAACCCTTGATTGAACCCTCTGAAGATGCCTCTCTATTTATTAGTCACGAGCTGAGAACCCCGCTGGCATCGCTTCAAGGGGCCTTAGGTCTGATTAGTACGGGCCATTTCGGTGAACTGTCTGATCAAGGTCAGGCGCTCCTGGCCGCTGCCATGAGAAGTGCCGATCGCCTAACCCGCCTAGCGGGTGTGATTGAGAAACAGCCTTACACCATGCAATCGCTGCTGTCGGCAGAAGATATGGGGGCGCTGAAAATGGAAAATGAGTTCACCTCTATTTTTGATCTGGACGATTTTTGTCTGTGGTATCAGCCGATTGTTGCCGTGCCGGCGCAGCGCATCGTCGGATTTGAAGCCCTCGCCCGCTGGCGTCATCCCACTCAAGGCTGGATTGCCCCTAGTATTTTTGTCCCGCTGGCGGAAAAGACAGGGTTAATTCATCAACTGGGTTTGGATTTATTGCACAAGGCTTGCCGCGCCTTGAAAACTTGGCAACAAACTTTTTCAGACATCACCCCTTTCACCCTTAGCGTCAACCTCTCGACTGTCCAGCTCAGGGATCCCCATTTATTTGAGAAGATCCGGGCCATTCTAGAGAAAGTCGGGATTGAACCAACCTCATTAGCTCTGGAAATCACTGAAAGTACGTTTATTGAAAACAACGTGATCGCTCAGGGCACCCTGCGGCAACTTCAGCATTTAGGGATTCAGCTTTATTTGGACGACTTTGGTACCGGGTATTCTTCCCTAGCTCGCTTGCAAGATCTGCCTTTAAATACGTTGAAAATTGATCGGGCTTTTGTGCTCACCCGGAACTGGACCATCAGTGAAGCGGTGATCAAGCTGGCCGCCAAGCTCAAGCTGGATGTAATTGCCGAAGGGATCGAAACGGTCGAAGATTTGCAGACCTTGCAGGCGATGGGCTGCGAAAAGATCCAGGGCTATCTTTTCTCTAAACCTGTCGATGACCAGCTTGCCACCAACCTCCTCTTACAACAGCGCCTCAAGCAGCAGCCTGCCCGCTGCCATTTAATCTAGAAGAAAATCGAATCTAGAAAAAATCAAAATCGGGTTGAGCCTCAGGCATGGCAAAATTGGAAGAATCTGACACATACCGCCAAGCTTCCTGTTCAAGCTGATTGATTTGATAAGGCTCTAGCACACTGGCATGGCGGAGCGCCGTGAGATAACCCTCTAAATAAAGCCTCAACTCATCGGTGCGGTAGCCTCGATGCCAGTGATCGACTAGGGAGTCGGTGATGCGCTGATAGTATCGAATCGATTGGGGATCCTGAAGCATGGGTCTAAAGAGCGTTTGTCAGTGGCAATAGATGTGAGTGGATACTGATTTGGTTGTAGCACGCTAAAGTTTTCAGGCTCGTTTTCATGGCGGCCAGTTTTCACGCTAACCAGAGTGCCTGATCCGGTGATGCTATCCCTGTCACTGTATGACCTAGATTACCCGGTTGTGGCTGAGGCTATAGCCTGACCGTTACCCGATTTAAAACTGGGCAGGCAGGGGGAACTATCACCATCGACAGCTTAAAACGGAACTGGGCTGGACAGGGTGATTGGGGTGCCTCGGTGGGGATGATTGAAGCTCAGGGTTTTGGCGTGGAGGTACAGCCGTGGGGCCGGTGGGCAGGGGCCATAGAGGCGATCGCCCAAGATGGGTGCCGCTAACCCTTGGGCGGCATGGACCCGCAGTTGGTGGGTGCGTCCCGTTAAGGGGCAAAACTCGATGCGGCTGTGGTTGGCAACCGGCTGGAGGACGCGGTAGTCGGTGTGGCTGGGTTTGCCCCGTTGGAAATTGACGCTTGGCGGGGGCGATCGCTGGGATCGCCCCACAGCGGTAGCGCAATTGTGCCCGCCTCGGGACTCACTGTCCCCATACAGATCGCCTCGTACTGCTTGACGACCCGGCGCTGCTGGAACTGCTCATTTAGATGACGATGGGCGGCAGAGTGGCGGGCCAGCACCAACACCCCGGATGTGGCTTGATCCAAACGGTGACCGGCTTGGATAGGTTCGTCAGGGTACTGACAGCGAAGGCGACTGAGCACGCTGTCTTGGCGATCGCTCGTCCGTCCTGGGACTGAAAGCAATCCTGCCGGTTTGTCCACGGCGATCAGCGCCTCATCGGCATAGAGAATGTCCAGACCCATGCTCGGGTGCTGGCTCAGATCGGGGGCGCTGGACGAGACGGTGGCTCCCGACAGCAAGAACCCCATAATCGGCTGACAGCGATCGCGGCAGGGGCCATAAAACTGACCGGGGTGTTTATCTCCTTGAGGGGGACCCCACCAAAACTCCGCCAGGGACAGCGGTTGCCAGCCCTGGGTGGCGGCATAGTGTAGCAATTTGGGGGCGGCACAATCTCCTGTCCCCGTGGGTAACCCCTGGGGCAGCAGCTCCTCTAGGGTCATCGACGCCCCGGTAAAGTTGGTCAAGCGATAGACCCCATGCATCTGGGTTTGGAGCTGGCGCGATTGGCTTTGGCGCTGGCGCTTAAGTTCTCGAATCCGCTGATCCGCCTGTTCACATTGGGCTTGGAGCGGCGTCAGTACCTGATCCTGCTCTTGCTTCAACCGCCGCCGTTGGCCCCCTTCTTGCTGGCTTTGGCGATCAAGTGCGGTCAGGGCTGCGGCTAAAGCCTCCCCTTGGAGAGTGTCGTTAAAGTCGGCCCTTTGCTGCTGACGGACCTGTTTGTGTTGGCGATGGAGGGCGGCCAGGGAGCGCCGTTTTTCCCCATAAGCCTGTTGCTGTTGGGCCAACTGCTGGCGCTCTGGCAGGGCCTGAAGCTGTAAAATCTCAGCCGTGATTCGGTCTAAATGGGCCAAGGTTTCCGCTTCTGCTAGCGCGATTTGCGCCCGCCCTGGGAGTAGGGGCACCCAGCCTTCAACCGTGCTCTGACCATTTAATTGGCCTGAAAATCCCTTCAGGGTGACCACTTCCCCAGCAACGGTTTCTGCCAGCAAAATGCCGTACATTTTGCCTTCATGACCCTGATCGGGAGACTGGGCCAGGGTCGCCATCAAGGCCCTGGCCACAGTCTCGGCGGCAGGGGTGCGCGGCAACCGTAGCCAAGCGCCAGTCTGGGGGCAACGCCCTTCGTAAACCATGATCTAGGGCCGAGAATACAGGGGTTGAAACCGCCCTTCACCCCTTCACCTGCGGGGGGCGAATGGCGAAGGAAATTGATTTGTCTTTGACCGGCGTCTGCTGGGATAGGGGGGCGGGGCCGGTGACGCGGGTTGGGCGGTCGTCTCGGCAGTCGTTGCGGGACGGGTCGCCGGCACAGCGGGGTCGCCGACAGCGGAGCCCGAGGCTGAACCCTCTCTGTAGTCAACGCTCTGAGTTCATTGCGGTTAGAGGCGATCGCTAAACCCATGCCGCCTAAAATCAACCACGGTAAGGAGAGGTGCGGGGAGCCAAACCAAGCTTGTTGGCTGGCCCAGCCATACCCTTGAGCAGCCACAAACATTACCCCACAGCACAGCAACCAAAGACGCAGCAACGACCTAAACCCCACGCGTTATTTGCAGGATAATCAATTCCCCGGTGCTGTCAAGGGATCATCTGGCCCCGCAGCTAGGTCTAGATTGATGGGGCTCCTTCAGGAATCTGACTAAATGCCGCTGTACACTTTACCCAGCCCGTTCCCCAGATCCCAAGAGTGACCGGTTTCCCTGTGGATAAAATGGAGCTGAGTTTTGTCAGAGGTCGCCTCCGTGAGTGCGTCTAAGCCCCCTAACCCATCCCCTAATCCGCCACCTCGGACCTTCTTGGGGACCGTTACCCAGGCCTTCAAAAGCGTCCAGCAGGGCATTCAGAAGAAAGTCAATTTTGAACAGGTCTCCCTCAAGCAGGGGGCGCGTCCTGCGGCCCTAGAGGTTACCGTCCAAGGCACCAGCCAACGCTATCCGCTGCTGGGCGATCGCTACATTTTGGGCCGCAGTTCCGACAGCAGCGACATCGTGGTCAGCAGCCCCATTGTCAGCCAGATCCACGCTTCCCTCACCCGCGACCCCAACCGCCCTGGCCAGCCCTTCATCCTCAAAGACAAAAACTCCACCAACGGCCTCTATCGGGGTAAAAAGCGCCTCAACTACTGGATTTTGCAGCACGGCGACACCCTCACCCTCGGCCCTGCTGACCTGGCCGATGCAGTGACGGTCCGGTTCATTAACCCGCCCCCCTGGTATATCCGCTCGGCTCGCTATGGCCTCTATGGCTTTAGTGGGGTCACGGCCCTAGTGGGGCTGTGGATTGTGGGATTGCAATGGCCCAAAATCCCGATGCGACCTCTACCGGAATCGGTGCAGGGACCGGTGATCATCTACGCCGAAGAGGGGGGGCAAATCATTCCCCTCCGGCCCGAACCCACCCAGGCTCACCAAGAGAAAAAACGCCTCTCAGAATATTCCCCGTTCCTTCCTAAAGCGGTGGTGGCCTCCGAGGACTCTCGCTATTACTGGCACCTGGGGATTGATCCCTTGGGCATTACCCGTGCCCTGATCACCAACATTCGCGGCGGCGAAATTCGCGAAGGCGGTAGTTCCCTCACCCAGCAGTTGGCCCGCAGCGTGTACCGGGAGTATGTGGGCACCGATGACTCAGCAGGGCGCAAAGTGCGGGAGGCGATCGTTGCCCTGAAGCTTGAGAGCTTTTATAGCAAAAATGACCTGCTGCTGTTTTATCTCAATCGGGTTTATTTAGGGGGTAACCTCTATGGGTTTGAAGATGCGGCCCAGTTTTACTTTGGCAAGTCGGCAACGGATTTGACCCTGTCAGAGGCGGCGACCCTGGTGGGGATTTTGCCCGCGCCTAATGCCTTCAACCCGGTCCAAGACTACGAGGCGGCGGTGGCCTACCGCGAGCTTGCCGCGACGATCGCGGAGATCGAAGCGAAGTACATCGCTCCCGAGCGTGGCATGAAGTCGGCGCAGGAGCGCGCGGCGGGCCGCTACCTGGTGGCGAACGCGCTGCAACACGCCTTCCAGTGCTGGTTCGAGGCGGACGCCGAAGCGCCCGATCTTCCAACGCTGGCTGAGCCCGACCAAGAAGCTGCTCGGCGACAACCCCGACGCCGTGTACTACGGCGCCATCGTGGATCCGAGCAGCCGCTACCGCATCCGCGGGAACCTGCACGGCGCCTGCTACACGTCGTTTGCAGTCGAGGCCGGCGCGCGCGATGGGCAGCTCTCGAAGGGCGTGATCGCGACGCTCAACGACGACCAGTTCGAGGTCGCAGCCGACGGCAGCTACGAGCTGATCGCGAGCGCAGAACCGCACGAGCACAACTGGCTGCCGCTCCCCAAGGAGGCCGGCAGCATCACCACGCGCCACTACTGGGAGTGGGAACGCAGCGTCGCCGCCG
>JAAUQE010000235.1 GCA_012032425.1 Leptolyngbya sp. RL_3_1 | reverse complement strand
CAGCAGCCAAGCTAGGGCCAGGGTAACGGCGGTGCGGCTGGCGGTTTGTTCGCGACGGCTACCGCCCCGCCGGTAGAGGCTCCAGAGGGAGGGAAAGAACCCGAAGATCGGCACCAGGTAGATCACCAGCTTTAGGGTCTCTAGGGTGGTCTCTGGGTCGGCTTTGGCTCCTTTAAGAAAAGGCATCATTTTTACCTGGACTATCAATACTAAGGGTGCTAAACCCCCGTTTACCTGATTGACTAAACCTATCCAGAGCCTCGGAAAGCCCTCACCCTAGCCCTCACCCGTAGGAGCTACCGCTTATACATATCTCATGAAGTCGCTCAAAATATTGCATTGGCCCCCCTTTATCCCCCCAATTCTGGGGGGAGACCGGAGTTCACAGTCCCCCAGGATTGGGGGATGTAGGGGGCTAGATCCCTTAGAACAGCCAACCAGAGCCTGATGTATAGGCAGTAGCCCACAGGAGAGGGGACAAGAAGGGGGGATCGGCTCTCCTCTTTTGTCAGTCAACCCTGGTTTTAAAATCTATTTCCCCCAAATCAACTCTAGACGGTCTTGGCTTTGGGCTAGGGCCGTGGCCGGATCTTCCCCTAAAAGGGTAGCTTCGATCGCCCGACCAAAGTTTTCGGACAGATAGGGATATTTGGCAATCAGGGGGCGCGATCGCGCCCCCGCCATCTGATCTAGGAAAACCTGCAGCAACGGATTTTCGTCTAAAAAAGCCTGATATGCATCGCTCTGGCGCACTCGCAGATTCACCGGCAAGAATCCGGTCTGGGTGGCCCAGGCCAGTTGAAAGCCATCACTGAGGATGTATTCAAAAAAAGTTAGCGCCGCCTGCCGCTTCTCGGGGGTGGTTTTGCACAGAAAGAAATTTTCGCCCCCCAGCACCGCCGCCGAGGTTTGGTCAGCGGGTAGCGGGAAAACATCAAAGTCGATGCCCGCCCCCTGCATTTGCCCCAGGGTCCAGGGGCCGGTAATTTGCATGGCGGCCCGACCGGTCAGAAAGTTATCGATTTCAAAGCCGCGCTCGGGGGGAGACAGGACGGCAGAGCCATCGGTGACTAGGGTTTGGGCAAAGTCGAGGGCGGCGATCGCCCCCCCATTCACTAAGTCCGGCACGCCATCCTGTTCTAGCCAGCCCCCCGCACTGTAGACAAAGGGCAGCCACACAAACACGTTCCATTCCCCCTTCCCCAAAGACAAGAAGATACCGTGGCGATCGGCGCGGCCATCGCCATCGGTATCTTGGGTGAGGGCTTGGGCCGCCTCGCGAAGTTCGGGCCAGGTGGTGGGTAGTTGGGTAATGCCCGCCTGGGCAAATAAGCTGGGCCGATAATAGACGGCGGTGTTGTTAGCCCCAAAGGGAATTGACCAGAGCTGATCCTCAAAGGTCATGGTCTCCAGCAGGGCCGGATCAATCTGCGATCGCAGCGGCAAGTCGGCCCACCAGTCATCCAGCGGTTCTAGGGCCTCTAGCTCCACCAATTGACCGGTCAAATTGGGGGAATACCAGAGGATGTCGGGGGCGGCATTGCCCACCACGGCGGTGAGAATCTTGGGAATCTGCTGGTCGGGGTGGCCCACGTAGAGCGACTCCACCTGAATGTCGGGATGGCTGTCGTTGAAATCCTGCACCAGGGTTTGAAAAAAGTCCCGGTTGGGGGGCGGCCCCATCCCCTGCCAGAGGGTAATGTGAACCACACCATCCGAGTCAGCGGGGGCGTTACCTTGGCAACCGACCAGCCCCAGCAGCAGTATCCCCAGGAGCAATGACCAGAGACGACGCCGGAGAGACCGGGGGAATGGCGAAAACCGGGGACGGTCCGTTGGGGAATTAGGGTTCACGGTATGTTGAAGCGGCAGTGGAGGCGGCAGTGGAGGCAATGCAGGATGCGTCCACCCAGCTTTGAAGAAAATCGATCTTGGCATCATTAATACCGCAATACTTGATCTAGGAGGGATGCAACGTGCTAGAAATCGACCGGTATTTAGGAATTTTGCAGGATTTACTCACCCGCTTTGGCCTGAATGCCATCGCGGCGATCGCCATTTTCTTGATCGGTCGCTGGGCAGCTCAGTTGGTGCGGCGGATTATTCGCCGGGTGATGGTCAAAGCCAAAATGGACCCCACCCTGACCTCCTTTGTGATTGCCCTGAGCTATTACGGGGTGCTGACCATGGCGGTGATTGCGGCCCTCAACCGCTTGGGCATCCAGACCGCTTCCCTGGTGGCGGTGCTGGGGGCAGCGGGCTTAGCGATCGGTTTAGCGCTCCAGGGATCCCTCTCTAATTTTGCCTCGGGGGCGCTGATTATTATTTTTCGCCCCTTTAATGTCGGGGACCTGATTGAGGGGGGCGGCGTGTTTGGCCGGGTGGAGGACATCGACGTGCTGACCACGGCCCTGGTCACCTTGGATAACAAGCGGGTGACGATCCCCAATGCCAAACTGACGGGCAATAATATCGTCAATTACAGCGCCCTGGGCAAGCTGCGGGTGGATACGGTGATTGGGGTGTCCTATGGGGCAGATATTGACCGGGTGAAGGCGGCGATCGCCGATACCCTATCCCAAGATCCCCTGGTGCTCAAAAATCCCCAGCCGACCGTGGCGGTGATGGAGCTGGCCGACAGCAGCGTTAAGTTTGCCGTCCGTCCTTGGGCGCACCCTGACCATTACTGGCAGGTCTATTTCAATACCCAGGAGGCGGTGAAAAAGCGCCTGGACGCTGAGGGCATCGTCATTCCCTTTCCTCAGCGGGACGTCCATGTTTTTTCTAAAATCAACCCGAACCCTCTGGAAGCCCAAGCGGATCTTCAAAATGGTTCTGTATTGCCTTAGAGACCACTGGACAAAAGGACATCTCCTAGCAAGCTGACATCAACCTCTATTGCTGCAACCATTGCGCGACTTGGTTTAGCAAGTTCTGAGCTGCGGAAATTGCCGTCTGAGCCTCCGCCTGGGTGAATGCCTCCGCCGGTGTCAGCTCTGCCAATGCGTCCCGCTGTAGCTTTTCCACGCTCATTTTCCACGCTCATATAGAAGCAGTCCTTCGGTTAGAAGCTGACGAATAAAGGGGCGATCGCCGCAGCGGCTGAGTTCATCGGGAGTATAAACTATCGCCTCGATCGGGTAGGGCGCATCGGCTAGCAGGGTAAGCACTTGACCAATGCGATCGAGGGGCGGCAACTCACAGTCCCATAGGATGAATAAATCGATGTCAGAGCGACGGGTGGCGGTGCCCCGAGCCCAGGAGCCAAACAGCAGAATACGCTCTGGGTGGAAGGCATGGATAAGGCGATCGACGGCGCTGTCCAGCCAATTTTGAAGGGTACTGTCGATTGTCTTCCCTTGGGGAAAAGCGGATCGGCTAGGGATAGGGGAATGCAGGTTACGCGGAATGGCGTCCACATCTGCTTGGTCTGGAGCGGTTGAGGCCATGGGGATTGGGGCCTTGGGACTGCCTTTATTGTAGGGGTACTGCCCTACGAAAAGGGGCCAATCGCGCTTCAATAGATCTACAAGCGAGGCCCCTTAGCATGAGCATCCCCAAGACTTACACCATTGAGGAATTCCTCAACACCACCAACTACGCTGGGGCTTCTTTTTCCCCAGACCAAACTAGCTTGCTGGTGAGCTGCGACGCTTCTGGCATTTACAACGCCTACCGCATCAGCGACGGCACGATCACGCCCCTGACCCACTCCACCACCGACGCGATTTACGCGATCGCCTATTTCCCTGAAGATGAGCGGTTTTTGTATCGCAGCGACAGTGGCGGCAATGAACTCAGCCACCTCTATGTCCAGGGGCTGGACGGCTCCGTCACCGACCTCACCCCAGGGGAAAACCTGAAGGCCGCTTTCCTGGGTTGGGCGCAGGATGACCAGTCCTTTTTTGTGGGGACAACCGAGCGGGATCCGCGCTTCTTTGATGTGTACGAATACGATGTCCAGTCCTACCAGCGGGAGCTGATTTATCAAAATGACGCGGGCTATAACTTTGACGACATCACCCCTGATCGCCGCACTATCGCCCTCGCCAAGACCGAGACCAATGCCGATAGCGATATCTACCTGTGCGATCGCCACACCGGTGAGATGGAAAACCTCACCCGCCATAACGGCGACATCCACCACCAGCCCATGGGCTTTAGCCCCGATGGGCAGTTTCTCTACTACTTGACCGACAAGGAGAGCGAGTTTTTGTACCTGATGCGCTACGACCTCAGTGGCGACAGCCATCAGTTCATCCAAGCGGTGGATTGGGATATCGCCTCCGTCTCCCACTCCAAGTACGACAAGTACCTGGTCATCACCATCAACAACGATGCCCGCACGGAACTCTGTCTCTATGACGCGGCCACCCTGGCACCCGTCCCCCTACCGCAACTGCCCAATGCTGAGATTACGGCGGTGGCGATCGCCCGCACCGAAGATCGGATGGCGTTTTATGCCAGCAGCAGCAAGATCCCTCGGGATTTGTTTGTCCATGACTTTGCCAATCCCACCCCGACCCGCCTGACCCATTCCCTCAACCCCCAGATCAATCCCCAAGATCTGGTCGAGGGCCAGGTGGTGCGGTTTGCCTCCTACGATCGCCTAGAGATTCCCGGCATTCTCTACCGGCCCCATCAGGCCAGCGAAGCGACTCCCGTACCGGCCCTGGTGTGGGTGCATGGGGACCAGGGGGCCAAAGTCGGGTGGGCTATTCGGCCCTGATTCAATATCTGGTCAACCACGGCTACGCCATCTACGCCATCAACAATCGCGGCAGCTCGGGCTATGGCAAGACGTTTTTCATCTGGACGATCGCAAGCATGGCGATGTCGATCTCAAGGATGTGGTGGCCAGCAAGCAGATGCTGATCGAGACGGGCTGGGTGGATCCGGAGCGCATCGGCATCATCGGCGGCAGCTATGGCGGTTACATGGTGCTGGCGGCGCTGGCGTTTCAGCCGGAGGTGTTTGCGGTGGGGGTGGATATTTTTGGGGTGTCGAACTGGGTGCGGACGTTGCAGAGCATCCCCCCTTGGTGGGAGTCGCAACGCAAGGCGCTGGAGCAGGAGATGGGGGATTTTGAGGATGAGGAATTTTTGCGGGCGAAGTCACCGCTGTTCCACACGGAGCACATTGTGAAGCCGCTGATGGTGTTGCAGGGGGCAAATGACCCGAGGGTGTTGCAGGTGGAGTCGGATGAGATGGTGGCGGCGGTGCGATCTCGGGGGGTGCCGGTGGAGTATGTGGTGTTTGAGGATGAGGGGGCATGGGTTTGTGAAGAAGGAGAATCAGGCGCGGGGATACAAGGCGATTTTGGATTTTGTGGAGGCTTATCTCCCCAAGCGTTTTTAAGCCAAAATAGGGGCAATCTTTCCCCTGGCGGTATGACTCAACCCTCTGGTCCTAAACCGCCCCCCAACGAGCGACTGGCAGAAATGTTGCTGAAAGCGATCTCAGCCGCCAGTCAGCGTAGGGTGCGTTGCCCTCAGGCAAACGCACCATTAATAGGTGTTTGGTAGGATTTGGGATGGTGCGTTCCCGTGACATTGACTCAGTTTGCCAGTACACAAGTAGATAGGAACGCACCCTACGCTTACTACTCCCTGGAAGGCGCTGAAGATGCCGCAGCGTAAACTCCCTCCCTTAATTTTTCTTCCCCCTGTAGTCTAGTCCAACCCCTCACCCATCCCAATCATTCCAGGAATTGGAACAATGCTAGAAAACATCGAACAAGTCCGAACACTGATTAAAAGAGTAGACAAAGAAATCCTCGATAGAGAGCCTAAAAGGCTAACTTCAAGATACTCAGATCTCTATATTTACTCCGCATCATCAAAGAGCGTTTAGCAAGAATTGAGTCTCTACTTAGACTTGATAAATATGATTTAATTTTAAGGAATTGCTAAAAGACCAGTCGAGGCTGGAGGTTAATATTTTCATACCACAGGAAATGAATATTATAAACTAGCTTAAAAACATGGTGGAAATATTGTCAATGTG
>JAAUQE010000045.1 GCA_012032425.1 Leptolyngbya sp. RL_3_1 | reverse complement strand
CTTGTTGCGCCGCTCAACAAGGCCCGCGTTGCTGTTGGCGATCGCTCTGCCGCTCTTGGTAATTGCCGGAATTGCCAGTTGTTTACCAGCTCCAGCGTCGGCAGCACCAACTCTGCCAGACCCAACACCTCGGCGGTGCGGCATAGTGCCCCCAGGTTCATGGGGTTCTGCACCAAGCTGGCACAGAGAATGAGCGGATGGCGCGGACCAGGGTGAGACGGGGGCGCGATCGCCGGGGCACTGCACTCATCGTTGGCTCATCCCACTCACTGCGTTTGAGCATAAAGCTGGCACAGGCTGCTCTCCCATTCAAGCTGGGTTTGATCAGTTGTAGACTGGGCCGAGGCATCGCAGACCCAGCAAGAATAACGATGGCGGGGTCGAAGACAGCTTCCCGGAACGATGACGTCCACTATAAGAGAGCGGCGGCAACAGGTGGCCGCATTCCTGACAACCCAGAGTCGAGCGGCGCTGAGCGTAATAGCGGCAGCGACGGGACTGAGCCGCCGCAACGTCCATCGCCATCAACAGGCCATAACGGCGTGTGAGCAGTACCCCGAGTCGAGGTGGTGGTCAATAGCCGTGGGATATTAGTGGCTGGTGCCTCTGGTGATAGCGGTGGCGTATCACTTTGGGATTAAGCAAGGGGGGCATTGCCCATTGAATCAATGATGAGCAATAGGCCAGTTAGTAATCAGGGTAGGGTGTGTTGCCTTTAGGCAAACCCACCGTGAAGAGTGTTTGGAGGTTTGGGGTGGTGCGTTTCCGTGATCTTGGCTCAGTTTGTCAGGATACAGGCCAATAGGAACGCACCCTACGCTTGCTGAAACCCTAGTCCATGCCTTCGATCGGCGCAAAACCCTGCCGTTGGATATTCTCCGTCACCGTGCGGGGCTCTAAAAATTGCAAGAGATAATCTGGTCCCCCTGCCTTAGAACCCACCCCCGATAGCTTAAAGCCGCCAAAGGGCTGTCGCGCCACGATCGCCCCCGTGATGGTGCGATTGATATAGAGATTCCCCACTTCAAATTCCGCTTTAGCCTGCTCAATGTGGGAGATGGTGCGGGAATAGAGGCCCCCCGTCAGGGCGTAGCGGCTGTTGTTGGCGATCGCCAAAGCCTGGTCAAAATCCTCAGCTTTCATCACCGCCAGAACCGGGCCAAAAATTTCTTCCTGGGCCAGGGAACTGTCGGGATTTACGTGGGTGAAAATAACCGGGCCGATAAAGTAGCCGGTTTCCGGGGTAGGCATTGCCAGCGCTAGGGTCGCCTCGGTTTTGCCCTGGGCAATGGCCTGACGAATGCGGTCCTGGGCAATGGCATCAATCACAGGACCCACTTTCGTGCTGGGATTAGCGGCATCGCCAATGTTGAGCGATTGGGTGGCTTCGACCAAGCGGGCGACAAAGGCGTCGTAGATAGCAGCCAGCACCACCACGCGGGAACAGGCGGAGCATTTTTGACCGCTGTAGCCAAAGGCCGAATCCACCACGCCCTGCACCGCTTGATCGAGATCGGCACTCTCATCCACAATGATGGCGTTTTTGCCCCCCATCTCGGCCACCACCCGCTTCAGGTGGCGCTGACCGGGCTGGAGCTGGGCGGCATCGGCATAGATTTGGCAACCCACGGCTTGGGACCCGGTGAACACAATCATATGCAGATCGGGATGCTTCACCAGATGGGATCCCACGGTGGCCCCCGAACCAGGAATGTATTGGAACACCCCTTTGGGAATCCCTGCTTCTACCAAGATTTCGCTCAGCTTGGCTGCAATCACGGCGGTGGCGGCAGCGGGCTTGAGTAGGGCGCAGTTGCCGGTAACCAATGCGGCTACGGTCATCCCTGTGGGAATTGCCAGGGGGAAGTTCCAGGGGGCGATCACCAGCACGATGCCCTTGGGTCGGTAGAAATAGCGATCGCGCTCCCCCGCCACGTCATAGACCACTTCCGCCTCCAGCCGCTCCATCTCGGCGGCATAAAACCGACAGAAATCCACCGCTTCCGAGACTTCCGCATCGGCTTGATGCAGGGGTTTACCCGCCTCGTATACCATCCAGGCATTGAGTTCGTGACGGCGAGCCGCTAGTAAATCTGCGGCTCGGCGAATAATCTTGGCCCGCTCCGCTGCCGAGGTGCGTCTCCAGGTTTGAAAAGCCTCCTTGGCAGCGGCGATCGCCGCTTCTGCCTGCTCGATATCAACCTGTCCGACCAACCCCACCCGCTCAGTGGGCTCCGACGGGTTAACGGAGTCAAGCGAGGCTGCGGTGGTCAGGGCCTCACCATTGACCCAAGGCCAGTAGGCTTGACCCAACTGCTGTTTGACGGCGGCGAGGGCAGTCGTCGCTGCGTCTCGGGCAGCGGCGATCGCGTAGTTTGTATTGGCCGCAGGGGTAAACGGCAGGGCCTCTGGCTGGGGTTTAACGTTGCCATCGGCATCGCCCTCCCCCCAAGTAGGCGGCGCTAACAGGTCGTCAATAGCGACATCTGTAGCGGCATCGGTCACGCTCTGGCGTAGGAAGGAGCTATTCGCCGTATTTTCCAGCAACCGTCGAATCAGGTAGGCCATGCCGGGAATCAAATCCCCATAGGGGCAATACACTCGCACCCGATGCCCCCGGTTGGCCAGGGCTGTGGCGAGACTATCGGCCATGCCATAGAGCACCTGAAATTCAATCTGTCGCGGCGGAATTTCTAGGGCCTGGGCGATCGCGATCGCATAGGCCTGAGAACGCACATTGTGGCTACCAATGGCGGCGTATAGGTCATCGTGATGTTCTAGGAGCAGGCGCGTCATCCGCTCAAAGTTGGCATCCGTTGAGGACTTGGCCTGGTAGACCGGGGTCGGCCAGTGGTTTTGGCGAGCGATAATGGTTTCCTGGTCCCAGTAAGCCCCCTTGACCAGCCGCACCGTGATCGGCTGCCCCCGTTGTTGAGCCCACTGAATCAACCCCTGTAGGTCTTGATAGCTGTCTCGCAGGTAAGCCTGGAGCGTCATGCCGATGTCGGTGCGGTTACGGAATTCGGGTTCGGTCAGTAACTGCTTGAGTATGCTCAGGGTCGCGTCTTTATAGCGATACTGCTCCATATCAAAATGAACGGCGGCCCCCACGGTTTGGGCATGGCGGAGCAACCGACGGATGCGATCGCTGACTTTAGCCTGGGATCCTTCGACATCCAGGGGATCAAATTGGGAGTAAAACGCGGTCAGCTTCACAGAGACCTGGACCTTGGGCAGGGCAAGGGCTGGATCCCCCTGAGGGGCTGGCCAACCTTGGGTGGCGGCAGCCAACTGCGTGATCAGCGTTAGGTACTGATCGAGATAGCCTTGGGCTTCGGCCTCGGTAATCACTGCTTCCCCCAGCACGTCCACCGTAAAGGTCATGGACTGCTGGCGGAGTTTTTCAAGGCGCTTTAAGGTGTCTGGCAGCGTTGAGCCCGCGATGTATTTGCGGGCCAGGGTGGCAACGGCGGTCGAGAAGGTCGCTGCCGCTGCGGTGCCAGCCATGGCGTCAGGGGCGGTAAAGTTGAGCAGGCTTTTCAGAGCCTGGGGCAGCTCTACCGTGTCTGCACTCAAATATTCTTGGAGATGCCGCGCCACCTCTGGCGGACGGGTGAGGGATGGCAAACAGTCAATCAGCCGGAAAAGATGCACCCGTAATCCGGGGTTTTCCATGGTCCAACTGAGCAGTTTGTCATCCCAACGGAACGAATCGCGGACCTTCGCGAACAGAGATCGCGGCGCTGTGCTTTCTGCCAGTAGCTCACGGGCGATCGTTTGCACCTGTGACGCCTTGACTAAGGGAGGGGCGGGTTCAATCCCGATGACAGGGGCAGCACTCATACATCGAAACTCCTGAGGCTTTTTATGACGCTGGCCCTTTGCTGAGCACAACTGGGATCGCGCTGACTCCTAGCGCGGCAGCAAAGGGGCGCTACATCTCCAGTTTGATCTAAGGGTTTGCAGACGGGGGTTAAATCGCGCAAACATCAACAATTCCCTCCTCAGCACGCGGCTCACCAGAGCAACTGCGGCAAGAATGGAGGCAGACAGGAACCGTCATCAGGCCGATCCGGTCAATCTGACCCTGATTTTACTGACCGCCTACGGACATCGGTTTTAAAGGGGACGCATCTGAGGGCGAACCCGAGGTTACGTCTGCGGGAGCATCAACAATTGGGTTGCGGGCCATGATCAGATCGATGGCACGACTCACCTGCTCAGGGAAGATCACCACTAATCCCCCTCGGGGGCGTGATCCAGCGCCCATTCAATCGCTTCGATTTCATTTGGCTGGACCGAGTAAGGCAGGTCTGATGCAGCTTGAATGATGCCTTGAACAATCAGGTTGGCGGCGCTACCAGCGGGGCGACCCCGACTGTCGTCATCCTCTTTGACAATGATTTCATCAAAAAAGGTGGCCGCAAGCTGCCCCAACCCAATTAGATCCTGATCGCGGCGATCGCCAGGTCCCCCCACCACGCCGATGGTTGGCCCTGACCAGTTTTTAACAAAGCTACCCACGGCTGCGTAGCCCGCCGGATTGTGGGCATAGTCCACCAGCACATGGGCATGGCCCAGATTAAACAGATTCATGCGTCCCGGTGTCTGCTCAGCCGAAGCCTCAAAGCTCCGTAGCGCCGCCCGAATTTGCTCCACCGTAATCCCCTGGACAAAGGCCGCCAAGCTCGCCGCCAGGGCATTGGCGATCATAAACGGTGCCCGTCCCCCCAAGGTGAGGGGCACCTGTTTCACATCGGCAATCCGATGCACCCAATCCTGTTGCAGAATGACGATGTAACTGCCGTCGTAAATAGCGGCAATCCCCCCCCTGCCGAACATGCTCTTGCACTAAGGGATTGTTGGCCTCCATTGAGAAGTAAGCCACTTTGCCGATCACCTGGGCCGCCATGGCCGCCACCCGCTGATCATCCCCATTGAGGATCGCGTAGCCATCAGCGTGGACGGCTTCAGCAATCACGGCTTTTACCCTGGCCATTTGATCAATCGTGTCGATATCGCCAAGGCCGAGGTGATCCTCAGCGACATTCAAAACGACACCCACATCACAGTGGGGAAAGGCCAATCCCGAACGCAAAATCCCGCCTCGGGCGGATTCTAAAACCGCCATCTCTACGGTTGGATCCCGCAAAATCATCTGGGCACTTTGGGGGCCGGTCGTATCCCCTTTCTCAATTAGGCGATCGCCGATGTAAATGCCGTCGGTGGTGGTAAAGCCCACCATATCGTAGACCTGTCTGGCAATGTGGGCAATCAGACGCGTGGTTGTGGTTTTGCCATTGGTGCCCGTCACCGCCACAATCGGTATCCGCGTCGGTGTTCCGGGGGGGAACAGCATTTGCAAAATCGGAGCCGCCACATTGCGGGCGATGCCCTCACTGGGGGCTAAATGCATCCGCAAGCCTGGGGCTGCATTGACCTCCACAATCACCCCATCGGCCTCACGCAGGGGCTTGGTGATATCGGTGGTAATCACATCGATCCCGGCAATATCCAGATCGATAATCCGCGAAACGCGCTCTGCCAACCACACCGTTTCTGGATGAATATCATCGGTGCGGTCAATAGCGGTTCCCCCCATACTCAAATTGGCGGTCGCTCGCAGATAGGCGATCTGTCCGGCGTCCAGCACTGTATCCAAGGTCAGACCTTGGCGGCTGAGCATCTCATCTGTGGACGCATCCAGCTTGATTTGGGTGAGTACATTATCATGGCCGTTGCCCCGACGCACATCTTGGTTTTCTTGCGCCACCAGGTCAGCGATCGTATCGTGACCATTGCCGGTAACCCGAGCCGGGACCCGCTCTGCAACCGCAGCCACCTGGTGATTGACCACCAAAATCCGATGGTCATTACCGGCGTAGAAATGCTCTACGATCACACCTTTAGAAATCTTTTTGGCCCGGTCATAGGCGACCTCTGCCTCTGACCAGGAACAAATATTCGTAGAGATCCCCCGGCCATGGTTGCCATCTAAGGGCTTGATGACGATGGGGTAGCCGCCGAGGCGTTCAATGGTGGGTTCGAGTTCGTCAAAGCTATAGATCAACTTCCCGGCAGGGACAGGAGCCCCCATACTTTCTAGCACCGTCTTAGTGCGTTCCTTGTCACCGGCCAGTTCTACGCCGAGCACGTTGGTAAAAGAGGTGAGGGCCGCCTGAACCCGCTTCTGATATTTGCCGTAGCCCAGTTGGAACAAGTCACAGTTCTCTAGCTCCATCCAAGGGATGCCACGGACCTCAGCCTCACGCACGAGCGCTTCCGTCGTTGCCCCCAGCGATGCTTCAGCCCGTAGTTTTTGCAAATCGGCCAGATCCGTTTGCAGCTCATGGTCAGGATAGGTCCCCGTTTCAATAATGCTTTGGCAAAGCCTGACAGCGGCACGGGTGGCATAGCGGCCCGCAGCTTCGTTTTGATATTCCACCACCACTTGGTAGACACCGGGGGTACTGGTGGCTCGGGCACGACCAAAGCCCACGGTCATGTCGGCTAAGACCTGTAGCTCTAGGGCCACATGTTCCACCACGTGGCCCATCATGGTGCCTTTTCGCACCCGACTGAGAAATCCACCCCGGTACCCCGGTGAGCAGTGATGCTCCTCAAGACTGGGCAAAACCTGCACCAACCCGTCATAGAAACCGGGCAGCGTATCAGAGGGGCGATCGGCTAAATCCTCTAAATCCAGCCGCACAACGATGAGCTTGTGACGACGGATGCTCCAGTAATTAGGGCCGCGAAGGGTCCGAGTTTGCAAGATTTTCATAGGGAGAAAAAGGTATTGATGCAGATCCCAACAGAATAGACAATCAAGCGCAGCTTTTTAGGCCGCAGGCCGAATCAACGCATACCCCCTTCAGCAGGAGCGTAAACATAATCTCCTGAAAAACTAGAACAAGCTTGCCAACCGGATCCATCGGCTTGGTCCAAGTCAGAATCAATCTACCGATATCAGCAAACATCCTGGGGCTTTGACTGAATATTTCATCGGCGGGATTTGAAATCCCACTTAAGCCTTATAAAGTGCCCCGAGGGTATCGAAGGACACTATAAATAATTATTAACCAATTGTGTTGAATAATACCAATTCAGGGCAGGAAGGCAAGTGTCTTGTCATCACTTCATAACAGTGCTTGCTGATCATTGACCGCTCAACCCCTGTCAATCCTCAGGATGTCACTTCAAGACTGGGTGCGCCAACCCGGCGGCGTTGGTAGTCATAGTGGTCGCCCTCGCTGAGAATATGGACCCTCAGATTATGTAAACTCAGCGGCGAGGTCAGATCAGAGAAACGATAGTTGGTGTGCGTTAATGCTCCGGAATCAATGATGGTGACCGTGCCTTTCCCCATGACCTGGAAGGTGCCATCTCCCCTGAAGGCCGCACAGGTGTCTTCATCCAGGCCCATGCCTAGTTTGTCGGGATGGGCCGCAACTGCGCTCAGCAAGCGGGCCATCCGGTTGCGGTTATGAAAATGCTGATCCACCAACAGCTCAGGCACAATGCCCAAGCCATCCATTAAATTGACGAGTGAGCGATTCGGCGATTCGCCACTACTCCCTCCCGCAATCATTTTTTCGCCCATCACGGCAGCACCGGCACTGGTGCCAGCAACCGCTAGCGTGCCCATGCGAAGGCGTTCCTTGATAGCCGTGATGAAGGTACTGCCGTGAATAAAGTCGAATAAGCGGATCTGATCGCCGCCGGAAAGAAAAATCCCTGTGCAGGCGTCCAATAGCTGGAGCCAGCGTCCCTCGTCACACTCCTGGGGGCGCTGCATATCCAGGACCTGCACCGCTTGGGCACCCATTGCGTTGAAGATGCGATGGTATCGAGCGCCGACGACACTCGGCTCCTGGGATGCACAGGGAACAATCCCAATCGTTGCTTGGGTTCCACCAGCGCTATCAAAGAAGCTCCTGAGCACAGTACATTCCCCAACCTTGTCTTCTGCCCCTCCAATTGCAATGACGGGGTATTGGGTGGGAATTGCCATAAACTTCTAAACGAAAAGAATGAGCTGACAGCGCGTAAGCGCTTCCTGAGCTGCTCGATTATATAGTTGCAGGGTCACGAAATCAAAAGCTGCCGCCGCCATTGGGGTTGTTAAACCAACGCCTCAGTGGTCGAGGCAGAGCCTCCCAGTCAGATTTTCCAGGCAAACCTGGGAAACAGCGGCGTATCGCTACGCAGCCGCCTGCTGGGCCAGCCACTCCCCAAACACCGCTGCACCTTGGCGTATAGCGTTGGCACCTGCTGAGCCAGCGTCAACACCCGATCGCCCTCCAAATTGATGCTGTAAAGGTGGCGGACCCGGTGACGAAAAAGACGATCGCCCTCAGCTCGTCATTGGGGCGGGTTTGCAAGGCCAGATCAGGATTTTTAGGCACAGGGGTGAGTTGCAGAATGCGATCGCAAATGCGGTCATCGGCCCGTTCTAGGGCCACCAGATCAAACGGTAGCCAACTGGGAACCAGGGTTTCAAGCTGGCGGTAGGCCGCGAGTAGGGTTTCGGGGGCCAAACCCCGCACCGCTAGGTCCAAATCAGAGTCATTGTGCCAAGGGGTATCCCCCCGTAGGGACCCAAATACGATTACTTCAGTCGGGATCCAACCATTACCGCGTCCAGAGTTCATAAACCGCCAGCACAATCTCAATGACGATTAGGATCACGATGTACCATTCCACCCGATGGCTGCTGTTGCGCTGCAAGATCCCGAGGGAGGTTTCTACGGTTCTCGAAACCAGGGCCAGCTTTTGCTCTAGGGCCACCAAGCGCTCTCTCAGCTCGTATTCGTCTTCTAAACGCAGATAGAGGCGATCTAGCTCAGGGTGATCCCACACCGGGTCGGGCTTCTCGCCCACCTCGACCGTGCCAAACATTTTTTGCTGAATCAACAGCGTGCCGCCAATGTAGCTCAGTAGCTCTTCTTCCTTGGGGGGGCGGGGGTGTTTGCCTTGAATGGCGATCGCAAAGGGCTTGATCTGCTCAAAGATCCCGGCGATTTCCGTCTCGTAGTAGTCCAAGACCACGCTTTTGCCCAGGGCCTCCGCCACAATCTGTAAGCGCTCAGCAGTACAGGCTTGCAGCCAGAGAATATCATTCTCCAAACGTTCCTTGACTTGGGGGCGGAAGGTCATCTGTAGTTGTTCAGAAACCGCCGATTCCAGCGGCTCGCGAATATGGGGCCGTAGGGTCTGGAGCAATTTGCTCTCTTCTTGCGGGCTGAGATCAAAGGTGACGATCACGCCGTAGCGCAACAGCACCGCACAGCCCGTCGCCCCCGCCCGCACAATCAAGGGGTTGGTGGCTAGGGGGTCTGGCCATTCCAAGGTTTTCAGGGCAAGGCGCTCTCCGATAATGCTGGCGCGGGCGGAGATGCTATCTTTGGCCGCCCAATCAAGGCTGACCGCAGGCATCAGCGTTTGGGAGTCAGACCCTTGAATAGAGATGTCGTTAGAGGAAACCATAAAAATGAGGATTTGCGAAGGGGATGAATCAAACGGTTGAGCCGAAAACAGTGACCCAACCAATCGCGATCGGCACGGATCGAGATCGACCTGGACGGAACCTTACTGAGCCGCTAGCTCTAGCTGGGCAAGTTGAATCCGTTGACACATGCGGAGCTGCTGATAGAGCGGTCGCCAATGCCAGAGCACATTTGCCAGAGCCTCCCAAAGGGTAAGCCAGCCAAAAACGGTCACGCCTTGGCTTAGTAGCAGCCAGCCCATGCCCACATCAATATTGGCATTGCGGGCTTCGAGAAAAACCGATAGGCCGAGGGCCGTAGCCCCCAAGAGCCCCAGCAGGGCAGCATCCCAGGCGAGCTTTTGCAAATCTTCGCGTCGCACCGCCTCTAGATAAGTAAAGTACCGTTGAATTGCAGTCTGGAGCAGGTCAGCCGAGCAATCCGGCGCGGGCGGGTTGACAGTGGCAGCGGGCAAATTGATCTGTAGCAGCAGGGACTCATCCCCCAGTTCAGCCAGACGAGCAAACAGATAATCCACAAAGTCTTTACTGAGATTCAGCACGGGCGAAGTTGCAGCGTCACTGCCGAAATGGGGGGGAAAGCCCTCAAAGGGGACCAGTAAGGCCGCCGGTGAGCTGAGCCGCAGGCGTACGATGATGCGTCCTTCCGGCGATCGCGCGTAGCATTCGGCAATCTGCTTTTCTTTGGTGGTTTGACGACGGGGCGGAAATAGTCGGAAAACCCGTTTCATAGATTGATCACCTGGTCAGCAGCCGTTTGTAATGGGGCCTCTGCCATCATCCACTGATTTCCAGTCCAGTGCCAATGCCCCTCCATCCATATCGCTTAAACTTGAACAAAGCTTGGAAAAAGTCAGTCGCTGTTGTGGGTGTGCCCCTCATTAAAAGGGTTCGCGGCTAAATAACATCCCGATCCATCATGCCAACTGGCGGTAGGGGGTTGGCAACGCCAAACCCCTACGACCGGTACGCTATTTCCCAGCAACCCCCTAACCTGCCTTCCGGCGATCGCCCGACGGTTCACCATGACTCCAGACACCGCCCTCCACCCCCTGATCGAATCTCCCGCTTGGGAGGTGCCGGAGCCGCCAACGGATTTAATTTTTGATGATGGAGTCCCCTTGGAAAGCAACCGCCATCGCATCGCCATGAATCTGCTGATCCGTACTGCGCAGCAATCTCTGGCCCCGCGACCCGATAGCTTTGTGGGGGGCAACATGTTTGTCTACTACAGTCGCAACCAGGCGATGAATCGGGACTTTCGGGGACCGGACTTTTTTGCAGTGCTGGGGGTGGAGGGCGATCGCTCGCGCCAGGGCTGGGTGATCTGGGAAGAAGAGGGCCGCTACCCGGATGTGATTGTGGAGCTACTGTCTCCCAGTACCGCTGGGACCGACAAGGGGATTAAAAAAGATCTGTATGAACAGGTCTTTAAGACCCCAGATTATTTTGTGTTTGACCCCTTTGACGCGGATTCCCTGGCCGGTTGGCGGCTCGATTTGGCCGAGGGTTATCAGCCGCTGGCCCCCAACCCCCAGGGCTGGCTCTGGTGCGAAACCCTAGGGCTGTGGCTGGGGACTTGGGAGGGGGCGATCGACCGCGAACCGATGACGGGGACCTGCCCATGGCTACGGTTCTATGACCCGGAGGGGAACCTGGTGCCCCTGCCGGAGGAGTCTGCTACACAGCGGGCGGAGCAGGAAGCCCAACGGGCAGAGCAGGAAGCCCAACGGGCAGAGCAAGAAAAGCAGCGGGGCGATCGCCTTGCTGCCAAACTCCAAGAACTGGGCATTGACCCGGCCACCCTATAAAGCACGACCAGACTTGCGATTCTATCGCCCACCTTCCCTCAGTTGGTGCTGAACACCCTGCAAGTTGTGGCGATGACCGCACTGTAGTGAAATACCCAGCATCCATCAGCAACTCAATCGGTGAACTTATGGGTCATTCATGGCTGCGAAATCTGTTAATTGGGCTCGCTAGTTTGGCCCTGTGCGCCAGCTTTTTGAGTCGTCCGGTACACAGCCAAAATACCCCTGTCGCGGTCGGACAGGGTGGGGCGGTGGCCTCAGTCGATAGTCGCGCCACTGCCATTGGCATTGAGGTGCTCAAAGCTGGAGGGAATGCCGTGGATGCGGCGGTAGCCACAGCGGCAGCTTTAGGAGTGGTGGAACCGTTCTCCGCTGGGATTGGGGGCGGTGGATTTATGGTTATCTATCAGCACGATCAAAACCAGATTGTGACGCTGGATGGTCGCGAAGAAGCGCCGATGGCGGTGACCGCCGACCTCTTCAAAGACCCGGATGATCCAGCAGGCGGTGATTTGCCCTATGTTCCCAACCGCATCAGCAGCGGGTTGGCCGTGGGCGTCCCCGGTACGGTGCTGAATTGGCAAACCGCCCTCAGCCGCTACGGCACCCTCAGCTTCGCCGCCGCCTTAGCCCCCGCCATTGACCTGGCCACCACCGGATTTACGGTGGATCGCACCTTTAACCAACAGATTGCCCTTAATCAAGCCCGATTTAGTGCCTTTGAGAGCACGCGACAGTTGTACTTACCCGATGGTGCGCCCCCCGCCGTGGGCAGTCACTTTCGCAACCCCGATCTAGCCGCCACCTATCAGCGCTTGGCGACCCAGGGGGTGAATGACTTTTATCGCGGTCAACTGGCAAGGGCGATCGCCACCACGGTCCAGCATCCTCCCACGGTAGAGAATCCCCCCTTTAAGGTTTGGCCGGGGGCCATGACCCTAGCGGACTTAGACCGCTATGAGGTGCGGGTGCGATCGCCCCAGGCCAGCACCTATCGCGATTACCAGATCTACGGCATGGGCTTGCCCAGCAGCGGCGGCATCACGGTGGCCCAGACCCTAGCGCTCCTGGCAGAGCAGGATCTGTCTGCCCTGGATCGGGCGGACGCGATTCATCACCTGATCGAAGCAGAACGCTTGGCTTTTGCCGATCGCAACCGCTATCTGGGCGACCCTGAATATGTGGATGTGCCCCTCAGCGGATTGCTCAATGATGACTACGTGTCCACCCGCCGCGCCCTGTTGCCAGCGTCAGCCCCTGATCCAGAGTTCCGCGCCCCAGCGGGCAATCCGCTCCCCTATCAGCAGGACCCCAGCCCGAGTTTGACCCAGGTGCCGTCCGTGGCGATCAGCACCGACTTAGAGGGGGTTTCAACCACCCACCTGACCACTGCCGATCGCTGGGGCAACGTGGTGTCCTACACCCTCACCATTGAGAGCACCGGCGGCTCGGGCATCGTCGTACCGGGCCACGGGTTTCTGCTCAATAACGAGCTGACCGACTTTGACACGGCCATCCCCCATCCGAATGTGCCAGAACCGGGCAAGCGCCCCCGCAGCAGTATGGCCCCCACCATTGCCTTTGCCCCCGATGGTCGCGTGCTGGCCTTTGGGTCACCGGGCGGCTCGACCATCATTCCAACGGTTTTGGGAATTATGACAAACATGGTGGATTTTGGCCTGGATTTGCCAGGGGCGATCGCGGCACCGCGATTGGCCCAACGCAACTCAGGGGTAACCCTGGTGGAAGCGGATTTCGCCGCCAGCGATGTCGCCCTAGCCTTAGCGCAAAACGGCCATCAGTTTCAGACCACAGCCGAAATTGGCGCGGCCACCGGCATTGCGATCGAGCCGAATGGCACGATTCAGGCGGTCGCCGAACCCTGGCGACGGGGGGGCGGGTCGGCTAGGGTCGTCAACCCTTGATCTATGGGCAAACTTTCAGAGAGCAAACTTTCAGATGAGACGCCTTGTTGGCGATGCCAGGGCCTGAGCTGCCAAAAGGATTGACCGTTGCTGGATAATCAGGCCTAACGCACCAGAGATCGGGAATATCAATGCGTAAAGATGTCAGACGCTGTCTTGTGGTTCTGGCGGTTTTGGCAGCCGTTGCAGGGCTGTACGGACTCTATGTCGGTATTTTTATGCCGGGATGGGAAACGGATCAAATCAGTGCTGAGCTGGGTCGGGCCTATGAGCGCTCAAAAGCGCGTGAGCGCCATGGTACGTCGCTTGCCCCGCTTTCTCCAGGGGCGGACGTATGGCGCGATGCGGTCAATACGGCCATGGCGGCGAGTGAGGCAGTGCAGACGGCTGAGACGGTAGCGGAATGGCGGCAGGCTGCCGATCTATGGCGTGAGGCGATCGAACTGATGAAGGCGGTGCCAGCTTCCAGTGAATATTACCCCCTCGCCCAGGAAAAAGCTTTGGAGTACCAGCCTAACTTTATCTACACCCAACAGCGGGCACAGTGACAGCGCCAGATTCAGCACTCATAAGAGGGGGCTTTGATGACTTCATCCAATCCAATGGGGCTACTTTGAGGTGCCTCAATCTAAACACCCGTAAAGGGTCAAGTCTCCGATAGCTTGCCTCAGCCAGCGATGTCTCTGGGGAACAGTTACCCTTGAGCCAAGCTTTTTAACGGCAAATCTGCATTGATTGCCGCCATTTCTTGGGCCTCCATGGCGTTGATTTCTTCAATGTAGTTTTCCAAAATCGCATTCAAGCGGGGATGGTAAAACCGGTGCAGGCTGTAGTTGGCGGTGGCGGGAAAGCCGCGCCGCTTTTTGTGGCGACCCCCCGCCCCTGGGTCAAAACTCTGGATGCCCTGCTCGATCGCCCATTCAATCGGGCGGTAATAGCAGGCGTTGAAATGCAGATGGTTATAGGCTTCCTGACTGCCCCAGTAGCGGCCATAGAGGCGATCGCCCTTGTGCAGACAAAAGGACATGCCAATGGGGTCGGGGCTGTCTTCGCTGTAGGCGGCAAAAAACACCACCCGGTCCTGGTAAGTGGGGTAGAGCTGCTCAAAAAAGCTGCGGGTCAGGTATTTGCTGCCCCACCAGCCAAACTTGTCGCAGGTATCCCCATAGAAGTGATACATCTGGGTGCAGAGGGCGCGATGGATGGCCTCGCCGGTGACCGGTTCTAGGCGGAGTTGGGCCTTGTCTAAGGATTTGCGCTCTCGCTTAATGTTGCGACGCTGGTTCGCGTTGAAGCGGGCCAAGTAGTCGTCAAAGGTTTGATAGCCTTCGTTTTGCCAGATGTAACTATGGTGCAGCCATTTATGAAAGCCCGCAGCTTCCATCACCGGTCGCCAGTCGGGGTCTACATACAAAAAGTGACAGCCCGAGATGTGGTTCGATCGCAAAACTGGTCAATCGCCCCCACCATCAGGGCGGTCAAGGCCACCTCATCTTCACCAGGGCGATCAAAAAGCGGTAGCCCTCGGCGGGGGTAAAGGGAGCCATCCCCAGCAGCTTCGGATAGTACTCAATATTGAGCCGCTGGGCTAACTCCGCCCACTGGTGGTCAAAGATAAACTCCCCATAGCTGTGGCTCTTGAGGTAGAGCGGTGCCGCCGCCACTAAGGTCCGCTGCTCCCCCTGCCGCCACACCAGCAAATGATTGGGTAACCAGCCCGCATTAGCGACGGCGCTGCCAGACTGCTCTAGGTTATGTAGCCAGGTCCATTCTAAAAAAGGGGTTTTGAGGGGTAGCGCTAGGGCATCCCAATCGGTCTGGGGAATGTCGCGGATCTGGTGCGTCCAAGCCAGGGTGTATTGGGACGCGGGGGCCATAGTCATAAGGGAGCCGCAATTAAAAAACATACCAGGCACAAAAGTTGCTGAGGTAGGGGCGCAAGCCTTGCGCCCTAGTGAAGCGGTACGCTATGTAACCGCTTGTCCCTAAGCGCTGCAAGGAAGGGGAGGAGAGGGAGACGAGCCGGGTCACCTGACCCACCGACAAACGCTTTCTAGGGTAGATCAATCGCCTGGGTCGCGGCTGTAGCGATAGTGCAAAAACACCTCTGAGCCCAGCGTTTTTGCGCCAACTAGGGTCAAGGGTAACGCTGCTGAAATGGGGCTGCCCGTCCCATCTACTGGGGTCGGGGCGGTGGCCCCGCCGATCAGCAAGGGGCAAATCGTCAGGTAAAGCTCATCCACCAGACCGGCCTCTAACCAAGCCGCCACTAAGGTGCCGCCCCCCAGTAAGGCGAGCTTGGCTATCCCTCGGGTTCGTAACTGCTGGGCTAGGGTTGGCCAGTCTGTGGGTGAATCGTCAGGTAAGACCAGGATTTGGTCAAAGGCGACTGCCCCCTGCCAGGGCTTTGCCCCTGAGACGGTGGTAATCAGCCAGCGCGGCACCGCTTGGCGAAAAAAGCGCCCCTGGGGATCCAGTTTGCCGCTGCCAGAGCAGACGATTTGGATCGGTTGGGGGGGCTGATGACGCTGCGATCGCCCATCCAGCAATTCTGGCTGACGCACCGTTAGACAAGTGCCGTAAGCCCGCAGGGTATTGGCCCCAAACAGGACTCCATCCGTTTGGGCAATCAGGGTTTCGAGGTGGTGCAGGTCGGCAGCAGAGGAGAACCGAGCGGCATGGCGATCGCGATCGGCAATCTTGCCATCGGCACTCATCGCTAAGATCACCGTCGTATGAGGACGGGAGCCCTGAAGAAAGTCCGGTTCAAAAGCAGTAGACATGGCTTAACCCTGACTTCGGCATGGGCAAAGGGGTGAGTGGGTGGATGGGTGCGTGGGTAGATGGGTGAGTGGGTAGATGGGTGAGTGGGTAGATACCTAACCTAATGCAGGCCGATATCATGAAGGAGATGGCTAAAACAAGGCGGACTACAGCGGGTTTGTGGGTGCCTTGGAGCGCTGTGATCAGGTATCTGGCTGTCCTCTCTGACAGTACCGGTCGATGCTTGCTCAGAAATTGGCTTAGAAATTGCCATCGTTCCTTTAAATCTGTCGTTCCTATGGGCGCATCCCACCCCCGTTCCTTTCGTCGCATTTTAGTCCTGAGGCTGCTGCTATTAGGCATTCCTCTATTGTTGATTGGCCAGTATGTCACTCTCCGCAAGGGCCGCACCAGTCTGTTAGAAACCGCCCGCCAAAATATTGCCAGTAGCGCAGTGCGTAAGGCCAATCTGCTGGGGCAAAACCTAGAGTTACTGAAAAGTAACCTCCAAACTCTCAGCCAAACTACTGCCCTAGGGACGGGGGATCTGGCCACCACCCAAGCCGTAATCCAACAATTTTCCGATCAAATTCCTCGGGTGCAAACCTGTATTCAACTCTATGAGGGCACCCAGGCGGTGGTAGCCCTCACCACCTGTGCAGAGCCCTTGTCGCTGCCCTTAGAGACTCTGCCCTGGGCAACGACGGATGGGGTCGCCCTGGATAGCCGCGCACTTAACCCGGTACCTTTTTACTTAGCCTCGGTCCAAGCCACCCCGGTTAATGAAGCAGGGGCAACCGATCAGAATTTTGTGCCCATCGAAGCTGTGATCGCGGTGCCCGTGTATGGACCAGAGGGCCAGTTGCGCTACACCATGGGCCTCAAAGCCCGATTTACCCAGTTGACCCACAGTGGGGAGCGATCGCTGGTGGGCCATACCGTGGTGATGGATGAGACCGGTCGCCCCTTAATTCATCCCAACACTGAGATGGTAGGGCAACCCATGACTGCAATGGCGGGCAGCGATCGCCTCCAAGCTATCCAGCGCCGTATTCAGGCGAACCAGAGTGGCATTCTCCATCTGTTTGAGTTTTTGCCCAGTCATCGGGAATGGCTGGCGGGTTATGCCCCCCTAAAGGTGGCGATCGCCCCCGGCCAAACCCAAACCTGGACCATCATGGCCGTCACCCCCCTAGACCATGCGCTGCAAGGGCTGGGTGATATCCGCTATACGCTGATTATCTTTACCCTGGGGCTACTGGCGGCTCAGATCCTGCTGGTGCTTTACCTCACCCGTCAACTGTCTCGACCCGTAGAGCGACTCTGCGCCTATGCTCAGGAGATTCAAGATCTCTCGCACTTCAAAGCGGTGCCCCAAAATTTTCGGATTTGGGAATTTGATCACCTGGCCAAAGTATTTAACAAGATGTTGACCCGTTTAGAGCAGCGGGCCAGAGAACTGCAACATGCATGGCAAGAGGCCCAGATGGCCAACCAGCTCAAAAGTGAGTTTTTGGCCAACACCTCCCATGAGCTGCGGACGCCGCTAAACGCCATTATTGGCTGCGTGCGATTGGTGCGGGACGACTGTTGCGATAGCGAAGAAGAGGTCCAAGAATTTTTAGACCGGGCTGATCAGGCCGCCATTCACCTGCTGGGGATCATCAACGATATTCTCGATATCGCCAAGATTGAGTCCGGAACATTAGACGTTCATTTAGAGCCGGTTAACCTCCAACCCTTGATTGCAGAGGTGGTTGCCCTACAACGGATTCAGGCTCAAACCAAGGGCATTGACCTGATTGCCCCCGCCCCATCGGAGCCGCTGTGGGTTGAGGCTGATAGCGCCAAGCTCAAGCAGGTGCTTTTAAATGTGGTTTATAACGCGATCAAATTTACCGACGCCGGTGCGGTGACTATCCAACTCTTGGTCGAGCACAGCGAAAATGCCGTCGTCGGGCCAAACGGCACGATTCGCCTACCCCAGGGGATTGATTTGCCCACGGCGGTGCCTAGGGTCCTGATCAGCATTCGTGACACCGGGGTGGGGGTGGATCCAAAGCAGCAGGCTAAGTTGTTTAAACCCTTTGCCATGGCCGACGGTTCCACTACCCGTCGATTTGAGGGCACTGGCTTAGGATTAGCCATCTCTCGCAATCTGATCACCCTGATGAATGGCAGCATCACCCTCTACAGTGGCGGACTGGGCCAAGGCACTGAGGTGGTGATTGCCCTGCCCTGGCTCGAACCGGCCCAAGCACCATCTGAAACGGTGGATACAGTCCCCGTCAACGCGGTGTCAGGTGTAAGCGGCTCCACTCCCCTTTAGAGATCTGCAAGCGAATCAAGTGGCATGGAGGAGGGTGAAGAGGTAAAGAGGTGAAGGGGGTAAGAGAAAGTCACTGCAATTGCAGATCGGCTAGGCCCAAGTAGTCAATTCCCTGAGGATCAACCTGAAAGCGGCAGGGCAAGACTTCAACCCCTTGGGCGATCGCTGCTCTAAGCAACTGCCCATATTCGGGATCGGCGCTGTCCCCTGGGGCAAAGCTGATACAGTCGCCCCGATTGATGAAATACAGCATCACGGCCCGCGCCTTGGGCACCAAATCGGTCAGTTCTCGCAAGTGCTTTTGGCCCCGCGTGGTGACCGTATCGGGGAAGAGCGCCAGGGTGCCCTGCGCCCAAGTGGTGTTTTTCACCTCAATATAAATGAGAGTGCCATCGGCCCCAGTCAATAGGAAATCAATCCGGCTCTTGCCATCCCGGCCATATTTGACCTCAGACTTGATCGCACCGTAGTCCCCCAGTTCTGGAAACAGATGGGCCGCTAAAGCCGACTTGATCACCCGATTGGGCAGGGCCGTGTTGGTGCCCACCCAAGTGGGGACCGGATCATTCACCTCGGTCAGCTCCCAGGTGTAGGCCAGCTTGCGCTTGGGATTATCGTGGTGAGAGACCATGACCCGCCCCCCGATATGGCATACCCCGGTCATCGGTCCGGTATTGGGGCAATGGGCCGTAATGGTCTCCCCGGACTCCAGCTCAATATCAGCCAAAAATCGTTTGTAGCGCTTGAGCAAAATGCCGGGATACAGCGTCGGGAATGGATAGTCCAAGCGGTCACAGATTCAGCCTCAGCATTGCCTATCGAGAATAGTACGAGACTGGGGCAATGACGGGCCGATTTGAGTCAGTCTTTCGAGAATTCAGGCTCGGCTGGGCGGGATAATAACGGACCAATGTTGAGCAGGGGTTATGGGACTGATCATTGCCGGAGAGCGCAGCGGCGCGGGTAAAACCACGGTCACGATGGCGTTGTTAGCGGCGCTGCAAGTTCGCCGGATTCAGGTACAAGCCTTTAAGGTGGGACCTGACTATATTGACCCGATGTTTCACCGGCTGCTGACGGGCCGTCCTGCCTATGGGCTAGACCCGGTGCTGACTTCAGAAGTCTATGTGCAGCAGTGCTACAGCCAGCATATCCAAACCGCCACCTATGCTCTGATCGAAGGGGTAATGGGCTTATTTGACGGGGCGGGCGGCACCGACTGGGCCAGTACGGCCCACATCGCCCGGTTACTCCAGATCCCCGTGGTGCTGGTGGTCGATTGCAGCCGTCTGTCCCGCTCCCTTGCGGCCCTGGTCCATGGCTACCGCAGCCTCGACCCTCGGATCACGATTGCTGGCGTGGTGCTGAATCGAGTGGGGAGCGATCGCCACCTCGCCATGCTCCAAGGGGCGATGGCGTCATTAGCCATGCCGATTGTGGGGGTGCTGCACCGCCATGATCAGATCACCCTCCCCGATCGCCACTTAGGCTTAGTGCCCACCGATGAGCTACCCGATCTCAGCCAACGGTTCCAGCACCTAGCCCAACTCGGCCAAGACAGCTTTGATTGGCCCCA
>JAAUQE010000234.1 GCA_012032425.1 Leptolyngbya sp. RL_3_1 | reverse complement strand
CGTGGCTGCGGTCCCGCCCCGGCGGCCACGGCAGCGCCCGGAGCGCCCGGTGTGGCTCCGGTGGCACCAACTCCAGTGAGCAACCATGCCCTGGTGGGCATTCTGGAATTGGGCGATCGCTCAGCCGCCCTCTTTGAAATAAACGGGGTCCCTCAGCGGGTTTACATTGGTGAGCGGATTGGCAACAGCGGTTGGTCGTTGGTGTCCGTGGCTAACGGTGAGGCCGTGGTCCGCCGCAATGGTGAAGTGCGCTCGATTTTGATTGGTCAGCAGTTTTAGCACGGGTCGATCAGGGTAGACAAAAGCTTGCCCATGACCGGGCGCTCTCCATCCGGGGCCATCGGCTGTTTGTAATTGCTGTTTGTAATCTAGGGTAATCAGGATTTCCCATGGGCCTATTCGAAGACCTGAGTCGCTTCTTAGAGAGTCGCCTGGATGAATTTCTTCGGGCTAACCCTCACTTAGAAGTGATGGCCCTAGAAGAGCAATTACGGGGCCAAGAGGAGGACGCGATCGCCCTGTTGGGCGACCTCAAACGTCGGGAAGTCCAACTGCAAGAGAGCATCCTCGCCACGGCCCAAGAGGTACAGCTTTGGCATGGTCGAGTCCAAAAGGCGAAGGCGGCCAATCGTCTCGATCTGCTGCAGCCCGCTCAAGAACGTGAAGCGGCCCTGCTGCGTCAGGGCAACCACCTCTGGGGGCAAATGACGGGCGTCAAGGGGCGTCTGGAGCAAACCCGTGCCCTACAGCAACAAATCCACAGCAAGCGTCGAGAGCTGAAGGTCAAAATCGCCCAGGCAGAAGCCACCCGAGCCGCCGCTAAAGCCGCTGCTAAAACTGCTCCGGATAGCGCCGATTGGGAGACTACGGGCTGGCAGCAAAGCCCTTACCTTGGCAGTCGTGCGCTCAACGATCCCCTAGAAGAAACCTTTCAGCGGTGGGAAACCGAAAAAGAACTCGAAGACCTGAAGCGGCAAATGGGGCGCTAGCCGTGTCTAGTGCGCCCCACGATCTCCTGGATGCGGCTCAAATTTGGTACGGCCAAGCCAGCGCCCTATACAGCTTGGGCCGCTATCGGGCGGCGGTGGAAAAATACGATCGGGCCTTGGCGGCTGACAACGGCCATTGCGATGCTTGGGCCTATCGGGGCTATGCCCTGGGTGAGTTACAGGATTACGAAGCTGCCCTGGAGAGTTTCCGGCGATCGCTCCAAGTCGATCCCCGCCATGCCCTGTCTTGGTATGGGTGCGGCATTGTCCAAGCTCGCCAGCAGCATTATCAGGCCGCTGTGCAGAGCTTTGATCGAGCCTTGGCGCTGACCCCCGAAGACTTTGCCATCTGGTACAACCGGGGGCAAGCCCTGATGCGGCTGCATCGCTACCATGAGGCCCTAGATAGCCTGGATCGGATGATTGAGCAGGCCCCTGACAGCCATCGGGCTTGGTATCACAGAGCCGTCACCTTAGCCAAGCTGGATCAATACCACGATGCCTTAGGCAGCTTGGATACCACGTTGACGATCAAGCAAGACTGTCACTACGCCTGGACCTATAAGGGCTTTATCCTCAAACTGCTCCAGCGGTTTGGCGAAGCATTAGCCTGCTTTGAGAAATCCCTGCGCCACAAGACTCCTAATGCCAGTGCCCTTTATGGCAAAGCCGCGACCTACGCGGTGCAAGGGAAAGATGATGTGGCCTTAGAACAATTACAAGCGGCGATGACCGTCAATCCGCAGGTCTTGCAAGTGATGACCCACAATGATCCAGGATTTCGAGCCGTGGCCGCCACAGGGGTATTCCAGCACTATTTGCAAACGGTCAGCATCCCCGCCGCCCCGGCAGAATCTGGGATCTCTGCAGGAGAGTTCTTAGAATGACCGTAGCCCTTTTTGTCCGCCGTTATGGTTCGACCGTCCCAGCTCACCTTTGATCGCGGTACGTTGATTCTGCATCCGCCGCCTCGGGGTAAAGCTTGGTTTGACTTTGCCACCTGGGATGATCGCATCGAGCGCTTTCGGATTCCGGCCCACCACTATCGCACGGTCGTTGAAGCCTTACGGGCAGACCAAGTTCCCCTCGACGATCAGGCGGCTCAGTTTCAGACCTTAACCCTTGACCATCAGCAGCCTTGGCCGCCGTATCCCCATCAACAAGCTGCCTTAGCGGCTTGGGTCAAAGCCCGTTGGCGCGGGGTGGTGGTGCTGCCCACCGCCGCTGGCAAAACCTATGTGGCTCAACTGGCCATGGGCAAGACCCCCCGCAGCACCTTGATTACGGTGCCAACCCTGGATCTGATGCACCAGTGGTACGAGCAGCTCATCAAAGCCTTTCCTGCTGCCGATATTGGCTTGCTGGGGGGCGGCTCCCGCGATCGCAGCGCCATTCTTGTGGCCACCTACGACAGTGCCGCCATCCATGCCGAAACCCTGGGCAATCAGTACGGACTGCTGATTTGCGATGAATGCCACCATTTGCCCAGCAGCTTTAATCGGGTGATTGCCGAATATGCGATCGCCCCCTACCGATTGGGGCTCACCGCCACCCCCGATCGCGCCGATGGTCGCCACAGCGATCTTGATCAGCTCCTAGGGCCGATTGTCTACGAGCTACAGCCCGAGGATTTGGCGGGCACCACCTTGGCCCCCTATGAGATTGTCACTCTGAAAGTAGCGCTGTCTAGAAGAAAGAACGCGATCGCTACGACCGCTTGATTCAGACCCGCAATCGCTTTCTAGAAGACGCCAATATCTGGCTGGGCAGTCTCGAAGGCTGGCAGCGGTTTGTGCGGGCCAGCGCCCAATCCTCCGCCGGACGGCGAGCGATGCTGGCCCATCGGGATGCCAAAGCAATTTCGTTGGGTACGGCTGGCAAGCTCCGCATTTTGGCGGAATTGCTCGGGCGTCACCACCCCGAACGGTGTCTGATTTTTACCAATGACAATGCCACGGTCTATCGCATTTCCCGAGAGTTCTTGATTCCTGCGATCACCCACCAAACCCCCGTTAAAGAGCGCCATCTGGTGCTGGAGCGCTTCCGGGACGGCACCTATCCTACGGTGGTGGTTTCCCATGTGTTAAATGAAGGGGTGGATGTGCCGGAGGCGGGGGTGGCGATCTTGCTCTCGGGTACGGGCTCTACCCGCGAGTACATTCAGCGATTGG
The DNA here is from genome assembly GCA_012032425.1 of Leptolyngbya sp. RL_3_1. Classification (GTDB taxonomy): domain Bacteria; phylum Cyanobacteriota; class Cyanobacteriia; order Phormidesmidales; family Phormidesmidaceae; genus PCC-6406. Next base: position 2,883 of record JAAUQE010000234.1, on the reverse strand, counting down.
GCCGCATTCTGCGTAAGGGCAGCCCTGCCAAACAAGCGCTGCTGTATGAGGTGATTGCCGAAGCAACCAGCGAAGAAGGGGTGGCCCGTCGCCGTCGCCCCCAGCCCAGACGGCGCAGTCAGGCTCAGTTAGAATTGTTACCACCAGCTACGCCGCTCTACGAGATTCCTACAGTGCCGTTGCCCAGGGTGGCTGAACCGGATGAATCGCCGCCGGAGTAACCGCATTCGGTCTTGCCCTCACAACATTTCCCTCACGAAATCGTCACCATGACTCCACTTTTGCGATCGCGCCGCTTCCGTCCATTTCTCACCCAGTTGCTCAAAGGGATTGGGCAGGGGGTCGCTGCCGCCGCGATCCCTCTGATCCTTGGCGTCAACCCGGCTTCAGCAGCCACCATCTACGCTGCCGATAGCTTTACCGACGGGGTGACCGGAGGTGTGGTGGGCGGTGGTGCCTTCGAACTCTATGGCCTGGGCTATGTCCAGCAGGGCAATGATTTGTTCATTGGCCTGAACACGAATCTGCCCCTGGGCGGTTTTGTCGATTCCACCGTGACGGGGGGCAGCATTGCCTGGGGAGACATGTTCTTTAATTTTGCCCCCGACCTCAGCTTTGAAGCTGCTCTGGCAGCGGGCAGCGTATACGGGGTGCGGTTTGATGCGGCCAATGATTCTGGCGTGCCCTTAGGGGTTTATCAGGTCCAGGCGACAAAAAGCGTCGTGGCTGAGAATAACGGCTTTCTATCGCTACAAGCCTATCTGGATCGGGTCCATGAAGCGGGTGGCAATCCTTCTATGGGCGCGGTAATCCCGTTGGATGGCTCCTATCTGAGCAATACCGGGCTCCCCCAAAATGAAATTGCCACAGGCCGCTGGTTGGGGGAGGTTGATTTTATTGAGGACTTTAGTACCGTGGGCTTTGGGCCTGATTTTGGCTTTAGCAATGCCCTAGGGCAGACCGGTGACTTTACCTATGGCTTCCGGGTCGATAGCGCCATCATGCCCACCGGCAGCTTTGTCGCCCATGTCCTGGCTGAATGCATTAACGATGGTCTGGGCTTTAGGGGCGAACTGAGCGAGATCGCGCCGCGCCCTCAACCCGAGGACGCCCCATCCGGCCAATCCGTACCCGAGCCCAGTGGCCTGATTGGGATGGCGATCGCCCTCGGGACCTTTACGATCCTGCGATCGCCGCGTTGAGCGCTAGAGATTGGGTGACTACAAATTTGGACGCTTTGCTGAATTTAATTGGCTAGGAACTGCAAGATGTTTTCTATGCCTTGTTTCAAGATTGGTAGCTCTTACTCTACAACCACCCAAACAATGTCAAAGTCAATCTCCAAGGTAACCGTCCCCTGTTCGCCTTAGCGGCTTCCCTTAGGAGCAACGGAGTCGTGGGCTTTGCCGCCCCAGCGGGGCTAGGGGATCTTGCATGGGTTTGGCTTTCTCCCTTTGGGAGACGCTTTGCGTAGGCGTAGCCAGCCGTTAGGCTTACGACCCAATTTAGGTTGCGATTTAGGTTGCGATTTCACAGGGGATGCTTTGCGAACGAAAAACTCAGCCTAGCGAGGCATTGCGGACCTTATTAAAGTTGTTGAGTTTATATTCCTTAACCCAATTCAGCGATCGCCGGGTGGAAATAAAAGGCAAAGCCCAGCACCGTGTAGGTCGCCAGCAGCAGCGTCCCCTCTAGCCAGTTGGAGCGGCCATCGGAGCTGATCGAATTGGCAATCAACACCGCCACCGCCACCGCCACCAGTTCAAACGGGTTGAAATTCAAATCCATCGGTTGGCCCATCACCCAACCCGCCAGCACCAAGACCGGCGCGACAAACAGGGCAATCTGTAAGCTCGACCCCACCGACACCGACACCGAAAGGTCCATCTTGTCCTTCATTGCCACCGTCACCGCCGTGGCGTGTTCTGCGGCGTTACCAATAATCGGCAATAAAATCACCCCGGTAAACAGACTGCTGAGGCCCAACTGCTCAGTGGCGGCCTCCAAGGAGCCCACCAAAAGTTCGGACTCTACCGCCACTACCAAGGTGGCCCCCAGCAACACCGCAACCCAGAGTAATAAATTGGGCTGGTGCTCCTCCGCTTCACTATGGCCGTCATGGATTTCAACTGATGCAGTGCTTTCCGCGTCTTCAGCCGTCCCCACCTCGTAGAGGTAGGAGTGGGTCTTCATCGAAAACAGCAGGGTCAGGACGTAAACCCCAATCAGCACAAAAGCCACCGCCTTCGAGAGGGTCAGCAGCGTATCAGCGCTGATGCCGTCGGAGGTGACCACCATGGCGGTGGGCAAGAGCATGGCGATCACTGCCAAATTCATCGAGGAAGCATTCACCCGCGCCACCACCGACTGGAAGGTCTGCTCTTTAAATTTGAGGCCCCCCAGCAGCATCGACAGACCCATCACCAGCAGCAGGTTGCCAATGATCGAGCCGGTCAAGCTGGCCTTGACCACGCCCACTAGCCCCTCATTCAAGGCAATCAGGGCAATAATCAGCTCAGTGGCATTCCCAAAGGTGGCGTTCAGCAGTCCCCCCCAGGAGGGACCCAAGACCACGGCGATCTCTTCGGTCGCTTGGCCCATCCATCCGGCCAAGGGGATGATTGCCAGCGCCGCCGTCACAAACACCACCACCTCCCCCCACCCCAGTTGATGGGCCAGGATGGAAACGGGGACGAAGGCCAACAGGCCAAAGAAAATCAGGTTTCTGACCACTATTTAGGGCTCCCAACGGTGAGAATGGCAGAGTCAGCCGCTATTTAGATTACCTGACTCCAGCTCTGGCGTACTGTCTGAGTAGATTGATCTCGCCGTTCAAGCAGGTTAGTTAAGGCGAAGATTTTGGTGAACCATGGGCCGCTTCTG
>JAAUQE010000233.1 GCA_012032425.1 Leptolyngbya sp. RL_3_1 | reverse complement strand
ACGCCTTTGCGTCAAGAAGCCCAGGCGGCAATTTGGAACTGGCAAAAGGAGTGGGAGGCCGGGGAGCGATCGCGGTCAAGGTGGAGCAGCAGATCACGGCCCGCAACTGGGATGCCGCCACCCAAACCCTGCAAGAATTGAAAAGCTTAGACAGTGATTACTGGCTTTCAATCCGGTTTGGGGAGTTACAGCAGAGCACCATTCGGGAGCAACGGGCTTGGTCACAAATTGAGCAAGCGCGAGTCTTGGCCAATACCGGCGATCCCGGCGATCTAGGGGAAGCCCTGCTGCTGGCTCAGCAGGTTGATCTGAATAGTCAGGCTTGGCGGGAGGCCAAAACCGAGATTGATCGCTGGAGCCACAATCTTTTGCTCTATAGCTTTCAACGCTGGGAAGTGGGGGATATTGATGGAGCCGTAGCGGCGGTGCAAAAGGTACCTCCGGATCTAAGCTTGGCCCCAGAGGCTCGGGACTTAATTCGCTTTAGCCACGGCCAGCAGTTGGCGAAAAAAGCGGATGGGTTTCAACCCACCTATTGGCATCTCTTTTATTTGATGGAAGCGATTCAGGCGGTGGCTTCGATTCCCCCCAGCAGTTCGTTTTATGAAGCGGCCCAAGCGTCGGTGCAAACCTGGCAGGCGGCCTTAGCCGATGCCCAAGCGCTGCAATTTGCCCACACGGTTTCCGGCCTGCGGCAAGCCTGGTCCTTTCGCTATGCCAGCCAAATCGCCGCTGCCATCGACATGGAGCGGCCTCGGCGGGGGCAAGCCCAGACCTTGATTGCCCACTGGCGCGACGAGGTGGAGCAGATCCAAGATCGCCCCTATTTGCTGAGGGCGCGACGGTTGGCCAATAAGGGCACCATCGCAGCCCTACAAGGGGCGATCGCCGAAGCCCAACAGGTCGCCCTCGGCAGAGCCTTACGGATTGAAGCCCAAACCCTGGTGGCCGCATGGCTCGACCAAATTGAGGTCATTGAAGATCAGCCCTTCTTGAATGAGGCCAATGTCTTGGCCAGTGAGGGCAAGCTCAAGCAGGCGATCGCCGCTGCTGGCCAAGTCCAACCGGGGCGGGCGCTGTACGACCAGGCCCAAACCATGATTCGGGACTGGACCCAAACCATTCAAATTGCCGAAGATAGCCCGATTTTGGCCAGAGCCAAATCGCGGGCCTATGAGGGGGCGCTGACCGAAGCGATTGGCATTGCCGCCCAAATTGCCCCCGGTCGCACCCTCTACCGCGAGGCCCAGAATGCCATTGATCTCTGGGAGGCCGAGCGAGAGTATATCTGGTCCCTAGAAACGGATACGGACGAGCCAGCAGGCAGCTCTGCCGGAGATGGGGCGGGAGAGGCCAATGGAACGTCAACCAGTCGCGAGCGTGACGATTCCCTATGACCGGGCCTCTGCATTTATTTTTGATTGACGAGGATCCGGTTTTTCGGTTGGGGCTCAAAATCTGGCTAGAGCAGCAGCCCGGTTGGGTGGTGGTGGGTGAAGCCGCCACCGGGGCAGATGCCCTGGCGCAATTGGCCGATCTTCAGGACCGATCTGAGGCTTTGTCCCAGGACACCCCAGCCGATGCCGCCTGGGCGGATGCCTCCCCCAGGGTGAATGGGGTGATTTTGGACTTGGGGCTGGGTCAGGGCGACCCGGCCCAACTACCGGGACTGCAATTGTGTGGAGATTTAAAGCAGCGCTTCCCCGACCTGCCGGTGCTGGTGCTGAGTGCCCAGGGGGATGCGGTTTTACAGGCGGCGACTCAGGCCATGGGAGCTGATGGGTTTGGGTTGCGGAGTTTGCCGGTGCGGGAGCTGGCCCAATTAATTCGCCAGGTGGTCGCCCCCAGCGTAGCGTTTGCAGCGATCGCCGCTGACCCGATCGCCCCGCCACCTGAGCCCCCGTTCCGACCCAAATTGCCCCGGCCTAGACAGCCGCTGGTCGCAGTTACGGCGATCCTGTTTACAGCAAATTGCCGGGGCGATCGCCGACGGTTGAAGCCGAGCAAACCCAGGCCGGACCGTTGTATGGGCCGGTGCTGGCGGGCCGACGCCGGGAGTTGCGCGCCGCCCGCTGGCTAATCCAACATCTGTTGCCAGAGGCTGCCGCTGCCCGCGCCCCGGATTCTCCAGCACCACTTTTTGCCGTGCCCCCCGTCCCAGGCAACCCGTCGGGAGCGGTGACCATGGCAGCACCGGCCCCCCTCACCCTCGACAATGTGCGGACCCAGGTGTTTGAGGCTGTTTTTTTGAAGTTGCAATATCCGTTGGAGAACCGCAGCACCATTCCTTTAGAAATCGATATTCTACGGAGCGATCGGGCCAGGGAGCTACTCTACACCCTGCTGCGGGACTTCGAAGATTTGCTCAATGATTTGCAGCAGGCCCAGTTGCCCCCAGGGCAAGCGATCACCACTGCCCCGACGCTGCTGCGTGACCTCTGGCAAAAGGTGACCACCGACTTCTTTGGCCGCTACTATACCCCCCAAGACAGTGGTTTAGAGCAGCCGGTGGTGGCGGTGCTAGGCCGTGATGCTGAGGCGGTGCAGCAGAGCATCCTCAATCAGATTCCTGAGGTAGGGCCGCTCTTAGACCATCTGCTTTTCCAAGGGTCGGTGGTGGTTGATGGCACCTCTTACCAGGCCACCACCCCGGAGGCGCTGCGTCGCAGTCAACTGGTTTTAGAAAATCTCCTGCTGCAAACCGCCTGTGCGGTAATGCAGCCAATGCTGAATCGTTTTGCCGATGTAGAACCCTTGAAAAAAGGTCTCTATCAACGCCGGATGATGTCGAGTCGGGATGTGGCTCGGTTTCGCAATGATCTGTCTTGGCGTTACCGCTGGGACAGCCTGGTGAATGAGCCCAAAGCGATTTTTGAGAGCCAGCGCCGGTTCCTAACCCTCACCCCCGACGGCATTCAAGTGCAGTGGGTGTACGCGCCCCGCCACGAAGAACTCGCCACCCTAGGCGGTGTTCCCTATGTCCTGACCCTGGCGCTAGAAGCTCGCGACGCGATCGCCCCGCGCTTCAGAACGGTGGTGTCGTTGGTGGGCAGCAGTTTGGTGTATGTGCTCACCGAGGTGGTGGGGCGGGGGATTGGTCTCGTGGGTCGGGGGGTGCTGAAAGGGATTGGCAGTGCTTGGCAGGAGACCCGGATGCGGCAGCGGCGATCGCGGGACGAGGTTTAAGTTAACTGCCCTGCATTCTGCACCGGGCGCAGGCCCCTGCGCCCCTACGTCTCCTGATTTTTTCGTGGGTACTCAACCGGACTGTATATCACGTGACCATTCCAGTTTCTAGCCCCCTTGCCCCTTAAGCACCCTTGCTCTCGGCAATAGTGCTATCACTTGAACCGCCCGGTACTAGGGGGTCAACACCGGCTGCTTTTCTTCAGTGCTGGCCTTGCGAATCCCCGGTAGCAGCTTAGCCGCTAGGGCATGGCTCTCTTCCATCATGTAGGACAAGAAGGTGTTGGCTACCACCGAGAGCTGTTTGCCCGCCAAGTGGGAGATATACCACTGCCGCTCAATGGGGAAATGTTCTACATCGAGGATGGCAAACTCGCCTGCCGTGCCTTCAGAAATGATCGTGTGCAAAGACAGGACTGAGATCCCGAGTCCGCCCGCGATCGCGTGCTTGATTGCCTCGTTGCTGCCCAGCTCTAAGCGGACCCGCACTTCGACTTCATGTTCTTCAAACAGGGATTGGATAGCCTGCCGGGTCCCGGAACCGGGTTCCCGCATGATAAAAGACTCGCCATCTAGCGTCTGAATGGGAATATTGCGCCGACCGACGAGGGGGTGATCTTTGGGGGCCAAAACCACCAAAGGATTCTCCAAGAAGGGGTGGACGGTGAGATCAGGCTGCTCTAACGGTTGGCTAATGATGTAGAGGTCGTCCTCGTTATTCACCATGCGCTCTTGAATATGCTGGTGGTTGGTGACCTTTAAAGAAATATCAATGCCGGGAAAGCGCTGACAAAAGGGACCCAAAAGGCGAGGCACAAAGTACTTGGCGGTGGTGATCACCGCAATTTTGAGTTGCCCCTGCTTCATGCCTTTAATGTCGGCAACGGCCATCTCAAATTGATCCAGCCCTTCGAAAACTTGCTGACAGGTGTCTAGCAGCTTTTGACCCGCCTGGGTGAGATACAACCGTTTGCCAATCTGCTCGAACAAGGGCAAACCCACGGCCTTGGTGAGTTGCTTGACCTGGATGGAAACGGTGGGCTGGGTCAGATACAGTTCTTCCGCAGCACGGGTAAAACTGCCATGGCGAGCCGTCGCTTCGAATACTTTAAGTTGGTGTAGCGTGGCGTGGAACAAGGGCTTAGCGCTCCATTCGGGCTAGCGGTTTTACTATAGATTTTATTCTATCAAACCTTCCAGTAATCAATGATTAAATCTATTGAAGCGCCTTGACAAGACCGGGATAACTATTCTTTGTGCCCATGGGGGGTATCGGGTGGGGGTCGGGTTGCGCCGACGGTCACTCTTCCCGCTGATACCCCAGCTCTCCTAAGTGCAGGCGCGACTGTCGCCACCGGGGCTGCACCTTTACAAACAGCTCTAGATAGACCTTGCCCAGGATCAGCTTTTGCATTTGCTCCCGAGCGCTGCTGCCGATCGCCTTGAGCATGCTGCCCCGTTTGCCAATCAAGATGCCCTTTTGAGAATCTCGCTCCACGTAGATGGTGGCTAGGACGCGGGTAATGGCCTTAGATTCCTCCACACAGTCAATGGCGATCGCCACCGAGTGGGGCACTTCCTCACGGGTGTGGTGCAAAATTTGTTCACGAATCAGTTCCCCCATGATGAACCGCTCTGGTTGATCGGTAATCAGATCCGGGGGGTAGTAATAGGGGCCACGGGCTAAGGCCGTCTCTAGCTGGGTTTGTAAAGCCGACTGACCCGCCCCGGTGAGGGCCGAGAACTCAGCCACCGGCCACCCCTGGGCGGTGGCGAGGGATTGGTAGCTGGCGGTCACCGCTGCCGCCGTTTCATCGTTGCGCAGATCGACCTTGTTTAACCCCAAAAAGACTGGCGTTGACTGGCGGGCCAGCAGCTCGGCGATAAACGCATCCCCCCGCCCCGCCGGGACAGAGCCATCCACCACAAACAGCACCACATCCACCACGGTGATCGCCATGCGGGCGTTATGCACCAGCACCTTACCCAGTTCGTGGTGGGGCTTATGGATGCCGGGGGTATCAACAAAAATCATCTGGGCCGTATCGGTGGTCAGAATGCCCCGGAGGCGATTGCGGGTGGTTTGGGCAATGGGTGAAGTGATTGCCACCTTCTGACCAATCAAAAGATTCATCAAGGTGGACTTGCCCACATTCGGGCGGCCGACAATGCCAATAAACCCAGAGCGAAAGCCCTCTGGAGCGGGAGGAATCATCGATAGGCTAGCGGTATCAGACATCCCTAATAGCCACTGATGTGGACGACCACCTCTCGGCGGCTGCCTCGACGGCGATGTTCCCAGAGGTAGAGCCCCTGCCAGGTGCCGAGGGCCAACCGTCCATTCATAATCGGAATATTCTCTGAGGTGTGGGTGAGGACGGCGCGAATGTGACCCGGCATATCATCGGGGCCTTCGGCACTGTGGCGGTAAAACGCCCCCTCGGGCACCAGCTTCGAGAAGAACGTCTCCAGATCGGCCAAGACATCGGGATCCGCATTTTCTTGAATGATTAGGCTAGCGGAAGTGTGGCGGATAAACACCGTGCAGAGTCCCGTTGTCACCCCGGCTGTGGTCACGACCCCCTGCACGAGGTTTGTCATCGGGTAAAGGTTTTTGCCACGGGTATCGATATCGAGAACGGTTTGATAATGCTGAGGGGTGGCAATGGCAGTCATGGCAAGATTGAAATGGGAGGAATGGGATGGGCGATCGCACCTAGGTGCGACGGGCATCTTTGATGTTAAGGCAGGTGTCCTATTCAGTTTAAGGGCCAGTCTTAGGAGGAGCCTCACTATCGGTACAGGTGGTGACAGTCAGCCTCCCCCTTTACCAAGGGACTGTTCGGGTACAGTAAGACCACCTG
>JAAUQE010000232.1 GCA_012032425.1 Leptolyngbya sp. RL_3_1 | reverse complement strand
CCTGGATGGGGTGTCGCGACCGGTGCCCAGCCCCTTCTTTGCGATCGCCACCCAGAATCCGGTGGAATACCAAGGCACGTTTCCCCTCCCCGAAGCTCAGATGGACCGGTTTGCTTTGGCCTTTAGCCTGGGCTACCCCGATGAAACGGAGGAGTTGGAAATGCTGGCCCGTTTGTCGGCTCCGGTGGCGACCGAGGAACTTCTCCCCTGCATTACCCCTGCGGAAGTTGCCGCGATTCAGCAACAATGTGCGGCGGTGCGGGTGGAAGCTTCGGTGCGGCAGTATTTATTGGCGCTGGTGCGGGCCACCCGCGAGCATCCTGATATCACCCTGGGGGTGAGCCCTCGGGGGACGGTGGCGTTTCAGAAAGCAGCCCAGGCATGGGCGTTTTTGAGCGATCGCGACTACGTTTTACCCGATGACATCAAAGCCCTAGCTCCCCATGTCTTGGCCCATCGCCTAATTCCGGCAGGTGGCCACCGGGCCACCACCTTGGTGGCAGACTTACTAGAGACCCTGCCAATCCCTGAATGGCAAGGATAATGTCCTTTATGGATTACCTGCTGGGGAGCCAGTGTTAGGTTTAGTCGGCACAGTATTCGCCAAAGGTCGTTAAATTGCCTTTAACCGTAACCCCTAGATCGGTCTCATTTTGATGAACCAAGAGGCTAGATAGTTGAGCAATTAAGAACTCAAGCTCACGGCGATTCTCAAATTGAAGAAAAATATTGCTGCCGCTAGGACGAATGACTACGGTCGGAACATCGCTGTCGTCTAATTGTGTATCGATATCGGGAATTAACTGTCTAATTTTTTCTTCAGTCCATGTCTGGCTCATGCTTCTATCTCCCGTTCGAAAACACAACGGTATGATCTGCCACTTTTATTCTTGATAACGCCGCACAATGTGCAACGACCCTCACCTCTCAACTCATTGTAAGCTGCCAATTCACGACAGCGGCGGATAGCTGTTTGCCGATCGCGGGTCGCAATCATCGTATCGACATCGAGCCAAATCTTATTTTCAGGGTCGTCTAACATGCCTACATTGCCATCCCTATAGCCTGATATCCTACCGGACCAGCATCTGCCACAGTCCTGGGAAGTCCACTCATCCACCCATCCACTGCCATGTACGGGTACTTGATTTGCTTGCAGATCCCTTAGCGATCGCGGGGCCGGCTCCGTTTCCTACCGCCCCATTTCGACAATTGTCGCTTCGCCAGAATTTCCCCCTTATCCACCAGGGTGATCAGCGCAGGCAAATCCTTTGAAACTCGGTCTTGCCAGTTGAGTTCTGCAATCACATCGGGAAAGGTGTGGCCCTTCGTCATCCGGTAGGCCACTTCTTCCACCTCCACCCAGGTCAAGTCACTTTCAATAAAGGCTTGGGCGATCGCATTCAGCAAATCCTGATATTGATTGCCCTCCGCCTCAGTCAGCATGGTGTGGGGAATATCGAGGATGCGACCAAAGCGGTGGTACCAGCAGCGGGGTTGATAGGTGACGGCCCGATCAAACAAGGTGCGATGGTCCAGGTTGCTCACCGCTTTGTCGCTCTCACTGGAGATAATAAACAGCGGTGCGACGGGACCCTGGTCGCGGGACTTCGCCATCACATAGTTAGCGATGGCGAGAATCGCCCGCAGCGCCTTGAACTCAAAGCCGGGATAGTTCTGACCGACCGATTCTTCCCATTCGTAGTAGGTATCAAAGGTATTGACAAACAGGTCAATCACCCGGCGGCTGGCGCTGAGGTAGGGGGCAAACAGTAGGGTGCGATCGATGTCAGCAGCTTTCTCGAAGGCGAGCCAACTGGCCAGGGTGCCACCGCCAGACAGGCCGCCCACCACGACCTTATCGCCCAGTTGTTTGGCCAGATTCAGCCACTGCACCCCAAACTTCAGGTAGTCTCTCGGGTCTTCGGGGAGGGGGGTGGATTGTCTTTGCCCCAGTCGCCCCCCCGACCATGGCCCGGTAGCAACGGCGCAAGAACGTTGTACCCGGCTCGGTAGAGCTGGTCGCCGAGGGGCTGAAATTGCCGGGGACTGGCGGTGAACCCATGGAAAAATAGACAGACTCGGTCGGTGGGTTGGGAGTGAAGCCAGCACTGGCTGCCCATGGCCGGATCCATTAAGGGGTAGGCGGCTTCTCGGCGACGGAGATCGGTTTCTAAAACGGTCTTGATCTCTGCATAGCTGGCCATAGTCGCTCCCTGGATGCACTCTGAAGACAGGCTGGAATCCCCAGCGTGGGCAAATTATAGCGATGCTTGGGGCGATTCTCCTGATAAGAAATGCCAGCCGGTTAACGGCTGGCACGTTGGTGTGAGGAAGATGATTGCCCCAATCAGGAGTCGCACCCCACACCAAGTGGAGCTAAACGCCTGGGTGTGAGGTGAGGGCGCGTCTAGAAATGTTATGCAGACTCACAAGCGGGCCAGTATTCAGGGCAGATGACCGCCCCATTCCTTGATGGAGATGGGATCGTAGACGTTTCGGGAGTTGCAGCGGGACGTGACTCTAGCTGTAGCTGATCGAGTAAATTATGGACGCGGGTGCGCGGACAGTGGGACGTTGTCATGGGGTAAAGCCCTCTCTAGTACTGGGCAGCATAAATAGCCTTAGTGTTGAACAAGGGGCTTAAGCCCCTTGCCTTGGATTTGAAATGGTTGGGTTATTTAAGCCCTTGAGTACTAGTGAGATGAGATCGCGTCTTTGTCGAGGTTCTCGCGACGGAGCTGGTCGAAATCAACTGCGTCTTTGTCGAGGTTCTCACGGCGCAACTGGTCGAAGTCAACTCCTTTGACTTGCAGTTCAACCACGGCATCTTTCTCTAAATTCTCGCGGCGGAGCTGGTCGAAATCAACTGCGTCCTTGTCAAGGTTTTCGCGACGCAACTGGTCGAAGTCAACGCCTTTCACCTGAATCTCAACCGCGTCTTTGTCGAGGTTTTCACGACGGAGCTGGTCGAAATCAACCGCGTCTTTGTCAAGGTTCTCTTGGCGCAACTCATCGAAGTTGGGGGCAGCGTAGGTGGTGGGGGCAAGCGCAACGGAAGCGATGGTCAGAGCGGTGAGGGCAATGGCAAAGCGTTTCATAGTCTTGGACTCCTTGGTGATGTGTTTTTTAATCAGCTTGAGTCCTACTATCGCTGGGCTCTCTGAGGGGCTTCTGACCCTTAAATAAGCGCCGCTTAATGGCTGCCTGAGAAAACTGAGTGGGCGTTGAGCGCCCCCGGAAATTGCCGAGCGCACGGGGTCGGCGGTAACTCAGCCTCTGCTTTAGAATGAATACAGAGCCACCTTCTGGTAAGGACATCCCAGAAATTGCCGGATTTGTGGCGCTGCAATCAGGTTTAAATAATCAGTGATTACCCGTAGGTCGCAGCCAACCCGCAAGCTGGGTTGGCCTTGCACCAGCGCTGATGACGACGCATCTACCATGCTAATCATGCGTGGCTGGTTCTAGGTATTGCCCCCTGGAACCAGTTTGTGTCCCTACTCCAGAGTTTCATCATGGTTTCATGCCCCCATTCCATGGACCGATTGCTGCACCGTTTTGCCGAAGGTGAGCAAAATTTTGCTGGGATTGATCTGACTGCTGCCAATTTGACCGGAGCCCAACTGCCATTTATTAACCTGAGCGATGCCAATCTCCATCGCGCCAATTTAAAGAACGCCTTCTTGCCAGGGGCGGACTTAGTGCGGGCGCAACTCAGTCAGGCTTGCTTGGCCGGGACCAACTTGCTGGGGGCCGACTTGCTCCGGGCACATTTACATCAGGCGGACCTATATCGCGCCCTTCTCAGCGGTGCGCGGCTGGTGGGGGTCGATTTAAGCGGTGCAAATCTGGTGGAAGCTAGCTTGGATGGCACCGATCTCTCGGGGGCGATGCTCCGCAAGGCCAACTTGCAGGGGGCCAACCTGAAGGGGGCGAATCTGCGGGGTGCTGATTTGCGGGATGCCAATTTGCGGGGGGCAATTTTGGATGACGTTGCTTTTCACTGCACCTTCATGCCCGACGGCAGTTGTCGAGACTGCGGCGATATTGACGCTTTTCCCCTGCTGCCCGAAACGGTTCCCCTGCCATCAACACTGGAAAATCTAAACGGACCTCCCCTTGAGCAAGACCGATAGTCCCCCCCCTCCTCTGCACCCTCGCCCCGACGCTCACAGATGATGCGATAATCGCGCATCGCGACTTTCAAGTACGGTTGCGGGCCACATACAGTCTTTACAATTTCACTATTCAATCCCTTCGCTAAGGTGGGATGTTCTGGGGGTGCCCTTGCTTGACCATACTCAGAGTCTGTATCCGACCCTATTGTCGCCAAGGCGCGATCGCTTTTTGGTCTGCGGGCTGGGCAGCTTAGGCCAGCATTGCGTTGCGAATTTCCAACCCTTTGATGTGGCGGTCAATGCCGTTGACTTAGCGCCCCCCGCCCTTTGGGAAATCGCGAGTCTCCCCGATCAGCTCGATCATTTGGTGATTGGCGATTGCCGTCAGGCAGAGGTCCTCGCCAAGGCCGGGGTGAAAGAATGCCGCGCGATTTTGCTGGTGACTGAGAATGAGCAGGTCAATCTGGAAGCGGCCCTGACGGCGCGGGTGTTGAACCCCTCGATTCGGTTGGTGGTGCGATCGGATAAGCAAAATCTGAATGACTTGCTGGCCCAGCAGCTCGAAAATCTGGTCGCCTTTGAGCCCACGCAACTGGCGGCCCCAGCTTTTGCCCTAGCGGCCCTAGGGGAAGAACTTTTGGGCTTCTTTAGCATCGGGGCGATGCAGTTTCGGATTCGCAAACAGACGATTACCCCTGACCATCGCTGGTGCAATCAACGCTCCATCCATGAAATTGATAGCTCAAAGCGCCGGGTATTGCGCCACATTCGCGCCGATCTGGTGGATCTCTATCCCGATGCCCAGATTCCCCTTTTAGATAATCCTCAAAGCCCCTCGGCGCAGTTTTATCGGTGGCTGCCCAATGCTCAGATTCGTAGCGGTGATGTGGTGGTTACCGTTGAGGCTGAGCAGATCGACGCCGCTCCCCTCTCACCCACGCCCTCAAGGCTTTGGCGGCAGCGACGGCGGGGAGGGCGATATCGCCATTGGCTACAGCGGTTCCGAGATCGGGCGGCGGTGCGGCAGGGCCTGATCAAATGGTGGCGAGCCAGCTACGGTCAACAGATTCACCGGGTGGCATGGCTCTGTGCCCTAACGGTAGTGGGGCTATGTTTGGGGGGGACGGTGCTGATGACCCTCACCGGCCTCACCCCTAGTCTGGCCGATGGGTTTTACACCACTGTGGTGCTGCTATTGGGGGGTTATGGCGATATCTTTGGTGAGGTCAATCTGGCGGTCCCGTTACCTTGGTGGTTACGGCTATTTAGCCTGGGGCTGACCCTAGCGGGGACGGCCTTCATTGGGGTGTTGTACGCCCTCTTGACCGAGAAGCTGCTCACCCTCAAGTTTCATTTTTTGACCCGTCGCCCGCCGGTGCCCGAGCAGGACCACGTGGTGGTGATGTCCTTGGGCCGGGTGGGCCGTGGGGTGGTGCAGTTGCTGCAACAACTCAAGCAGCCGGTCGTCGGCCTTACCCGCCAAGCCCTAGACCCGGATGTCTTGCCAGAGGTGCCATTAATCGCGGGGACGATCAATGACGGTCTAGAGCGCAGTCACTTGCTCCGGGCGAAGAGCGTTGTGGCGGTGAGTGAGGATGAAATGCAAAACCTGGAGTTGGGGTTAATGGCCTATCGCGCCAACCCCAACTGTCGGTTGATCATCCGCACCTACGATCAGATTTTTACTGACAAAGTGGCTCACCTGTTCCCCTATGCCCACGTACTCTGCGCCTCGGCCCTATCGGCGGAGGCATTTACAGGAGCCGCTTTTGGGGAAAACATGGTCAGTTTGTTTCGGCTCTACCACCAAACGGTGCTGGTCACCCAGTTTGTGGTGGAGGCGGAGGATACCCTCAAGGATCTGCTGCTGGCTGATATCGCCTATGGCTATGGAGTGGTGCCGATTTTGCACCAGCGACAACCCGCATCTCCCGTCCTGATG
>JAAUQE010000231.1 GCA_012032425.1 Leptolyngbya sp. RL_3_1 | reverse complement strand
GGGAATCGGAACAGGGAACGGGGAACGGGGAACAGGGAACGGGGAATAGGGAACAGGGAATGGGGAATAGGGAATGGGGAACAGGGTTGCTGAGGAGCGGCAGGAGCGGGTTCAATTCCCTGCTAATGCTCTGCCGTGCAGGCCACGTGGGTCTGCCAGCAGCGCTCCAGCCAATCGACGCTGGCTTGGCGGGGGGCGGTAAACTGCCGCACCGTACTTTGCACTAGCAGGAGGGCGATCGCGTGGTTGACATCCACCCGCAGGGTGCCGTCCGCAGGGCAGGCACAGGGAATATTGAGCTCTTGGAGGCGATGATGGATCGACCAGCGATCCCAGCGATGAACGGTGATCACTTGTCCCCAGTTGGCAGGGTTGGGCTTATTCATGGGAGAAACTCTCTAATAAAGGAGCAGAGCGGGTCAGGGTTTGAAATTCGGCTTCTAGGGCTTCAACTCGATCAATCAGTTGCCTGAGGGTGGTGGCCTCAGCATCGGGTAGTTGACCATGTTCTAAAGGGGTGGTGGCGGTGTTGCATTTGCAAACATTGCGGCTGGGCACGCCCACGGCGGTGCAATGGGCCGGGACCGCTTTCAACACCACCGACCCCGCACCGATGCGGGCATAGTCGCCAATGGGGATATTGCCGAGCACTTTGGCTCCCGCGCCGATCACCACCCGGCAACCGATAGTGGGATGGCGCTGGCCAGTTTCTTTACCCGTGCCCCCCAGGGTCACCCCTTGGTAGATCAGGGTGTAATCGCCGACGATCGCCGTCTCGCCAATCACCACCCCCATGCCGTGATCGATAAAGATACCTTTGCCGAGCTGGGCACCGGGGTGAATTTCAATGCCGGTCAAAAACCGAGCCAGGTGGGAAATGAAGCGGGGAAAGAAGCCCACCCGATGGCGATGCAACCAATGGGCGAGGCGGTGGGCAGCGATAGCGTGCAAACCGGGATAACAACAGAGCACCGTCAGCCAGTGCCGAGCCGCTGGGTCACGCTCAAAGATGATCGTGAAGTCTGCCACCAAAGCCGCCCATAGGGAGACGTTGGGGGTTGAACAGACGGTTGAGCGTCTGGGCTGGGCAGAAACACTGGGCAGGGATAGGGACATGGCTCTGTCGGGGCTGCGTTTTCCTGCTTATAGCAACCGCGATTTGGGGCTGGCGCGATCGCCAGCCCCATCCAGATTTACTAAGACAATTAACCCTGTACTCAGCCGCTCAACCGCTGATATACCGGGGGTTTAAAATTAATTGGGGGACGGGGGACGAGTATTTTAGCCCTGAGGGACGGGTCTTTCTAACGGTAGGGCCATGACTTCTGTACTCAGCGAGAAACCCTTA
The DNA here is from genome assembly GCA_012032425.1 of Leptolyngbya sp. RL_3_1. Classification (GTDB taxonomy): domain Bacteria; phylum Cyanobacteriota; class Cyanobacteriia; order Phormidesmidales; family Phormidesmidaceae; genus PCC-6406. The sequence continues at coordinate 4,718 of JAAUQE010000231.1, read as the reverse complement.
TATATAGATGGCTAAGCGCACATTTGTCGGTCACAGCAGCGCAACCGCCTACTGTACTCAAACGACGGGTTTCCCAAGCTATCTACATCGTCAACCCAGAAAAAATGTAGCAGGTCATGCAAAATCATTACCGCTCAACTCAGGATTCCTTAACACAATTCAATTTGGCTTCTGATTTGAGTGGTGAAAGCTTGACAGGGTTGAGGAGGTGATGGAGAGAGGCGGTGTGGGCAGGCTGCGCCAAGAAAAGGGGGCATTCTAGTTGCGGTTTTGAGATGGCCCCCTTGGTAAGGGGGCGGCGATAGGGGATCTGCCCATGTCGCTTAATTCAAAAATGTGTATGAGCAGCAGCCTACTGATAGAGGGATTGTGAGTCCTGAACTCCCCCGCGCTCGCTTTTGGAGAAGGGAACCATCACCCCTAAGTCCTACGGATAGGCTACGCCTTGCTTGAATTACACCCCATTACCCATCACCATCACACCCACCCCACCACCTCTCCGCCTTACATTATTTAATGTGGAATCGTGCAGCTCGTTACTAACTACTTTGAGAAAGTGCAAAACTGGATACAGACACGAATTTTGGCCCTTGACAAAGCCAGTCTGTTTTGTAGCGAGCTTAGCAGAGCGAGCTGATCTGAGTACTCAATACGCGGCACTCAAAATAGGGTAGAAATACCCATCAAACCCTTGCAGAGATAGGTATTGAGCTGAGTACAGTTAGTACCGCGCAGGGGTAGAGAAATACTCGTGCAGGGGTAGAGAAATACTCGTACCCCGATCTTTCAAAAAAGTTTTTTCCCCTAAAAATCAGGGGTTTCAGCGCTTGAGTACAGCGTTAATCATTCAATAAATCCTATCGGCCCGCTGACTTAAAGCCAGGGTTAAGGCGATTGCTATAACCCTTTCAACGCCGAGCAACCCCACCTGCAAGGACTTGGCTGATGCGGTGTAACCACCGGCCCCCAACGTCAACTCTGGCTCAGATTGAGCCCCTTCCTAACCCCGGACGATGGGTCGCCAGGTTTCCACAATTCAGCCCTGCACGGCCAGCACGATTCCAGGCGTATTCACCCTTGTTGGGCGACCGCTCCTCCTGAATCCAGGCGATAGAGCGACCCTCCTTTTGTACCCCTTGGAACCACGGCTGGATGACGGTGGATTGATCGGATCACATCGCACACTCTCCTGACTTTGAGGCATTGCGTTATCGGCATTCCATGGATTGTTTGAACCGGAGATTGCCACCCGCAGTTACCCGACCCGCAACCCACCTGGACTTACCAGTCGATGTCGGTAACGCAGCGCCCTTTTTGAGGAGACCGTTTGTAATCTGTTTTCCCGCCCCGACCGCATTGCCGCCCGCTGCTCCGACCGCTTCTCAACCCCTACTGCCGAGCCGCCCCAAACCCATGACTTCACCGCCACCCACTGCCCTTGCTTCCGCGCCATCGGCGACGCCCGAGCTGGACATCACCTTGACCAAAACCAAACCCAGGTCAAGGCGTCTAGGGGCGGCTGTGATTGTAGCCCTAAAGGCGAAACGGGCCTGAGCGAGTCCATGCAGGCTCGCATTGATAAGCACCCCTGCTATAGCGAAGGGGCGCACCACCACTACGCCCGTATGCATGTGGCGGTGGCCCCCGCCTGCAACATCCAGTGCAACTACTGCAACCGCAAATATGACTGTGCCAACGAGAGCCGCCCCGGTGTGGTCAGCGAACTGCTCACCCCGGAGGAAGCCGCCCATAAGGCGCTGGTGGTGGCGGGTAAGATTCCGCAAATGACCGTGTTGGGGATTGCCGGTCCTGGTGACCCACTGGCTAACCCAGAGAAGACCTTTCGCACTTTTGAACTCGTTGCCGAGCAGGCTCCGGACATCAAGCTCTGCCTGTCCACCAACGGTCTGATGTTGCTGGATCATATTGATCGGATCAAGCAACTGAATGTCGATCACGTCACCATCACCATCAATATGGTGGACCCCGAGATCGGCGAAAAGATTTACCCCTGGGTGCATTACCGCCGCAAGCGCTATCGCGGCATTGAAGGGGTGAAGATCCTCCATCAGCGCCAGATGGAAGGGCTAGAGGCATTGCGAGAAGCCGACATTCTCTGCAAGGTCAACTCGGTGCTGATTCCGGGCATTAATGACGCGCACCTGCCCGAGGTGAATCAGGCGATTCGCGATCGCGGCGCATTTTTGCACAACATCATGCCCCTGATCTCGGCCCCCGAGCACGGCACCTACTTTGGGCTGAATGGCCAGCGCGGCCCCAATCCCAAGGAACTCAAAACCGTTCAAGACAATTGCGCCGGCAACCTGAAGCTGATGCGCCACTGCCGCCAGTGTCGCGCCGATGCGGTGGGCCTCTTGGGTGAAGACCGTAGCCAAGAGTTCACCAAAGAGAAGTTCATGGAGATGCCGGTGGACTACAGCCTGGAAACCCGTCAGGCCGTCCACATCAGCATTGCCCAAGCCCAGGCCGCTGTGGAAGAGAAGAAACAGGCTGCCGCCGCCCGCCGTAGTGCCCCTAAGGCCGATTCGCCCAAGGTCCTCGTCGCGGTCGCCACCAAGGGTGGGGGCTTAGTGAATCAGCACTTTGGCCATGCCAAGGAATTCATGATTTACGAGGTGGATGCCACCGAGGCCAAGTTTATCGGTCACCGCAAGGTCGCCGACTACTGCCAAGGCGGTTATGGAGAAGAGGCTGCCCTGGGCGGCATCATCAGCACCATTGCCGACTGTAAAGCGGTCCTGGCCGCCAAGGTTGGTCCCTGCCCCCAGAAGGAACTGCAAAAGGCGGGACTGCAAGTAATCGAAGCTTACGACGTGATTGAGACCGTCGCCCGTCATTTCTATGACGAGCATGTGCTGACTGCCTAGACACCCGTAGGGGCGCACAGCCGTGCGCCCTTACCACCCCCACCCCAGCGAGGAAACCCGCCATGACCTACGCCATTACCCAAAGCTGCATCGGTTGCCAGCGCTGCCTCTCAGCCTGCCCCACCGAGGCGATTCAGACCGATGGCACCGCGTTTTGGATCGATGTGAATCGCTGCAACCAGTGCCAGGGCTCCCATGGGGTACCCCAGTGCTGGGCGGTGTGCCCCACCAATGAGGGTTGTGTGCCCTTGGTGGCGGCGGCGGTGGCGGTGCCGCTGAACTCTGGGTCAGAGACATCGCCGGACTACTGGGAATCTTGGTTCGCCACCTACACCCGCTTGGTGGGTCGGCTCCAGCAACCGGAGCAGTCTGGGTACTGGCGGCACTGGTTCGATTCGTATTCCCAATCGGTAACCCGCTTGCAGACCCATCCCTAAACCAGAGTGCTGGTGGGCATTGCCCACCCTACGGTTCTGCCTCTACGGTTCTGCCTTCACCCCTCCACTCCTCCACCCTTCTCTCCCCCAAACCCATGGTCACTTATTTAGATAACAACGCCACCACCTGCATTGACCCAGCCGTCTTGGCGGCAATGCTGCCTTACTTGAGTGACTTCTATGGCAACCCCTCGTCGATGCACAGCTTTGGCGGGCAAGTGGGGGCCGCCATTCAGGATGCTCGCGCCCAGGTGGCGGCGCTGCTGGGGGCTGAAGAGACGGAGATTATTTTCAATAGCTGCGGCAGTGAGGGCAACAACACCGCCATCCATGCGGCCCTGGCCGCCCAGCCCGACAAGCGCCATATCGTCACCACGGCAGTGGAGCACCCCGCCATTCTGAATGTGTGCAAGCACCTAGAGAAGAAGGGCTATACCGTTACCTACTTGTCGGTGGATGGTCGCGGCCAACTGGATCTGATGGAAGTGGAAGCGGCGATGACGGGGGGCACTGCTCTGGTGACCACCATGTACGCCAATAATGAAACCGGGGTGATTTTCCCGGTGGAAGAGATTGGGGCGATCGCCCATGACTATGGGGCCACCTTCCATGTGGATGCGGTGCAGGCGGTGGGCAAGGTGCCCATCAACCTGAAAACCAGCACCATCGATTTACTCACCCTCTCGGGCCATAAGCTCCATGCACCCAAAGGGGTCGGTGCCCTCTATGTGCGGCGCGGTTTCCGGTTTCGGCCCTTCTTGTTGGGGGGGCACCAAGAGCGGGGACGGCGGGCCGGCACCCACAACGTCCCGGGCATTATCGCCCTCGGCAAAGCGGCAGAACTGGCCCGCGAGTATCTGCTGGATGTGGCTCAAGAAGCCTGGTTGCGGGACATGTTAGAGCGGCAACTGCTGGAGCTGATTCCCCATTGCGAAGTCAACGGCGGCGGCACCGATCGCCTGCCCAACACCACCAACATTGGCTTCAAGTACATCGAAGGGGAAGCGATTTTGCTGATGCTCAACCAGCAGGGCATCTGTGCCTCCTCGGGCTCGGCCTGCACCTCCGGCTCCCTCGACCCCTCCCATGTGCTGATGGCGATGGGACTGCCCTATACGATTTTGCACGGCTCCATCCGCTTTAGCCTCTCCCGATTCACCACTGAGGCAGAGGTTCAGCATGTGCTGACGGTGATGCCCGCCATTGTCGAAAAGCTCCGAGCCATCTCCCCCTTCAACAGCGATGAGGCTGGTTGGCTGCAAGACCGTAGCGCTGCTGTGGCCGTGAATTAGGAACTTTGAATTCAAAGTTCCTAATTCAAAGTTCAAAACTCCCATAGCCCCCCTCGCCCCCCTCCACCCTTCGACTCCGTTACTCCTTGGAGCCGCTGCGC
>JAAUQE010000230.1 GCA_012032425.1 Leptolyngbya sp. RL_3_1 | reverse complement strand
CAGACCCGGCCATCATTGCGCAACCCCTCACTCATCAGGGTCAGCTTCGACTGGTACTCCCCCGAGACGGGGATGCAGGTGGGGTGAATCTGGGTGTAGCAGGGGTTGGCGAAGTGAGCCCCCCGCTTATGGCAGCGCCAAGCCGCCGACACATTCGAGTTCTTAGCATTGGTGGAGAGGTAGTAGACGTTGCCGTAGCCGCCGGTGGCCAGCAGCACCGCATCCCCAGCGTGGCGCTCTAGTTCCCCGGTGACCAGGTTACGGACGATGATGCCCCGCGCCTGACCATTCACCATCACCAGGTCCAACATTTCTCGGCGGGCAAACACCTCCACCTGACCGGCATTCACCATCCGCATCAGGGCGCTATAGGCCCCCAGCAGCAGTTGCTGCCCCGTCTGCCCCTGGGCGTAAAAGGTGCGGGACACCAGCGCCCCGCCAAAGGAGCGATTGGCCAAGCCGCCCCCATACTCCCGCGCAAAGGGGACTCCCTGGGCCACACAGTGATCGATGATGGCGCTGCTGATTTCTGCTAGGCGATAGACGTTGGCCTCGCGAGAGCGGTAGTCGCCCCCCTTGATGGTGTCGTAGAACAGTCGCCAGATGCTGTCCCCATCGCCGGGATAGTTTTTGGTGGCGTTGATGCCCCCCTGGGCGGCGATGCTGTGGGCGCGGCGGGGGGGATCTTGGATACAAAAGCTTTTGACCGGGTAGCCCAGCTCCGCTAGGGTCGCCGCCGCCGAGGCCCCGGCCAGCCCGGTACCCACCACGATGATCGGGTGCTTGTGCTTATTGTTGGGGCTGACCAGTTGGCAGTGTTCTTTGAAATGGCTCCATTTCTGTTGCAGGGGGCCGGGGGGAATGCGGGAATTCAACATGGCGCTCGGACGCGTTAAATTTCAACGGTTTGAGACAATCATCTGTCACTAAGCCACTTTAGACAGTTGCGAACGCGTTGATTGGGACTTAAGGCTAGCAGCCTGATGGAATTGCGCGATCGACACCAAGCGTTCTTGATCGGCATCCCAAAGAATAAATTTGGCGCAACCCAGCATACTGCTGAGATGTAGGGTTTTCACCTGGGAAAGCAAATGGATGTTGGCTTGGTGGCAAGCTTCAAGGTTATAGTTCGGAATTCTTTCCGACAGGTGATGGATATTGTGATAGCCAATGCTGGCAGAGAACCATTTCAAAACAGCGGGCAGTTCTAGATAACTGCTGCCTTCGATCGCCCCTTTCAGATAGTCCCAGCCTGCGGTTTTGTGGGCGTAGGAGCCTTCAAAGTTGTGCTGCACAAAGAAAACGTAGATAAAAATTGCCCCAGAGCAGGTCAGCGTCGCCGCGTAAATGCTCAGAAAGAAGGGACGCCCTAGCCAGTTGCTCAGCAAAATCCATCCACTGACGACGCAGAGGTTATTAAAAAGCAGGTCCCAAAATTCGCCAGCGGTATACCAATTTTTTGACTTGTGGGAGGCGATGATGGTGGAAAGGCTCGTGCGCGGATTTTTTCTGAGGCGATTGAAGAGATCACCGATAAAGTCAAATGTGCCCTTAATCAAGGCCAATCTCGGCTTAATGATCAGGTAGAAAAATCCACCAGGGAAAAGCAGCAAGGGATGCCGCAACCATTGATAGCACCTTTGATTAAAAGGGGTCAGGCGGGCAAATTCGTCGGTTGAAATCAGTGCAGACGGCCCCCGATAGCGTTCCCAGTCGCCATTGGTTTTGTGATGGTAAGCGTGCCCCCGAGACCAGGGATACTGGGGAATCGCATTGAGAACCCCGAGGGCAAACCCCACGACTCGATTGACTCGTCGCGATCGAAATAGCGAATAGTGGCCGCAGTCGTGCATGAGGGAAAAGCAGCGCCCTGAAAACAGGGTCATGAGCACCATGATCGGCGGCAAAAACCAAAGGGAAAGCGCGGCCAGTTTAACCGCGAGATACCATAGGGCAATGTAAGGAAGGACTGTATTTAGAATCTGACAAACTGCCCAAAAGTCATTGCTTTTCATGTAAGGTTTCAGGGAAAAGTCTGACTTTTTAATCACATCTTCCATTCAATCAATTGCTCACTTAAAAAACATTTCAGCCCATCCAGCCGTGATCCTGACCCTAGTACTCAAGGGCGGAATTAACTCAACCATTTCAAACTCAAGGCAACGGGCTTAAGCCCCTTGTTCAAGGCTAAGGCTATTTAAGCCGTCGAGTACTAGCCACCGTAGGGAAAGGATTGCCGGTCAATTGCCCATCGATTGCCTACGGAGATGGTGATGGGGCGTTTGGCCTTAAAAACCAGTCACCGTAGATTGTTAAGATCCGATAACCATCGTAAACCGTTTGTCGGGTTTGTGGATTAACCAACCATCGCCTCAGAGAATGGGCCAGACCGACGGAATCGGAGCGGGTGAGCTACCTTTGGCGTAACCGCGATCGCCCCCAGCCATGACCCCAGCCGATTCTGAGCAGCTCAATGCATTTTTGACCAAGTGGCAAGGGTCGGAGGGCAATGAGCGGGCCAATTATCAAACCTTCTTTGGGGACCTTTGTACGGCACTGGGGGTAGAGGGACCGCCCCCCAAGGGCAGCGTCCCTGGGGATCCCTACTGCTTTGACAAGGACATCAAATTCTACAGCAGCGAAAAAACGACCGCCTCTACCAAGTTTGCTGACTTTTATAAAGAAGGCTGCTTTTTGATCGAAGCCAAGCAGGGCAGCGTGGAGTCGGGCAAAGGCCACGGGAAGCGAGGCACCAAGGTTTATCGCGATAACTTGCAAAAGGCGTTTAACCAGGCCAGAGCCTACGCCTACAACCGCAAGCTGCCCGCCAAACCGCCGTTTTTGATCACCTGCGATATCGGCTCTCATTTTGAAGTTTGGGAAGGCTTTAGCGGGGAGTATGGCAGCTACGGGGCTCGCCAACGGGTGAATCTGGCCGACCTGAAGCAGCCGGAAATGTTCGATCGCTTTGTCAAAATTTTCACCGACCCGCAGTCGCTGAATCCAGAGAAGTATCGGGCCAGGGTGACGCGGGAGGTGGCGGCGGAACTGGCAAAGCTGACCCGCTGGTTGGAGGAGAATGCCCCTCACCCTAAATCCCTCTCCCTGAGGAGAGGGACTTCGATCCGGCTCCCTGCAAGAACTTCGATCCGGCCCTCTTCTCCCGCTGGGAGCAGGGCTGGGGATGAGGGGCACCAGTGGGACGGAGACTTTTCGCGTTTAGCTGGTCGCTGGCGACAAATTCCCGACGAATATGTCGATCGCGCCCGCGAACTCCGCAAACATCAAACTTCTGCCGAAGCTTTGCTCTGGGAACTCCTGAGATCGCGTCGCTTGCTCAACGCCAAATTCCGCCGGCAGCACAAAATCGGCCAGCTCATCGCCGATTTCTACTGTCATGATCATCGGCTGGTCATCGAACTCGATGGCCCAGTCCATCAAACTCAGCAACTCCGCGACCAAGACCGCGATCGCTGGATGGCAGCCAACAGCCTGACCGTTCTACGGTTTAGCAACGACGAAGTGTTTGACCAGACTGAGACGGTGCTGGAAGCGATCTCGGAGGTGCTCTGCCCCTCACCCCTAGCCCCTCTCCCTGGGGGCGAGGGGGACCGCTCCGAACTCCCTTCTCCCCCAGGGAGAAGGGCTGGGGATGAGGGCCACTCCGGGGATGAGGGCCAAGGCCACCACCCCCAAGTTGTCGCCCAGTTCCTCATGCGCTGCATCTTCACCATGTTTGCGGAAGATGTAGGCCTGCTGAAGGGGGAGGTCTTTACCAAGGCGCTGCGCGATCGCTGGATTCCCCACCCGGAAACCTTCAAACCGGAGATTGAGCAGCTCTGGCGGACGATGAACACCGGGGCAACTTTGGCTTCGAGCGGGTGTTGCAGTTTAACGGCAGCTTTTTTGACCAGGCCACGGCGATCGCCCTGCCCAAGGAACAGCTTCAGGTGCTGTACGCGGCGGCGGCGAAGGACTGGAGCCAGGTAGAGCCTGCCATTTTTGGCACATTGCTGGAGCGGGCGCTGGAGAAGAAAGAGCGCAGCCGCTTGGGGGCGCACTACACGCCCCGCAGCTATGTGGAGCGGTTGGTGCGACCGGTGGTGATGGAGCCCCTACGTCAGGCGTGGGATGAGATTGAGCTGGAGCTGAAGCGGCTGCTGGAGCCTGCCGCTGGTGCGGAGGAACCCACAGCGAACCAGCGGAAGAAGGCGGAGCAGGAGATTCGTGCTTTTCTCGATCAGCTCCGGACGATCAAGATTCTCGACCCGGCCTGCGGCACGGGCAACTTTCTCTATGTGTCGCTGGATTTGCTGAAGGGGCTAGAGCAGGAGGTGATCACCCGCCTGGTAGATGTGGCGGGGAATGTGCAGTTGGGTTTGGAGCAGATCAACCCGTCGCAGTTTTGGGGATTGAGCTGAATCCCAGGGCGGCGGCGATCGCCGAACTGGTGATCTGGATTGGTTATCTCCAGTGGTATTTCAAGCGCTATGGCAATGCCGAACCGCCAGAGCCGGTGTTGCAGGCGTTTGGCAATATCGAATGCCGGGATGCGGTGCTGGCCTATGACGGCAGGGAGCCGGATGTGGACCCGAAGACGGGGCAGGTGAGGACGCGCTGGGGTGGGCGGATGATGACGAGCCCGGTGACGGGGGAGGAAGTGCCCGACCCGGAAGATCAGGTGGTGATTTATCGGTATTTGAATCCTCGCCCTGCGGAGTGGCCGGAAGCGGATTATGTGGTGTCAAATCCGCCGTTTGTTGGGAATAGACGAATGCGTGAGGCGCTAGGAGATGGTTATGCCGAGTCAGTTCGGGAAAATTATGAAGCAGTTCCAGAAACTGTTGATTATGTGTTCTACTGGTGGCACCAGGCCGCAGAGCTGACCCGATCTGTCAATCACAAACTCCAAAGGTTCGGCTTAATTACAACCGACACGATAAGGCAAACCTGGCAAAGAAAACTGCTAGAGTTTCACCTTAATCACAAAACCCCTTTGAGAATATTCTTCGCTGTTTCAGACCATCCTTGGTCAGATGATGGAGCCGCAGTAAGGATTGCAATGACTGGTGCAGAAGCAGTCAATAAGTCTGAGAATATATTGCCTTTATCGATGCTCGGGAATGTCACATCTGAAGCTGAAGCATCCACTCCCGAAGATGAAGCCGATTATGTGAACGTTAGGTGGGAAAGAGTCGGCAGAATATACAGCAATCTTCGAGCAGGCGTGGATTTAGGAAGTGCTGTCCGTCTTCAAAGCAATAAAGAACTTTGTTGTCCAGGGATAAAGTTGCATGGAATAGGATTTGTACTCTCGGAAGGGGAAGCTAAAGAAATTGAGGAAGAAGTTGTCTTCCCGTACCTCAATGGTCGAGACTTTACTCAAACTTCGAGGAAGGCAAAGGTCATCGATTTATTCGGACTGAGTGAGGAAGAAGTTCTCCAAAAATACCCTCATGCTTACCAATGGGTCTATAACCGTGTCAAACCAGATCGCGACCAGAATAACAGAGCCTCTTATCGAGAAAAATGGTGGATATTTGGTGAACCACGAGCAAGTTTCAGACCAGCCCTTTCAGGTTTGCCGAGATACATTGGAACTCCCCAAACCAGTAAACATAGAGCCTTTGCATTTATTAGTGGCAAGGTTGTTCCCGACCAGCAAATTATTGTGATTGCATCAGAAGATGCATATCTGCTTGGTGTGCTTTCAAGCAACATCCATATCTGTTGGGCTCTATCAGCAGGAGGCAGATTAGAAGACAGGCCTCGCTACAATAACTCAGTTTGCTTCGACCCTTTCCCCTTCCCAGATCCCACCCCAGAGCAAAAACAGAAAATCCGCGACCTGGGCGATCGCCTCGATGCCCACCGCAAGCAAGTACAAGCCACCCATCCCGACATCACCATCACCGGCATGTACAACCTGCTCGAAAAACTCCGCGCCGGGGAGCCCTTTACCGACAAAGACCGCGACTACAACAACCGCGCCCTCGTCTCCACCCTCAAACAAATCCACGATGACCTAGACACCGCCGTCCTCGACGCCTACGGCTGGCAAGACCTGATTCCGCTCCTGTCCCCCTCGCCCACCGGGAGAGGGGCTAGGGTGAGGCTGCA
>JAAUQE010000044.1 GCA_012032425.1 Leptolyngbya sp. RL_3_1 | reverse complement strand
GTCAATATCGCTGAAGTGCTGATGCTGGTGATTTACTGTCCTGATGCCCTCAACAACTGGCGGGTGCTGGGTCAGATGGCGGCGATCGCCGAGACTCTGGCGCAATTTAGCCCCCGAGCCAAAATTAGGGTGCATCCACCATCGGGGATGGGCGCACCGTTTGATATGCGGGTCAATGAGCGATCTGCCTATCAAGGGCATCCATTTAAGCAATAGCCACGATGCCGAATTTTTGCAAGGTGGCATTCAGAAACCCGACCGTAAACATCATGGTTTGGGAGCGATCTGTACCTCCGAAGCCATCAGCCCTGACGGGCAAAGATTTCAAGCGTCATCTAGCAAAGACCGGCCTGAAACCCCAATAGAGCCCCTAAAAAGTAGACTTAGCCTCAGGGTTAGGTTTGCTCTGCCCCAGTCAAATACTCCAACACCTGTCGGCAGTAGTGGTTAAAGGCTGGCGAGGTGCGGAAGGCATCGGTGCGGGGATGGGGTTCGTCAATCAGCACCTCCGCCACAATCCGCCCTGGTTGGGCCGCCATCACCACCACCCGATTCGACAGATACACCGCCTCATAGATGTTGTGGGTGACGAAGACCACCGTCCAGTGATAGCGCTCCCAGAGGTGCAGCACGTCGCTATTGAGGCGACTGCGGGTCATTTCATCTAATGCCCCAAAGGGCTCGTCCATGAGTAAGACCGTGGGCTCAGTCACCAAGGCACGGGCGATGGACACGCGCATTTTCATTCCCCCTGACAGTTGCCGGGGGTAGGCTTGCTCGCTGCCCTGGAGGTTAACCAAATTCATCGCTGATTGGATGGCGGCGCGACTAGCCCGCAGGGATTTGCCCTTCAGCTTTAGGGGGAGGTGAATATTTTCAACCACCGTCGCCCAGGGCATCAGCGCCGCCTCTTGAAACACAAAGGCGAGATGGCGATCGCCCAGCCCCCAATCCACCTGACCCTGGGTGAGGGACCCCAACCCAGCGATTAGCTTCAGCACCGTGCTTTTGCCGCAGCCCGATGGTCCCACTAAACTGACGAAATCTCCCCGCTGCACGGTGAGATCCACCCCTTGCAGGGCAACGGTGCCATTGCGGTAGACCTTACCCACTTGGTGCAAGGTAATGGCGGGTTCACCCATCGGTGTGGTCATTAGGCTTGAGCGCGTTGCTGATTGGGAGGATGAACCAATTTGCCATGCCTGCCAATCGTCTGAATTGGGGACATGAAATGAGACCGGGGATCAGCAACGCGAGTTTGATAATAGTCAGGGCCTTTGTTCACAAAATCTAGGGTAAAGGCTTGGCTGTAGTCGGTGTCAGCCTGGATCACCCCCGCCGCCACCAGGGTGTCAAAGAACGATTGCCACCGTTCTGCGGTCATGGCTCCAATCCCGAGGGTTTCAGCATCGCCGGAGACCACAATGCCGTACTCCTTGATCTTGGCGATGCCGTAGGCGATTTGCTCGTCGCTCATTTCTGGGTTGTCTTGCTTGATCAACGCGTTAGCAGGGCTGGGATCACCGTTGAGGTAGCTGTACCAGCCCTTGATTGAGGCATCCACAAACCGCTGCACCAAGTCCGGATCCTGCTCCACCACCTCCACTCGGGTTTCGATGGTGGTGGAGTAGGGCTCGTAGCCGTAGTCTGCCAGTAAGAAGACCACCGGCTCAAAGCCTCCTTCTTTCTCAATGGCCAGGGGTTCAGAACTCAGATAGCCCTGCTGCACTGAGTTGGGGTCGGCGAGGAACGGGGCGGCATTGAAGTTGTAGGGGCGCTTCATGTCTTCGGTGAAGCCGTACTTAGCCGATAAAAAGGGCCAGTAGGTGACGTTAGCCGCCGAGGAGATAAACACCGGTCGACCTTGAATGTCTTCCAAAGACTCGATGCCCTGGTCGGGATGGGCGATCAGAATCTGGGGATCTTTTTGGAACATAGAAGCCACGGTGATCTTGGGAATGTCCGACTCCACCGCTCTGATCGCGTCGGAGCCGTAGCCCATGAAGAAATCGATCGCGCCCCCCATCAGCAGTTGGGTGCCGTTCACCTGGGGACCGCCCATTTTGATGGTCACATCCAACCCATAGTCGGCGTAGATGCCAGTGCGATCGCCTGATAGAAGCCCCATGTTCGGCCTGGGCGTACCAGTTGGTGCCGAAGGTGATTGGGGTGAGTTCCCCCGTTGCCTCTGAAGTGGCGGACTCCGGTGCAGAGCCCGAATCGGCCCCAGCACAGGCTGCCAAAACCCCGGTACCCAGAGCCAAAGTGCCATATTTCAAAAGTTGGCGTCGTCCCAGCGAACGGACCCCGGCGGAAATCTCAAACGATCGATTCACGGCTTACCCCTTGCCCAATGCCTTGATGGCGTCAACGGCCCATTTGATTACTTGATAGCCTAACTGCACCCCATCCAGGCGATCAATCTCGCGGATGCCGGTGGGGCTGGTGACATTTACCTCAGTCAGGTAGCCACCGATGATGTCGATGCCCACAAAGATCAGGCCGTCCTGCCTGAGGCGAGGAGCGAGCTGTTGAGAAATTTCGCGATCGCGCTCCGTCACCGCCACCTTCGCCACCCGGCCCCCCACCGCCATGTTGCCGCGAAACTCACTGCCGGTGGGGATCCGATTCACCGCGCCGATCGGCTCCCCATTCAGCAAAATCACCCGCTTGTCGCCGTCCTTGGCTTCCGGCAAGTAGGTTTGAATCATCACTGGCTCTAGGCCCTGGTGGGTACTGATTTCCACCATGGAGTTGAGGTTGGGATCCCCATCAGCAAGGAACAAAATCCCCTCCCCAGCCTTGCCCCCCAGGGGCTTTAGCACCGCCTTGCCCCAGCGGTGGACGGTGTCGCGAATCACCTGCTTGTCGCGACTGACGATGGTCTCGGGGATGGCCTCGGTAAATTGCAGAGCATACATTTTTTCGTTAGCGGCCCGCAGCCCTGCCGGAGAGTTGATCACTAAGGTTTTGTTGGGGTCCACATAGTCGAGCACATAGGTGGTGTAAAGATAGGGTACCGTCACCGGCGGGTCGGTACGCATGAACACCGCATCCATGGTGTCCAGGGGCTGATAGACCGACTCTCCCAGCTGATACCAGTTAGGGACAGCCTCCCAGCGCTGGCCCTCAGGGGCTGATTGATCCCCACCACCGAGGGTAACGGGGGTGAGGGTCACAGGTTGTAGGGTGGCCATGGCCTGACCAGCCGTGACGCCCAACTGGGTGAACTGGGTGATCCAGACTTCGTGACCGAGGACTTGGGCAGCTTCCATCAGGGCGACGCTACTATCATGGCCAGGGTCGAGGCGGGCGATCGGGTCAATGATGAAGGCAAATTTCACGGGGGTTAGTTCTCTAAGTTGGTTCTCTAGGAAGGATGAGGCGGGGGCAGTGGAGTCGCCGCCAAGTTATTAAATCATCATTCGCAAAGGTCCAAATTAGGGCGGGTGCATTCTAATCGGGAACAGTGCAGGCTAGATCCCCTTCATCTAACTGACAATGGACAAAAACTAAAGTTCGCAAGGTCACATCAGTGCTGCTTGAACGGATTTGTAGGGGCTGTAGCTGTGCCCATGACGTGATGGAGCAATCAGATGGGGACCATGCAGCTCGGTTAACCCAGCACGCTGAACCCTCTCAGCTTTTGCCCTGGATTATCTAAGCTAGCCTTGTAGAGAGAAATTGAGCGTTGTCCCTTACTGATGGGGATGGGGTGCTGAGGAGAGCCAGACGACAATGGGTTGCAGATGATGCCGTCTCGGTCTAAGTCCAATTTTTGGAGACTGTCAATCGCCACCGAGCTACAGGGGGGAGTGGTGGCACTGGTGCTGCTGAGTTTATTGGGGCTGGGCGGTAGCTTGATCTATTCCAGCTTCAGGGCCAATATTCGCCATGTCCAGCAGATTCAGAAGGGCCGCTCCCAGGTGATTGCGATTCGGGTCAATGCCCGTCTAGAAGGATTATTGAACCAATTAGAATATGTTGCCAACGTTCCTGATCTGATGGCTCAGCCCGCCACTACCCAGGAGCTGCTGCTGAATGGTGTCTTGAGTAGCGATCTGACCTACGAGGCGGTGGCGATTTTGACACCAGCGGGAGAACCGATCCAGTCTATTAGCGCTTATCGCAACCATAATCGTTTGGATATTTTGGATCAGTCCGATCAGCGGGTGGTGACCTTTGTCGAGCCCGCTCGCTCCTTTCGGGAGGATTGGTTGCAATCACCCGCCTTTAGGGAGGCGATCGCCCAGCAAAAAGGCTTTGTTTTTCCAGCCGAGGTGCATCCAGGAGACCATTTGTCGGTCACTTTAGCGGTGCCGGTTATTAATGAACAGAATCAATTGACGGGCATTCTGACGGCCATCATTGACTTATCTTTTTTAGATGCCATGATCGCTCAGCCCCAACTGGGAAAAACGGGCTATGCCTATATTATTGATCATCGCAGGTGGGTGATTGCTAATCGCCTGGGTCGAGCCGATCAGCCGAAATTAAAGGATCTTTCTAGCCGCCCCTTTATTCAGCAATTAATCAATGCCGAAGCTGATGCAGTCACAACCTACCAGGGTCTAGAAAATGCTGATGTGGTAGGGGTAGCCACCTTGATTCCCCAGGCCGATTGGTATGTCGTCGTGGAAATATCTACCCAGGAAGCCTACGGTTTAGTCTATCAATTGGTCCAGCAAATGTCGGTAGGTTTAGGGCTCTCCCTGGTGTTAACCCTTGGCATTGTGCTGATCTTCTCTCGACAAATTACCCTGCCTTTACAGGCGCTGACAACGGCAGCCCGTGAAATTCAAGCTGGCAAGCGCCATGTCTATGTGAAGGTCGAATCAGCCAACGAGATGGGAATTTTAGCCAATGCCTTCAACCAAATGGCTGAAAAATTACGCCTCTCTTTTCAAGCTTTAGAAGAGAATAACCAAGTCCTGGAAAAGCGGGTCACAGAGCGGACCGCCCGACTCATGGTTGCCAAGGAGGAGGCGGAGGCGGCGAATCGGGCTAAAAGTGAATTTTTGGCCAATATGAGTCATGAACTCAGAACCCCCCTCAACGGCATCTTGGGCTATACCCAAATTTTGCAAGTCTCTCGAAAAATTCCTCCTGAAAGCCTCAAGCAGATTCTGACGATTCATGATTGCGGCGAGCATCTGCTCCACCTGATCAACGATGTGTTAGATATCGCCAAGATTGAGGCCCAGCGGCTAGAACTTGAGCCCACCGAGGTCTTGCTGGTTCCGTTTTTAGAGGCCATTGTGAATATCTGTCGGGTGCGGGCGGAGCAAAAAGGCGTGGCATTTGTTTATCAGCCCGCACCGGATTTACCGATCGGGATTTTGGTGGATGGAAAACGACTGAAGCAAATTTTGCTGAATGTGTTGGGTAATGCAATTAAATTTACAGACCAGGGACAGGTAACGTTTACCGTACTGCCAGTGGCTACCGAGTCGTCAAAGGTCACCCTGCGCTTTCAGGTGGAAGATACGGGGATTGGGATTGCCCCAGAGCAGTTACAGCGCATCTTCTTGCCCTTTGAACAGGTGGGGAGTCGCGACCGCATGGCTGAGGGCACCGGCCTCGGCTTAGCCATTAGCCACAATATTGCCACCATGATGGGGGGCACGCTCCAAGGCAAAAGTCGATTGGGGGAAGGCAGTATTTTCTGCTTAGAAGTGACGGTCCCTCAGACCCAGGCTCCGCTGCCCCCCACCTTAACCGTCAACCGGCAGGCGAATGCCCTTGTTCCCGACTTGCAGGGATTTGAGGGCGATCGCCGCCGCATTTTAGTGGTGGATGATCACGCTGACAACCGGGCGATTTTAGTGAACATGCTAGAACCTTTAGGGTTTGAAATGGCTGAAGCCGCGAATGGTAAAACCGGATTAACGCGGGCCAAACTATTTCAGCCCGATATGATTATCACTGACCTGCTGATGCCGGGGATGAATGGTTTCGAGCTGATTCGCCATCTGCGACAGGTCCCCGAACTCAAAGATGTTGTCGTCATTGCCGCTTCAGCCAGTGTGTCTGAAGCCAGCAAACAAGAGAGTCTGACCGCAGGGGCTCAAGACTTTTTAGCGAAACCGATCAGCGTCAACACCCTGCTGGTGCTATTGCAACAGCATCTGGGGCTGACTTGGGTCTCTGGTGTTCGCCAGTCTAGAACAGACTAAGGGCATTGCGGGTCTCAGATTGCATTGCATACAGGTTTGAGCCTTGATTCTCTATATTCTCGATTTGGCTGGAGTGGTGGTCTTTGCCATCAGTGGCGCGTTAGCCGCAGGGCGAAAGCAGCTTGATCTACTCGGTGTGGTGGTGACTGCCGTCGTTACTGCGATTGGAGGTGGCACCTTCAGGGATCTGCTGCTTGATCGCCATCCGGTGTTTTGGATTGAAAGCCCCATTTATTTAGAAGTGATTTTGGCTG
Organism: Leptolyngbya sp. RL_3_1; assembly: GCA_012032425.1. Classification (GTDB taxonomy): domain Bacteria; phylum Cyanobacteriota; class Cyanobacteriia; order Phormidesmidales; family Phormidesmidaceae; genus PCC-6406. The sequence goes on along the minus strand of JAAUQE010000044.1, from coordinate 13,723 downwards.
CTGCCTTACTGACGGTCCTCTATGCGCAATTTTTGCGTCCCCCCCATAAAGCCTGCTCGTAGCCGACGCCCTCGGGTTAGCCTTGTTTTCTATTAGTGGAGCCCAAATTGCCGAGCAGGTCGGCTTGCATGGCCTGATCGTGATCCTGATGGGGACGATTACGGGTACGGCGGGCGGGGTCCTGCGGGATGTGCTGCTGGCGGATATCCCAGTGATTTTGAGGCGGGGTAACATTTATGCCACGGCAGCGATGATCGGCATTGCTGCCTATTTGCTGTTGCAGCAACTCGGGCTAGCGCCTTCAGTAGCGGCCTTGTTGGGGATGGCGACCATCGCTGCTCTGAGGCTGGCGGCGATTATCTGGGGCCTGATGTTACCAACCTTCCGCCTTTCTGACCGGTCGAGCCATCAAGATTAGAGGGTCGCGGCTAACTATAGCGGGGGCTAGGGGTTCTGGCAGGGCTGACACCAGATTCCACCGGTGAGAACGGAGTTAGAACGGGAAGACGCGGGGGGTAATTGCCACCGTCATTCCCCAAAACAAGAGATTGAGCGGAATGCCGACCCGCATAAAATCGGTGAACTTATAGCCCCCAGGACCGTACACCATCAGGTTGGTTTGGTAGCCAATGGGGGTCGCGAAGCTGGCCGAAGCCGCCATCATGATGGCAATAGCGAAGGGCACATCGCTCACCCCCAAGCTCTGGGCCAAGGACAGGGCAATGGGGAACATCAGCGCCGCAGCGGCATTGTTGGTAATGATTTCGGTGAGCAGCGTGGTGATGCCGTAGATGACTGTCAGCGCCAGCCAAGGGTTGCCGCCCCCGGTGGGGATAAAGGTGGCGGCGATCGCCACCGCCACTCCCGTTGATTCCATGGCGGTGCTCAAACCCAGCGCCGCCCCAATCACCAGCAACACGGGCCATTCCACCTGACGCAGGGCGCGGGCCGGGTCACAACACCCCGTCCCCACCATCGCCACGGCAGCCAGCACGGCGGCTTTGAGCATACTGAGCCAGCCCAACCCGGTTAAACCACCATCAGGATCAGGATGGTAATCGCGATGGGCGCTTTTTCGTGGCGGAGGGGGGCGGAGTTGGGCAAGCTGCTCACCAGGTAAAAATCCCGCGAGATCCGCTGCTGCTCAACAAAGGCTGGATTGGCCTCTAGCAGCAGGGTATCCCCGGCTTGGAGGCCGATATCGCCCACCTTGCCCTGAAGACGTTCACCATTGCGGGCCACCGCCAACACCACCGCGTTATAGCGTCCCCGAAACTGGCCTGCGCGAATGGTCTGTCCTAACAGCGGACAGGTATTGGAAACCACCGCTTCAATCAAGCACCGTTGGGGCCGGGGGGTGTTGAGCTTAAACACCTGATCGGTGGCCGGTTGCAGGCCCCGCAGATTTTGCAGGTCCAAAATGGAGTCCACCATGCCCACAAATATGAGCTGGTCGTGGACTTGCAGAATCTCCCGAGGGCTGACGGCGGCGATGACGTGATTATCCCGCACGATTTCAATCAGATAGAGTCCCGGCAGGTGTCGTAGCCCCCCTTGCTCAACGCTTTTACCCGCCAGGGAGCTGCGGGGCGATACCACCATCTCGACGGTATATTGCCGCACATCTTCGCGATCGCCCATCACCGGCTGGCGCTCTGGCAAGAGCCACGCTTGGGTAAAGTACAGCAGGCAAAACCCGGCCATGGCGCAGGGCACCCCCACCCAGGCCAAATCAAACAGCTTTAACCCCGGATGATCGGTGGCCTCAATCAATAGGCCATTGACGACCAAATTGGTGCTGGTGCCGATCAAGGTACAAGTGCCACCAAAAATGGCGGCAAAGCTGAGGGGCATCATCAACTTCGAGGGACTCAGGCGCAGCTTGCGGCACCAGTCATTCACCACCGGGATAAACATGGCCACCACCGGTGTGTTGTTGAGAAAGGCGCTCAACCCCATAATCGGCAGCATTAAGCGCACTAGCGCCGCCCGCTCACTTTTGGGTAGACCCAGCACCTGTTGCGCCACCCACCCCAAGGCCCCGGTTTGTTGCAGCCCTGCCACGACGCCATACAGCACCCCCACCGTGGCCAGACCCGAGTTGCTAAAGCCCCCTAGCGCCGCCTCCGCGTCTAAAATGCCCACCGCAAACAGCACTGCTAGCGCCCCTAAAAAGACGATCTCGGCGGGTAGCGGGGTTAACGCATTGATCAAAAAGGCCAGCCCAACCATGGCGAGGGTGAGTCCGCCCTGCCAGCCCACTGACCCCAAGGGTGACGCGATGATGCGGGGTGCTAAGAGGGCGATCGCCCCGCCGCTACGCCCAACCCCACCGCCCCAAACCGAGTCAATCTATTCAGCCCAACCCATGACTGACGCATCCATTGCAAGGCCATTGAGATTCTGTATCTTGAATGTCTTCAGATTGTATTTCAAATGAAATGAAAAACATACTAGATTGACCTGGAATTTTCATGCAGTTCTTTACCCCCATGGCACAATGAGGGCGCGGATTTTACCTGGGCTGATGGAACCCCAAAGCCAGATTTCTGAGCACGATCGCCGGATCCAATCCCTCACCCAAGACACGTTTTTATTTCGGGGCTTAGATGTACCCTGGCTAGCTGCACAGATTGCCCCTGAAGCGATTGCCCCAGAAAAGCTGTACTCTAGCCGTCCGATCTATACGGCCTTTCAGCCCGATACGTCCCTAGAGTTTCTCTATTTCGTAATCGGCGGGGGTCCAGTGGTGGTGCGCAGTACCCCCCTGGATCGGGTCGTAGCGATGACCTATTGCGGGGGCTGCTTTGGGATGCGCAGCCTGCCCTTCGATTTCGGTTCTGTGTGCCGCTCCTTCCCCAGTTTGGTCGAAGCCTACAAAACCACAGACGTGCTCAAGCTGTCCCTGAGCACCCTGCAAACCCTGCATCAAAACAGTGCCGAAATTCGCGATCGCTACGGCCTCCTGTTTGAGCTGCGTGAAAAATTTCAATATCACTTACTCAATTGCAGCACCTACCCCCCCCAGGCGGTGGCGGCTCTCCTGCGGGCCTTAGTCTATCAGGAGCGCTCCCTCGGTAGTCAGCCCCAATCTTTTATCTTTGATCTGCCCGTGGATATCATTGCCCATGCCTGCCTACTCAACCATCGCACCGTCGAGCAGGTGCTCAAGGGCATGGTCAAGGAAGGCCTGATTCACCTGGACAAGTCAGCAGAAACCCAAGGGGATATGATCCATATTCTGGACCCCGAAGGCTTGAAAGCAGTCTACAGCGCCACCCGCGACAAGGTCGCTGGTGGCCGTTACGGTAAGGCTACCCTTCGCTATTGTCCTCGTCTTCAGCACCTTTGACCTTAGGGATGAACCCAGGGCGCTCTTGACCTTCCCAACCCGGAGGACGTTTGGAGTTGTACCAAGCTAAGGAACCAATCCCCACAGCCGCGACAAAACCGACCACATAAACAGCGGTGAAATAAGGAAAGCCGGTCTCACCCGCGATCGCCAGCTCCTGCCAAAATACTGTACTCATGATGCTTGTTGCGTCCTTAAATCAAGTCAAACTCTGAAAAGCAGCCTACGGATACCGCCGTCGCCGCGACAAGATCAAGCCCTCTCAAAACCCAAAGGCTTTATTCTGGAGCCGGGGCGGGTACTGGCGGCGGCGCGGGTTGAGAAGGCGGTGCTACCGGTTCTGGCAGGGCTGGCACCGGATCGGGCTTCGGCGGCACCGGGGCCGGGGCGGGGGGCTTGGGATCCGCTGTGTCTCCGCCGGGATCCCCACCAACGGGCTCACCGCCATCATCGTTTCCGGCTGGCGGTGAGGCCGGTTGCCCCCCAGAACTGGAGCCGCTGGATGATCCAGACGATCCAGATGAACCCGAAGCGCTGCCGCCACTAGCGCCGCTGTCCGAAGAATTAACCCCTGGGGCGGGCGAGTCATCATGACGGTTTCGGCAACGCCGCCACCGTCCCCGGTCGTCATCGTCATTACTTGCCGTGCTGGCGGTCACCCTACCAGGCTTGACCGGCTCAGCGTCGATCGTGCCTTCTCGCCCAGCCAGTTGCGGCAAAGGCGGAAATTCCTCAACGGGCAGCTCCTCTAGAAGCTGAGAGACAAACTGTCCCCAAGTAAAGGCCGCAGAACTGCTGGCCCCCCAAGTCCGGCTACTGTCATCGTTACCCAGCCAAACCCCCACCACGAGCTGAGGAATATAGCCAATGAACCAAAGGTCGCGGTTGTTCTCAGAGGTGCCGGTTTTACCGGCAACGGGACGGCCAATGGCGGCGCGGCTACCCGTCCCCCCCGAGACCACCCCCTGTAACATCCAAGTCATAATGGCAGCGGTTTCGGCATCCACCGCCTGTTCTGCCGTGGTATCCGCTTCGTACAGCACTTCCCCAGCGCTATTTAAAACCCGCCGAATGCCATGGGCTTGGACATGCTGCCCCTCAGCCGCCAAGGTGCCATAGGCGCTGGTGATTTCAAGGAGGTTGACTTCCGAAGCCCCCAAAGCTAAGGAATAGGTGGGTTTGAGCGGGGACTCAATGCCCATGCGCTGGGCCATGCCAATCACCGGTTCAAAGCCCACATCGATCAGCACCTTGACCGCCACAATGTTGATCGAAGAGGTCAGGGCCCGCTGAATGGAGACATTGCCGCTATAGTTGCCGCCGTAGTTCTTGGGCTCATAACCATCGACGACAAACTTAGCATCGGCATAGGACTTAGAAGGGGCAAATCCAGCGGCGATCGCGTCGTATAAACAAACGCTTTAAACGTAGAGCCCGGTTGCCGTTGGGCTTGGGTGGCCCGATTAAACTGGCTCTCATTAAAGTCGGTCCCCCCCACCATGGCCTTGATTTCGCCGCTGCGGGGGTCGATCGCCACCAGCGAGGCTTGGCTAAAGCGCTGCCGCTTGCCGATGGTATCGACGGTTTCCTCAACAGTGGCTTGGGCTTTGCGCTGCCAATCCACATTTAGGGTGGTTTCCACCACTAAGCCACCCGCCTCAACCACCTCGGGGGGCAGGATTTCGCCGACCCGCTTTTGCACATAAATCGTGAAATAGGGAAATTCACTATATAAAAACCGGGGCTGCTTGGGGGTAGTGGCCACCTCACGCCCGATCGCCCGATCCGCCTCGGCCTGGGAAATCGCCCCCGTTGCTAACATCCGGCGCAGCACAATATCGCGCTGCTGACGGGCCGCCTCCGGATCGACCAAGGGGGAGTAGGCACTGGGGGCCGGAGCCATCCCAGCAATCAGAGCAGATTCCGATAGGGTCAGCTCTGAAACCGGTTTACCAAAATAGATCCAAGCCGCATCCGCCACCCCATAAGCACCAGCCCCCAGATATACCAGGTTTAAATAGCGCTCTAGAATCACGGACTTTTCGTAAGTGTCCTGAAGCTTCAGCGCTAACACCGCCTCACGGGCTTTGCGTTGGAAACTCCGCTCTTGGTCTAAGAAGACAATGCGAGCCAACTGCTGGGTAATGGTGCTGGCCCCTTCCACCACATCCCCTTGCAGGAGATTGGCGCGGGTGGCGCGGATAATTGCTGGAAAATCGACTCCATTGTGTTCGTAGAAGCGCTGATCCTCAGCCGCAATAAAAGCCTGGAGGAGATCCTGGGGAATATCTTCGTAAGTCAGTTTGTCTCGGGTGGCCGGACCAATTTTTGCAACACCTGGCCATCGTCAGCCTGAATGGTGATGGTGCCACCCCGTTCATAGGACAGCAGTGTCGAGACATCTGGCAGTTGGGCCTTAGTGGTCATCCAGATCCGGTAAAAGCGGGTGGCTCCCCCCGCCGTCAGGGCACCGGTCAAGAGCACTAGCCAAAACAAGGGTCGGTAGTAGAGGGGGCGCTTAGGACGGGGCGGCTTTGCCGAGGCAGATGACCTAGCTGCAACAGCAGCATCAGCAGGATGACCCACCACCATCGGAGCTGGGGGCACTGGCTTTTGGGGGTGACGACGCGTCGCCGCCCATAACCCTTTGAATTTTGAGAAGACGCTTGTCACCTTTTGCCCCCATGCCGCTTCACTGCTGCGGCTACTTATTATCGGTTGCCTGTTACCTGGTCCTGCCCCCCGACCCGCAGTTGTAAACCTTAACCCGACTGCGACTTGCCGATTCTACCAGCCTGCTCTCACCCTAGGCTACGGCGGCATGCCCCAAGGCCAATGCTGCAACCAACATGCCTAACACCAAAAAAGGCTGGGCACTGGCCTGATATTTGACGTCATTCTCTAGGGGATTGCGCAGGAAATACATGTCTTGAAAGGTGATTTGCGGAATGATTAGCAGGATTAACAGCACCCCGTACAGGTTTTGATGAATCGCCAGCAAGTAGGCCGCAATCCCCCCCTGAAATAAATCAATCATCAGCACGCAAATCCAGGCGGCAGTGGAAATCCCAAACATCACCGGCAGGGATTTGAGTCCGAGCTGGCGATCGCCCTCCACGCTTTTAAAGTCGTTGACCACGGCAATGCCAAGACCCGCCAGACTGTAGAACAGGGTCAACACCACGATCGTCCAGTTGAGGGTGCCAAAGAGGGCATGACCCGCCCACCAAGGTAGGGCGATGTAGCTGGCCCCGAGGGCATAGTTGCCCAGCCAGCCGTTTTGCTTCAGCTTCAGGGGCGGCGCTGAGTAAATATAGGACAGCAGCGAGCCTCCCAAGGCCAAAGCCGTAATCATCGGGAAGTCATGACCCGCCCAAGTATCGAGCCCATAGGCCACCCCGATGCCCGCCAGCAGCAGCACGATAATTTGGGTGGCCACCTGGGGAATCGAAATCGCCCCCGAGGGGATGGGCCGGTAGGGCTCGTTGATGGCGTCAATCTCGCGATCGTAAAAGTCATTCAGGGTCTGGGTATAGCCGGTCAATAACGGCCCCGACAGCAACATACAGGCCGCTGACACCAGCACCGTCTCTACCGACCAGACAAATTGCCCCGACGAGGCGGCCCCACAGACCACCCCCCAAATCAGAGGAATCCAGGTGATCGGCTTCATCAACTGGAGGCGAATTTTCCAAATCGAGGTTTCACCAGAGTCTGCGCCCTTCATGCCTAAGAGCTGGCGCGCTTTACTGCCTTTAGGGTCTGATGAAGCCGTTGGCGCAGTCTGGGCGGTGGGATCAGCCATAGCGGTTTAAAAGTGGAACGACTGGAATAGAGGCTTGGTCAATCGTTAAGCTCATTATGGAAGGCGAGCTCATTCCTGACCAGCAGCCGAATCGCGTTGAGCGAATTCAGCCGCAACCCTTCAGGAGCCTGGGTCTATCTTAAAACGATAAAATCAGAGCATTTTCTTGGAACTTAGCGCCCCTAACCGCCCGGTTCTTAAACGGCTCGGGTAAATACAGGTTACGCCGCTGGTTGCCAGCATCAATGGTGACTTCTGGTCCCGACTGGGTGAGGCCGATTTGGGACTTATCAAAACCGGGCAAAAATAACCGCACCTGGTTGTTGGCGGTATCTAGGGTGAGCGATCGCGGGGCCATTTTCGTAACCTGGTCCACGTCCGGCAATGCCGCCATTAGCGGCGACCAATTGCCTTCCACCAAGCTGGGAATGGCACAGGTCTGGAGCGGGGCAAAAGCCTCTGCCGCAACGGATTGGCCATTCGTAGACAAGTCGAGCACCGCCCCCACCGTCAACCCCACCTGCTGGCTACAGCCCCACAGATATCGGGTTGCAGCCACCGTCTGTGACCTCGCCACCAAAAAGCCCATCACCCGTTCCGGGTTCTGAACCGCGTCCCGACCGGCGTCCAAAAAGCCCCGTGATTGCTCCATGGGCGCTGACCAGCTCTCTTGGCCTCGACCCGACGCAAAAATTGCCCCCGCGATCGGTGTCCAAAACGGAGAGAGCGCCTGGGCCAAGGCCGAGGATTGCACAATCGCTTGGAAGCGGCGGATATACCAGTCGAGGCCATCGGGTAACCCCCACATCCGCAGGGCCTCGTGACCCTCGGGGCCATCAAACACGATGTCGTCATACTGACCGCTGCCATCCAATTCCCGCAGGGCATTGAGGGTCAGGGCCTGATCCATCCCTGGCAGCAGCACCAGCTCCTCACTGTGGATCGCTTTCAAAAGCGGATCCCGCAGGTACTGGGCCTCTAGGGCTTTGACCACGTCCCAGTTTTTGGGACAGCAGTGCCGTCCCCGCCAGACGCATAATCCACAGACCAGGGGTTAGCGCCGTTGGGACTTGAGGAACCGGCTGTTGCCACAGCACCGCTGGCAGGGGGCCATTATTTTGCGTTACCCACAGGACCCGCCGCCCCTGCTCAGCTAAGCGTCGGGCCATTGCCACAGCGGCCACAGCACAGTTTTCTGGAGAATCCCCCAGAAAGGTCAGAATTCGAGTCATGGATGGTTTATTTGGGGTTGAATGGACTCGGTTGCATCGACTCCATGGGAATAGCGCTGAGCAACTTACTGGGCGGCAATCAGCTCATCTTCAAAAAACCAAGTGGAAAACTGGTTGTCAAATTCCACCACAACGCCCACACCGCTACCGTCAACCATTTTGTACTGGCTAATTTTGCCGCTTTTGCCGAGGTAGGCGGCGATATCTGGGGACACTCGATCCCGCAAACGCTTGACGGTTACCCGTTGTCCAATTTCCATACTCATGCGTCTCCCCTCATATTTGCAATGCTGTATCGCGCTAGGTGCCATGGCAAAGGTGATGCCATTTAGCGGCTCTGCCGTTCTATCGAAACTTGAAAAAGCCTCAGCATATTAATACTTGCAGAGACCTGACCCTAAATCAAAGTTTTCATTAGCAGATGGGCCGCCAAAAACGGAGCCCTAAAATCATCCCGGCTTAGAACGCGATCGCCGTCGCCGCCGCCAGACCCGAGAGGACGGCACCTTCTAAAGCGGATGCTGCCGCCGCTGGGCCAAACCCATCCCCCGCCAGCACCAGAGGACCGGGGTGATCAAGCCAGACAAAGGGTTTGCTAAAGCGCTGTCGGGGCTGGCTATATTTCCAACGATGGACGTGGTGGGCGATCTCGGGGGTATTGAGCCAGGGTTGGGCAGCGGCGATCAGGTGAGCGGCAATCGCGTCGTTCTCGGCCTGCCAATACTGCTGGCTAAACTCGGGACCGCCATGGAGCGTGACCCCATAGCCCGACGAAACCCCTTTTTTGAAATTGCTGGCGATCCATTGCAGGGGCTCACCATCGAGATCGAGCCCGCCTGGGGCCGGAATGGCGCTCTCCTGGGCGAGCAGGGCCAGTACGGCAATACAGCGCGTATAGGTGATGGCTGCTAAACGCAACCTTAGGGGTTCAGGGACCGCAATACCAGAGCTGGCCAGCAGATCTAGGGTTTGGGGGAGGGGAGGCGTCAGCAGGGCTAGATCGCCAGCAAAGCGCTGACCCGTTTCGGTATGGGCCACCCATTGGCCGTCCTGCCAGTCCAGCCGGATCACTTTTTGGCGCGGGTGAACGTCTAAGGTTTGAGCTAAATGCTGGGCAATGGCGCGCTGGCTGACCACGCCGCAGTAGCTGGCCATACCTGGGGGGCGATCGCTGGACCTCACTCCCCCCATAATATTGGCAAAGCCGGTTGACCAAACTTTGACAATACCCTGGCGGAGCCAGTCATCGACCCAGGTTTGAAAGCTGGGCGTGCCGACGGTAAACTGCTGCGCCCCGTAGTCAAATTGCCCCTCACTGCCCGACGGAGCCTGCAATCGACGGGAGGCGAGGCGGCCACCAAGGCCATAACCCTTATCCAAGATCAGTGGCTGAATCCCTTGCTGCTGTAGGGTAACGGCGGCAATTAAACCGGTGATGCCGCCGCCAATAATTAAGCAAACTGGTGCCTCAGAAGCCATCGGTTTTGCCTAAGCGAAATGCCCCCAGCCATACCAAGCCGCCAGCCCCAGACCGACCAATCCCAGCAGGATTCCGGTCCAGCGAGCCGCGCTCGTGACGGTGACAATGGGCTGGTGCATCCCCGTGTGGAAGTGGCTGGGCTGTAAGTAAGCGGCTGCCACTCGCTTTAGATCAGCTGGGGTGACGGCAGCAATCGCCTCAGGATAGTTGGGCAGCGGCTGCTCAGGGGCTAATATCCCCACCCAGGCGACGATCCAAGCGGCGCGGCGTTCGGTACTATCCATCGACAATGACCAACGCCCCACCAACGACTTTTTGGCCTCGGCGATCGCGGTCTCAGACAAACCGGCCTGTAGCTTTTTGAGGGCGGCTTGGATGATGGTCAAGGCTTTACCGGTGTTTTTGCGATGCACCTGGGTGGAAATGGCGAAATAGCCCGTATCGGAATAAGCCTCATTCCAGGCCCCGGCAGAATAAACCAATCCGTAATGGAGGCGTAGCTCATCATGGAGCTGATGGTCTAGGGCTTCGGCCAGCACTTCCAGCGCCCAATAATCTTCATGGCCCTGGCTGACGGTGGGCGCAACCAATTTCAGCCGCACCTGTTCAGAGACGCTGGTGCCCCGCACCACAACGGTGGACTGCGGGTGGGGCTTGACGGCGGGCGTCTCCGGCTTAGGCGGCAGCTCACCGGCAGGGATTTCCCCCAAATAGCGCTGGGCAATGGCCAAAACTTGCCCTGGTGGGGTGTTGCTCGCCACCACGAGGACGGCGTTATTGGGGCGGTAGTGCTGGGCATGGTAGTCCACGAGATCTTGGCGCTCAAGTTGATTGAGGGCGCGATCGCGACCAATCACCGACAAATCAAAGGAGGAGCGCGAGAACATTTGATGCTCTAGCTTTTCGGTGAGGTTATACCCCAGTCCTAAGCGCTCCGCTTGGTCCCAAGCCCAGTCATACTGTCCGCCCTTTTCTTGGAAAACAATGTCTTTTTCTCGGTCCAGCTTGTCTTCGGGCAAGGTGGTATTAAACACGACTTCTGCCAGCCATTCCAGGGCCGTTTCTAGATCACTGGCCGGAACTGTGGCGTAGTAATTGGTAGACTCCTGACTGGTCCAAGCATTCCAGCGGCCCCCCAACTGATCAATGGTCTTTTGCACCTGGGTTTCATCCCATTTCTCGGTGCCCGTAAAGGTCATGTGCTCAATCAAATGGGAGATGCCGTTGATGTCGAGGGATTCATGGCGAGACCCCACATTGATGATCAAATCGGCCCGCGCAATCGTGCTGTTGGGTTCGTAGTGGATCCACACCTGCAAGCCATTGGCTAAGGCGTATTTCTCAACTTTAAAAACGGGCTGTGCAACAGCCGTCGTGGATTGATCGGCTAAGAGATTGGTCGGCTGCCGAGTCGAGGTAGATACCCGAGTCGAGTCAGCCGCAGCCAGGGGGGAAGGATCGACCCAGGGGGTTGTAGGTCTCTGCATAAAGACAATTTAAACCGCATCTAACTTGAAAACTTGAGTTTTTACCGTAGCGCGAACTGCGGGTTTAGATTTGCATTGGCGATGGGGGCCAGGGTTTAGCGCGATCGCGCCTCTACTTGGTTTTGTAATTGGCCGGTGCGAAACTCTGTCACCAGGGCCAAGCACTGATCGGTGCTGGCCGTGACGGCACAGTGCAAATCCCGATAGTCTAACCAAGCCAGTTGAGCCGTGGTCAGTTGCTCCTGTTCTGCCGAGGATAGCACCGCTTTTAAGGCTTGATAGACCTGATTCAACTGCTGATCCGCAACTGCGTAGCTCTGGGACGGCGAGACGCCCGCTAGCTCATCAATGCGATCCTGGGTGCGTTGGGTGAGGCAACCCCAATAAACCATCGGCTGAATCGAGCCGCCCTCAAACTGCGACTGTACAAACTCGCAGTCGGCATCGCGAAAGGCAATCCAGGCGCGGCCAGCAGCGACTAAATCCGCTTGCTTAGGGGCAGACAAGCTGCCTTTAACCGCCTGATACCGTTGATTTAGCGCCGCATCGACCTGGGCGTATTCCGCCTGGGCACAGCGGGTCATCATCCCTTGGTTGGTGGGATTGCTGCATTCTGCCGGTAGCGGTAGCGGGGGAGCCTGATTGGGCGTCGCTGCAACGGGGTTGGTCGTCTCGGCGGCTTCGGGGTCATCTGTGACGTCAGGCTCCTCTGCCACGTCAGGGTCAGCCGTTGGGGCAGTCGCAGCCGTTGACGGGGCTGAGGCCGGAGAGATGGGTGCCTCTAGTTCTGTAGGGCCACTCCCGCAGGCGATCGCCCCCACCAGACCTGCCGATATCAACAGCCCTCGGCAGGTTTTTACCGCTGCTTTTGCCGTTAACATATGGCCACCTCGCCCCAGATGATTCGACGCTATTCAGCATAGCCCGCAATTTTCAGATTACGCCGCCCGGTTTCTCCGCAGGGAGATCAGCAACCGGCCCAGAAGCCAAGGGCGTTATTGAGAGGGATTGAATGGGCTACTATCCCTAAAGGTGGAGATGATCGTAGCGGGCAAGTACCCGTGACAGCGCAGATGGCAGCGTCTCTCGGATCGGCAACGGCAAGATGGAAAACGGCAAGATGGGCAATGGCAGCATTGACCCTCGGACTCGGGGCGGCAGCAGCTCCAGCCCAAGCAGAAACTCCTGCTGTGTATTATTCTTGGCGTCGCTTAGCGGTAGTGCCCGCTGATTGCCTGATCCAGGCCCGGACGGCCTTAAACAACCAGCGTCTATTTAATATTCAAACGGTGGATAACAGCGTCTCGGGGCAAACCGAAACCGCCACTGCCGTGATGGTCTGCTTAGAGCAGGGGTTAGAAAATTCTACCCTGATGGTCGTGGTGTCGAGCCTGGATGATGGGGCGGCGATCGCCCTCAGGGACGCCTTAAAGGAAAGGCTGTAAGGCGTCGCCCTCTGGCCTGCAAATACCCCAGTACCGGGCGGATCGGTAGCATTATTGCTGAGGGTCGGGTGCTTAAGGGGCGATGGGTTTTAAGCTGACTTACGCGATTTACCCGCTTGTCCGTAAGCGGTCGTAGGGGTAGGTCTTGTGTCTATCCGCATAGCTCCGTGGGGAAATGGTGCAGTTCAGTCTGAAGTTGTTTTCAGCCCGTCCTTAGCCTGCCTGAGCAACCCATAGCCTCAGTCCCTGCGCGCGTTTGCCAGTTATTAACTCACGGAGACCCTGACCATGCCACCTGCACCATCTGCCGCCTGGTTCTGGACCCTGCCCGGTTTGATCGCCACCACCTGGCTCAGCTTTACCCCCCCGGCCCAACCTTTCCCTGAACCGATCGCGATTCCCTTTGTGCCTGCCCTAGACGGCAGCGCCTTTATCCCCCCTGGGGCCGAATCGTCAACTCGGGCGCAGGCCGGGTCGGTGCGGGCGATCGTCAATGATGATGGCCGCGTCCCTGTCACCAGCCGCCGTTACCCTTGGTCTGCCATTGGCCGGGTAGATTGGGTGAATCATCGCGGGCAAGTCACCGGCTCCTGTACCGGCACCCTGATCGGGGTGGATCTGGTGCTCACCAATGCCCACTGCATTGTTGATGAGGCCAGCGATCGCCCCACCACCCAAACGGTACTCTTTCGCCCTAATTTGGTGCGTGGTCGGGCCGAAACTGAAGCCCAGGTGATGGATGTGGCCTATGGCGACAGCCCCTATACCGGTCAAGCCGCCGACGATTGGGCCATCCTCAGGCTCGATCAGCCCTTGGGGGAGACCTACGGCTACCTGGGCTGGCGCACCCTCGACCTAGGTGATCCAGACGTGCTAGCGCAGATCGAGGGCAATATCAGCGTGGTCGGCTACGCCGGTGACT